>CACOJM010000001.1 GCA_902627565.1 uncultured Pelagibacteraceae bacterium
AATGTCTAGAGGTTGTGATGGTATCTTAACATCTCTTACAGATAAAATGGATCAAGAAACTATTAATAAGCTTCCAGATACTATTAAAATTATTTCTAACTTTGCAGTGGGATTTGGAAATATTGATTTAGAAGCTGCAAAAAAAAAAAATATTGCAGTAACAAATACTCCTGAAGTTTTATCAGATGCAACAGCTGAAATTGGAATGTTATTAATTTTAGGTGCGTGTAGAAGAGCATCTGAGGGAATTGAATCTGCTAGAGAGGGTGGTTGGAAATGGTCAGCAGATTATCTAATTGGAAAACAATTAACTGGAACGCGATTAGGAATTTTAGGCATGGGAAGAATTGGTCAAAAAATTGCAAAGATTGCAAGATCGCTTGGAATGATAATTCATTATCATAATCGATCAAAATTAAGTGATGAAAAAGAGCTAGGAGCTGTTTATCATAATGATATAAAAAGTTTATTTTCAGTTTCGGATGTTTTGTCAATTTGTTGTCCTGCTACTAAAGAAACGGAAAACATGATTAATAAAGAAACAGTTGAATTTTTTCCTAAAGGTGCAGTAATAACAAATGTTGCCAGAGGTGATATTGTTGATGATGAAGCATTAATAGATGCGTTAAATAGAAGAAAGATTTATGCGGTAGGTTTAGATGTGTATAAAAATGAGCCAAATTTAAATCCGGGATATCTTAAAATTAAGTCTGCATTCATTTTACCTCATCTAGGAAGTGCAACTAAAGACACTAGAATTGCTATGGCAAATTTAGCAATAGATAATATCGATGAGTTTTTTAAAACTGGAAACTGTAAAAATAAAGTAAATTAATTCTACTCTAGATTGTAAAATTTTAAACTTCTGCGACATCTGAGTTTCTTTTTAGAAAGACTCCAATGTGAATCTATGCTTTAATTATTTGAGTTAATTAACTTTAATAGGAGTAATAATGACTAAAGAAAATAAATCATTGAAGGTGAAAACATCTTCAAGACGTAAGTTCTTTAAGACTGCTGCTAAGACTGGTGCTTTAGCTGCAGCCGCTGTTGCAATGCCTTATGTTAAGGCAAATGCTGCAACAACATTAAAGATGCAAGCTGCATGGCCAAGTGGAGCTAACATCTTTTTTGAAATGGCTGGCGACTATTGCAACATGGTAAAAGAAATGTCTGGAGGTTCACTTCAGATCGATCTTCAACCGGTTGGTGCAGTTGTAAAGACTTCAGAAATCGGACAAGCAGTAAGTTCTGGTGTAGTAGATATGGGTCACTGGGTGACAGCATATTGGTATGGTAAAAATCCAGCTGCATCATTATTTGGAACTGGTCCTTCATACGGTATGTCATCTCAAGAAGTAATGGGATGGATGGAGTATGGTGGAGGAAGAAAACTATATGACGAAACTCTTGCAAAAGTAGGTTTCGACTACATTGGTTTTTTCCATATGCCTATGCCAGCACAGCCTTTTGGTTGGTTCAAAAAGAACGTAACTAAAGTATCTGATGTTAAAGGTATGAAGTACAGAACAGTTGGTTTAGCGACTAACGTTTTAACTGCAATGGGAATGGTAGTTAGACAATTACCAGGTGGTGAAATTCAGCCAGCAATGAAAACTGGTTTGATTGAAGCTGCTGAGTTTAACAACCCAACTTCAGACTCTCAATTTGGTATGCAAGACGTTTCTAAGCACTATCACTTAGGAAGTTTTCACCAATCTCAAGAGATGTTTGAAATACCAGTTAATAAAAAAACATATAATAGTTTATCACCTGCACACCAAGCAATATTGAAAAATGCTGCTTATGCTGCAAACAGTGATAACTACTTTAAAGCTCTAGTAAGATACTCAGCTGACTTAGCTAAGTTAATGAATGAGCATAAAGTAAATGTTTACCAAACTTCAGATGAGATTTTGGCTCAACAATTAAAAGGTTGGGACAAAGTAATTGGTGATTTCAATAAGAAAGATCCTTTCTTTAAGAAAATCGTTGATTCTCAAAAAGCTTATGCGAAGAGAGTAATGAAGTACTTGCTGATGAATCAGCCTAATTACAAACTTGCATATGAAAATGAGTTTGGTCCAATTGGAAAAGTTAAGATATAATTAACTTTTATAAATTTTATTAAGGGGGCTTCGGCCCCCTTTTTATTTGATTAATTCATAACAATTCAATAAGAGTCTATATCTATGATGAGATCTTACATTAAATTCGCTGATCGATTGAGCGTCTCAATGGGGAAAGCATTCTCATGGTGCATAGTAATTTTAATGGGTGGAACTTGTTATGAAGTTTTTATGGCGTATGCTTTGAATGCCCCAACCCTATGGAATTTCGATTTTAGTCTTCAAATGTATGGAGCAATTTTTATGATGGCAGGTGCATACACTTTATGCA
Source organism: uncultured Pelagibacteraceae bacterium (assembly GCA_902627565.1). Classification (GTDB taxonomy): domain Bacteria; phylum Pseudomonadota; class Alphaproteobacteria; order Pelagibacterales; family Pelagibacteraceae; genus Pelagibacter. Next base: position 2,401 of record CACOJM010000001.1, read on the forward strand.
CTGAAGCACATGTAAGAGGTGATGTAATATACAGATTATTTTCTCAAAGAACACAAGCTTGGATAGATGTAGTTCTATATTTTATTTTCTTTTTTCCAGGAGTTATCGCTTTAGCTTTTTACGGTTACGAATATGCAGCTCTAGCTTGGAAAATAAAAGAAACAAGCTGGAATAGTCCAGCTCAAATACAAATTTATATGGCAAAATCTTTGATACCTTTGTCTGGAACTCTTTTAACTCTTCAAGGAATTGGAGAGGTGTTTAGATGTGTAATATGCATTCAGACTGGTAGTTGGCCTGAAAGATCAACAGAGGGTGATGCCGAAGAAACAGAAAAAGTTTTAATGAGAACTTCACAAGAAGGAAATAAAGAAGATGCTATTTAGTCTTACTAATCCAGAGGTAGCAATTATGATGATGGGAATATTTTTATTTGCTGTCCTATTAGGTTTTCCAATTGCATTCACTTTGATGGCTATGGGTTTAGGTTTTGGATACTACGCTTACTTTGATCCTACTAAAATGGAACATTTGTTTGATAATAGGATATTCCAACTTTTTGTTCAAAATACTTACACTGTAATGGATAATAACGTGTTGACCGCAGTCCCCCTCTTTTTATTCATGGGATATTTAGTTGAAAGGGCTGGTATTGTAGCTAAATTATTTTTTGCAATCAGATTAGCGTCTCACAAGCTTCCAGCTTCAATGGCAGTAGCTGCGTTAATTACCTGCGCGTTATTCTCAACTGCAACAGGTATCATAGGAGCAGTAGTAACGTTAATGGGTCTCCTTGCTTGGCCAGCAATGATTAAAGCTGGTTATGATAAAAAATTTGCCTCTGGAATTATCTGCTCAGGTGGTTGTTTAGGAATTTTAATTCCACCTAGCATTATGTTAATTGTTTACTCCGTAATTGCACAGTTATCACCTTTAAGATTATTCGCAGCTGCAATTTTCCCAGGATTAATGTTAGCAGGACTTTACATAGCTTATGCAGTATTTAGAGCATGGTTAAACCCATCTATTGCTCCTAAACCTGCTGCAGAGGAGATACCACCAACTGCAGTAATATTAAAAGAGGTTCTCATTTCTTTTTTACCTTTGTTCTCATTAATAATTTTAGTTTTAGGAACAATTCTTGCTGGAATTGCTACACCAGCTGAGGCTGCTGCGGTAGGTGCTTTTGGATCATTAGTGCTTTCTTATTTTTATAAAACATTAAAGTGGAAAAATTTTAAAGAGTCTGTGTTCCTAACAGCAAAAACAACAGCAATGATTATGTGGTTATTTATTGGTTCTTGGACATTTGCCTCAGTATTTTCATATCTTGGTGGTCACGAAGTTTTTGAACATTTCTTTAAATCTTTAAATTTACAGCCTTGGCAGTTTTTAGTAATTACCCAATTAATAATATTTTTATTGGGATGGCCTCTAGAATGGACTGAGATTTTAATCATATTTGTTCCTATCTTTTTACCACTAGTTGAGTTTTTTGGAGTAAATCCATATTTTTTTGCAATGTTAATTGCATTAAATTTACAAACTTCATTTCTGACACCCCCCATGGCAATGTCAGCATATTACTTAAAAGGTGTACAATCAAAGAATGTAGAACTAATGCAAATCTTTAGTGGAATAATGCCGTTCTTAGGAATTGTGATTTTAGCAATGGTTTTAATGTACCTTTTTCCAGGAATAGCACTTTGGTTACCCGAAACATTATTTGCAAATTAATTTTAAATGACAGACATATTTTCTTTAAGTTTAGAGGAACTAGCATCGAAAATAAAAGATGCCCAGCTCTCTTCGGTTGAAGTTTGTGAAAAGTATGTTGAGAGAATAAATAAGTTTGAAAAAGATGTAAAAGCATGGGCTCATTTTGATAAAAAAGTTTTGTTAGAGAAAGCATCTGAAGCTGATGATCATAGAAGATCTGGGAAGCCAGTTGGTCCTTTGCATGGAGTACCAATAGCAATTAAAGATATAATAGGAACTGTTGATATGCCAACCGAGTGTGGGACAGTTATTAGGAAAGGTAAATCTTATTCTCAAAATGCAGAAATAGTAGATTTGTTGCATGCATCAGGAGCAATTGTGATGGGAAAAACTGCAACTTCAGAACTTGCTTATTTAGGACCTCCAGCAACAACAAATCCACATGATAAATCTAGGACGCCTGGTGGTTCATCTAGTGGGTCTGCAGCATCTGTTGCATCTTTTATGGCTCCGGCCTCTATTGGTTCTCAAACTGGTGGATCTGTAATTAGACCAGCCTCTTACTGTGGTGTTGTAGGATATAAACCAAGTTATGGACTTATTTCGAGAAACGGAGTTTTAAGAACATCATATAGTCTTGATCAAATTGGTATGTTTGGTCGTAAAGTAGAAGACGTAGCTATGTTAGCAAAAGTTTTAATAAAAAAGGATAAATATGACCCTGCAACAATTCATTACTCAACAGAAAATATTTTGTCAGAAACAAAAAAAGGCCCTTTATTTGAGCCAAAATTTATATTTTATAAAACTGAACATTGGAAAATAATTGATAAAAAATCTCGAGAATCTTTTGAATATTTTATTAAATCTTTTAAGAAAAATATAGAGATTTTTGATACTCCCTCTTATTTTAAAGACATTCATAAATATCATCAAATAATCCACGAGACAGATTTAGCTAATAATTTTTCTGTATATTACAAAAAGTTTAAAAAAAAACTTTCTAAATATATGCAAGATGCAATTGCAAACGGAAATAAGTATTCCGCTAAAGAATATGCTGAGGCGATAGATTTTATGAAAAGAAGTTATGAGTCTTATGAGGAAGTATTTGAAGACTACCATGGAGTGTTATCTCCATCTAGCCCAGGTGTAGCACCTAAAGGGTTGAAGAGCACCGGTACAGCGGAGTTTAATAAAGTTTGGTCTTATCTTGGAACACCTTGTATTTCATTACCTTTACTTGAGGGTGAAAATAATTTACCATTAGGAATTCAATTAATTGGCAACAAATATGATGACCATAGATTTTTAGGTGTTGCAAGATGGTTAGAAAAAGAATGTGAGGAATAAATAGAATGAATAAAATTACAACTATCATTGGTTTATCATTCGCTGTGTTCTTTTTAATTGGATTGGCAACTACTCTGACAAGATCCATGATGATTGGTTTTTTAGATGTTATTCCAGTATATTTATTAATGGGTGCAGCTATCGTAATGATGATATACGAAGCCTTTTTTGATAAAAGTTAATTTTTACAAAAATTGAGAAATCTCAACGTTAATATTTTTCCTCTTTCTCTTTTATTTATTCAACCAATCTTTATGGCAAGCAATTTAGTAGTTGCGCGAGGAGGTGTAGAATTTGTACCACCTATTTCATTAGCTTTTTGGAGATGGACATTAGTTTTTTTAATATTACTACCATTTACATATGTGAGTTTAAAAAAAAATTTTAAAGTTATAAAGAAAGAATACAAAAAATTATTTTTTTTAGGGTCAATGGGTTGTGGTGTTTGTGGCGCCTTCCCTTTTTTAGCTGGCGAAACTACAACAGTAACAAATATGGGAATTATATATACGTCATCACCTGTATTTATAATTTTGATCTCATATTTTTTCTTTGATGAAAGAATTAATTTTACCAAAATAATTGGATTGATTGCATGTTTAATAGGAGTATTTACGATTATAATTAAAGGTAATCTAAAATTACTAATTAATTTGGAATTCACAATTGGTGATTTATGGATGTTAGCTGCTGCAATTGGATGGGCCTTATATTCTATTTATTTATTTTATTGGAATTCTAAACTTAAAATTTTTGAGAGATTTACTTTAATATCATTTTTTGGAGCATTGAGCTTATTACCCTTTTATGTTGGTGAGGAAATATTCTATAAACAAACAAATTTTATACCTGAATTTTACTTATGGGTAATATTTGCAGCTGTTTCACCAGGAATAATTGCTTTTACCCTTTACACCATCGCTCAAAAAAAATTAGGTGCATCTTTAACTGGTTTTACACTTTACGTGTTTACAGTTTATGGTGCAATCTATGGATATTTTTTATTTGATGAAAAATTTGAAAATTATCATTTCATTGGAACAATTTTAGTATTTTTTGGAATATACTTGGCGAAAAAAAATAATGTTAAAAAAGTTTAAGGATAATTTGTTCTCATTTTTACAAATAATTATTGTAGTTTATCTTTTAGTTTTGGTTTTTTTATATTTTTATCAGAGAAATTTATTGTACCACCCAAATGAAAATAATTACTCTAATGATCAGATATCTGTGTCAATTGAAAAGGTAAAAATAAATACTTCAGACAATATTGATTTATTAGCTTGGTATCATGAAAAAGATTTAAAGAAATACAAAACCATTCTTTATTTTCATGGAAACGCTGGTTCTTTAGAAAATAGAATTCATAAATTAAACCATTTTAGTGAGATGGATGTTAACTTTTTAATAATTGCCTGGAGAGGTTTTAGTGGGAATCAAGGAAAACCATCTGAGAAAGGTCTTTATGAAGATGGAAGAAGTGGAATAAATTGGTTAACCAACAAAGGTGTTAAAGAGGAAAATATTGTTATTTATGGTGAGTCATTAGGGACTGGTGTTGCAACTCATTTATCGCAAAAAAAAAATTTTGCCGGAGTTATATTAGAGACTCCATTTACTTCTATGGTTGATGCGGCTAAAATATTTTATCCCTACATACCCGTAAATCTATTATTAAAAGACAAATTTGATAATAAAAGTAAGATTAATAATATTAATGCTCCTATTTTAATAATGCACGGTGAGGCTGACCAGATAGTTCCATTCTTCATGGGGAAAAAAATTTATGAAATAGCCAACGAACCAAAATATTCTTATTTCACAAAACATGACAATCATATGATGGAGTTCGATGAAAACCTTGTCAAAGCTCTTAAATCTTTTTTAAAAAGTTTAAATTAAGCCACAATCTCAACAAATATACTTCAGAATTATAATTTATTAAAAGATAATGAAAAAATTATCTTTTTTATTTATTGTAGTCTTTATCTTTATTACCAACACTTATTCGCAAGATGAGTTTTTTCAACCAGATGATTTATTTCATATAGATCATATGGACTCACATAACAAAGAGTTTAGCTTATATTTTAAAGGTAGAGAAAAATCTATTTTAGCTAGAGGTGAAAATGATAATTATATAAATGATTATCCAAAAGACCTTTATATTTTTAATCATTTAACAAAGTCCTCATCGCCTTTAATCTCTTATGAATGGTTTCCTTCACAAGCTAAATATTTTTTACAAGAATATGATTTTCCAGTATTTCCAGATGATTTTGCATATTATTTATTAAAAGATGACAATACATTAGTAATGATTAGTGCTGTAAAAAGTTTAAATGCTAATTTTAAATATGACATCAGTAGTAAAAAACTAGAACTTTATCCTACCACTGGTAAATTTGATTTTATAATCTCTTCATTCTCTAAAGATTGTGGTCATTATAAATTTGATGATAATTACAGATGTAATATTTATAAACCTTTGATCTCTAGTAATTTAATTAATTAATTTGGGTAAAAGCCTCGGCAAATTTTTCTGCTTCAAATAACTGTAAGTCATCTTCTTTTTCACCCAAACCTAGTGCAATAATTGGAATTTCATATTTCTTTGCTAATGCTAACAAAATTCCTCCTTTAGCTGTGCCATCTAATTTTGTCATCACAATACCTGTTATTGGTATAATCTTATTAAATTCTTCTACTTGATTTAATACATTTTGACCTGATGTTGCATCTAAAACTAATATGACATTGTGAGGTGCATTAGGATCTATTTTTTTTGTGACATTTGCTATTTTTTTATACTCCTCCATTAAATTTTTTTTATTTTGAAGCCTCCCTGCTGTATCTATTAAAACTTGATTAAAATTACTTTTAATAGCTTCATCTACTGCCTTAAAAGCAACAGAGGCTGGATCAGCTCCTTGAGATGATTTTATTATCTGAACATCTACTTTGTTTGCCCAATTTTCCAATTGTTCAATTGCAGCAGCTCGAAAAGTATCTGATGCTGCAAACATAACTTTATTGCCATTAGTCTTCATTATTTTTCCTATTTTACCAATAGTTGTTGTTTTACCTACTCCATTGACTCCTGAAACCAAAGTTGCACTAAGTTTTTCTTTTTTTTCAAAAAAAGAATTGTTTTCCAAGGGCTTCATCAAAGAAATTATGTATTCTTTTAAAATTGAACTTATTTCTTTAGTTAAATCTTTATTTGGATCAATTTTTTTTCTTGAAATTATTTCTTTTATTTCAGATGCGGCCTCAACCCCTACATCTGATCGAATTAAAAATTCCTCAATTTTATTCAAATTCTCATCATTAATTTCTTTTTTGATAATTATTTCTTTAATTCCAGACGTGAAGGCTGACGCACTTTTTTGAAATCCAATTTTAAATTTATCAAAGATACCCATTATAATTTTATATTAATTTCTTTAATATCCGAGACAGGTCCTTTCATATGAATAGAATTATTTTCATCTATTAAAATTGATAATTTTCCAGTTGAAAACTCTATATCAGTTTTATTTTCTGTAAGATTATTTAATTTACCAGCATATGCAGTAGCACATGCTGCAGTTCCGCAAGCTTTAGTGAGACCAGCTCCCCTTTCCCACACTTTAACTTTGATTAAATTTTTATTGATAATTTGTGCAATTGTTACATTACATTTTTCAGGGAATAACTCATGATTTTCTATCTCAGGACCAACAATTTCCATATTAAAATCTCCAATTTTTTTTACAAAAAAAATAATATGTGGATTACCAACGTTAATTACTGTTCCACCTAAATGCTCGTTATTATTTGTGTCGATAATTTTCATATTTAAATTTTTGGTATCTATCTCTTTTGACAAAGGTATTTCGTTCCATTTTAATTTGGCTTTACCAATTTCAGTCATAACAATTTTTTTTTCCAATATTTGAGATTTCAATTTTCCTGATAGTGTATTTAAAACTATAGAATTACTATTTTTTTCTTTTGAAATTAAATCTGCCACACATCTTGTTCCATTCCCACATGCTCCAGATTCTCCTCCATCTGAATTAAAAAATCTCAAATTTGCATCTGCAGAATTATCTGACTCAATAAAAATTAGTTGATCACAGCCGATAAAATTTCTATCACAAATTTTAACTATCTGATCCTTTGTTAAATTGGTTATTTTTTGTCTATTATCAATAATTACAAAGTCATTACCCAATCCATCCATTTTAAAAGCTTTAATGTCCATATATAGTTATTTAACTTATTTATTGACTTTTTGAACCTCTATTATAGTTTGTGCCAGTTTCCGCAAAAACGTTAAATTTGCGGTGTCTTTGGAAACAAAGAGATCGACACTAGTTAGCGAGGGTTCGCCCACTAGTGCGATTACTAATGCGTGTAATAAATATGTTTGAAAATTTAACAAATAAATTTGAGGAAGTTTTTTCCTCCTTAAAAAAAGCACCATCACTTGATGAAAATCAAGTTGATGATGGATTAAGGGGTATAAGACAAGCTTTATTAGAAGCAGATGTATCTCTTGAAGTAGCAAAAGATTTTATCGAAAAAGTTAAACCTAAAGCTCTAGGTCAAGAAATAATTAGATCAACTTCCCCAGGTGATATGGTTGTTAAGATTGTATATGATGAATTGGTTAGTTTACTGGGTGAAAAAAATAATGATGTAAATTTAAATGCAGTTCCACCAGTACCCATGATGCTAGTTGGATTACAAGGATCTGGTAAAACTACTACTACAGTAAAACTTGCGAGATATTTTGAAAATACAAAAAAAAAGAAAGTAATGATGGTTAGTTTGGATATTTACAGACCAGCCGCGCAAGAACAATTGAGATCTTTAGGAGAACAAAATAATATTTTAACTCTCCCAATTTTAGAGGGACAACAACCGATTGATATTTGTCAAAGAGCAATTAGTGCTGCTAATTTAAATGGAGCTGAAATAATACTATTTGATACAGCAGGTAGAACACAAATTGATTTACAAATGATGAGTGAGATTAAGCAAATCGAAAATACCATTAAACCTGCAGAAACTTTCCTTGTTGCAGATTCTCTTACTGGACAAGTTGCAGCATCGGTTGCAAAAGAGTTTAAAAATACGGTTAATCTTTCAGGAATAATTTTAACAAGAGCTGACGGAGATGCAAGAGGTGGTGCTGCAGTTAGTATGAAATTTGTTTCTCAAGTTCCAATTAAATTTTTAGGTGTTGGAGAAAAAATTGAAAATCTTGAGGTGTTCCATCCAGATAGAATTGCAAATAGAATTCTTGGAATGGGAGATATTGTATCTCTTGTTGAAAAAGCAGCACAGGATTTGGGTGAAGAAAACATAAAAAAAACCGAGGAAAATTTAAAAAAGGGACAATTTTCAATGCAAGATTATTTAACTCAATTAAGACAAATGAAAAAAATGGGTGGAATCGAGGGTATCATGTCTTTTATGCCAGGTGTTTCAAAAGTTAAATCACAAATGGATGCTGCTGGAATTGATGAAAGTGTTATCACAAAAAATGAAGCTATAATTTTATCGATGACGAAAAATGAAAGAGAGAACCCAAAAATTATTGATGGTTCAAGAAAAAAAAGAATTGCTAATGGCTCTGGGACCGATCCAGCCACTATCAATAAATTGTTAAAACAATTTAAAATGATGTCTGAAATGATGAAAAAGATGTCTAAAGGAAATCTGAAAGGTATGTCCGATAAAGGATTACCTCCAGAATTATTTAATCAACTAAAATAAAAAAAGGAGTGTGAATGTTAAAACTTAGATTATCAAGAGGAGGAACAAAGAAGAGGCCGGTTTACAAAGTTGTAGTCGCTGACAGTCGTTTTGCAAGAGATGGAAGATTTATTGAAAAAGTAGGTTTTTTTAATCCCTTGTTACCAAAAGAAAAAAAAGAGAGAATTGGATTGGAAGCTGAGAGAATTAAATACTGGTTGGGTCAAGGTGCGCAACCTACAACAAGAGTAGCAAGAATTTTGGGTGAAAATGAACTTATGCCTATGCCTGCTAACAGCAACAATCCTCAAAAGGCTATTCCAAAAAAAGATAGAAAAAAAGAAGGTTCTGAGGAACCTAAAAAGCAAGATGCTCCAAAAACTGACACAGCTTCAGCTGGAGAAGCCCCAAAGGCAGAAGCTAAAAAAGAAGAAGCCCCAAAGGCAGAAGCTAAAAAAGAAGAAGCCCCAAAGGCAGAAGCTCTTAAGGAAGAAAAAAAATAATTTAAGATCTATTTATGTTGCAAGCTCAAATATTTACACTTTATCCAGAAATTTTTCCCGGACCTTTCGATAAAGGTCTTTATGGGAAAGCAATGGCTAAAAAATTATGGAGTTTAAAAGTGATTAACATAAGAGATGCAGCAACAGATAAGCATAAAACCGTTGACGATACACCATATGGTGGTGGAACAGGAATGTTGCTTAAACCTGATATTTTAGCAAAATCTATTGATCAAAACTTAAATAAAGGAGAAAGAATTTTTTACCTTTCACCAAAGGGTAAAAGATTTGATCAAAATCTTGCGATGGAATTATCCAAAGAAAAATCATTTTCTTTAATTTGTGGACATTTTGAGGGTGTAGACGAAAGAGTTTTAAGTACAAGAAATATCGAGGAAATTAGTATAGGTGATTATGTGTTGTCAGGTGGAGAAACAGCTGCACTTGTGGTTCTTGATAGTGTATTAAGACTTTTGCCTGGAGTTCTGGGAAATGAAAAATCAGCTTCTGAAGAAACTTTCGAAAATGGTCTGTTGGAGTATCCACAATACACAAAACCACAGATTTGGGAGCAAAAATCAGTTCCGGAAGTGCTATTATCAGGAGATCACGCTAAAATTAAAGACTGGCGTTTATCTCAATCTGAGGCTATAACACGCGACCGAAGACCAGATTTGTGGCAAAAATATAAAAAAAATTAAATTGTTAAATATTAAAATGAAAACGATAGAAGAAATAAATCAATACAATGTAAAAAAAATTCTATCTGAAAAAAAAATTCCAGAATTTTTTCCAGGTGATGTTGTTAAAGTTGGTGTAAGAATTACTGAAGGAAAAAAAGAAAGAATTCAATATTTCGAGGGTGTTTGTATTGCCAAAAAAAGTAGAGATTTAAATTCTTCATTTACTGTAAGAAAAATATCTTTTGGAGAAGGAGTTGAGAGAACATTTCCTTTATTTGGAACAGTCATTGACTCAATAAAAGTTATTCGTTCTGGAAAAGTAAGAAGAGCGAAGTTATACTATCTAAGAGATAGAACAGGTAAATCAGCAAGAATTGCAGAAAAAATTAGAAAAAAAATTGGTATAGATGTCGATGTAAAACCTGAGACAGTAACAGAGGAAAACTTAGCGCCAGCTACCAAAGAAACTGTAGCAGATTCAAAAAAAGAGGTTTTAGCAACCGATAAGTCTAAAAATGATGAATTTCAAAAAGAAGAAGCTAAAAAAGAAGCTTCTAAGGCCGAAATTAAGACTGAAAAAAAACTTGAAAATTTACAAGAAAAAAAATAATTTTTTTCTAAATGCCCAATACTCTTTACGATAAAATTTGGAATGACCATTTAGTTCATCAACAAGATGATGGTACAGCTTTACTATTTGTTGATAGACATTTAGTTCATGAAGTTACTTCCCCCCAAGCTTTTGAGGGACTTAGAAATTCTAGACGTAGTGTCAGACATCCGAAATTAACATTAGCGGTTGCAGATCATAATGTTCCAACTACAGATAGATCAAAAGGCATTTCAGATCATGAGTCTAAAATACAAGTTGAGACTTTAGAAGCAAATTGTAAAGAATTTGGAGTGAAACTTTTTGGAATGAATGATAAGAGACAAGGTATTGTTCATGTCACAGGGCCTGAACAAGGATTTACTCAACCTGGTACTGTAATTGTATGTGGTGATAGTCATACAGCTACTCATGGCGCATTTGGAGCATTAGCATTTGGTATTGGAACTTCAGAGGTAGAGCATGTATTGGCTACACAAACATTAGTTCAAAAAAAAGCAAAGAATTTTAGAATAAATGTTGATGGCAAACTTCCGTTAGGAGTTACGTCTAAAGATGTTATTTTACAGATTATCGGAAAAATTGGAACAGCTGGTGGTACTGGTTGTGTGATAGAATACGCGGGAGACTTAATTAAATCGTTAAGTGTAGAGCAAAGAATGACAATTTGTAATATGACTATAGAAGGTGGTGCAAGAGCAGGATTAATTGCCCCTGATGAAAAAATATTTGAATATTTAAAAGGTAGGCCGATGTCACCAAAAGGAATAAACTGGGATAAAGCGATTGAAAATTGGAAAATTTTAAAAACAGATGGTGATGCAAAATTTGATAAGGAGATAAATCTTAAAGCTGAAGAAATTTTACCAATGATAACTTGGGGAACATCTCCACAAGACGTAATTACTATTGATGAGAATGTTCCTAATCCTCAAAATGAAAAGGATGAAGACAAAAAAAATTCTTTAGAAAGAGCATTAAATTACATGGGTTTAAAACCAAATATGGCAGCGAAAGATATAAAAATTGATAAAGTTTTTATAGGAAGTTGTACAAATGGAAGAATTGAAGATTTAAGAGAAGCTGCAAAAATTTTAAAAGATAAAAAAATAGCTTCCCATGTTCATGCAATGGTTGTGCCAGGATCTGGATTAGTTAAAGAACAAGCAGAACAAGAAGGATTGGATAAAATCTTTACGAATTCTGGGTTTGAATGGAGGGAGCCAGGTTGCTCTATGTGCCTAGCAATGAATGCTGATAAGTTAAAACCCGAAGAAAGATGTGCTTCTACATCAAATAGAAATTTTGAAGGGAGACAAGGAAGAGGTGGAAGAACTCATTTAGTTAGTCCTGGGATGGCAGCAGCAGCAGCTATATCTGGAAGTCTTGATGATGTAAGAAAGTATCAAAATTAGATGCAAAAATTCAATACACTAAAAAGTATACCAGCATATTTACCTATTGTTAACATCGATACAGATATGATTATACCAAAACAGTTTTTGAAGACAATTAAAAGGACAGGATTGGGTAAAAACTTATTTTTTGAAATGAGATATGATGATAATGGAAAAGAAATAGATGAATTTGTTTTAAACAAAAATCCTTTTAATAATTCTAAAATTTTAATAGCCGGGAAAAATTTTGGTTGTGGATCTTCAAGAGAACATGCACCCTGGGCATTATTAGATTTTGGCATTACATGCATAATTAGTTCAAGTTTCGCAGACATTTTTTATAATAACTGTTTTAAAAATGGAATTTTACCAATAATTCTTGAAGATGAAAAAATCAAAGAACTGTCTGAGTACTCAAATAGAAAAGAAGAGATTTTTGTAGATCTTAATGAAGAAAAAATAGTTTATGGAAATAATGAGATAAAATTTAAAATTGATATATTCAAAAAAAAGTGCTTACTAGAAGGACTTGATGATATAGCGCTTTCTTTAAAAAAATCTGATAAAATTGAAAATTTTGAAAAAGATCTGAAAAATAAAAAGCCCTGGATTTTTAATGATTAAAGTAAAAAAAAGAAAAATATTATTATTACCAGGAGATGGTATTGGTCCAGAGGTGATAAGTGAAGTTAGAAAAATAATCAATTGGTTTAATGATAAGAAATCTTTAGATTTTGAAATTGATGAAGATCTGGCCGGAGGTTGTTCTTATGACAAACACGGTACACCAATTACTGATGAGGTTTTTTATAAAGCTCTAGAAAGCGCTGTAGTAATGTTAGGTGCTGTGGGCGGACCAAAGTGGGATAATATTGAGTTTTCAAAAAAACCAGAGAGAGCATTACTTAAATTGAGAAAAGAATTAAAACTTTTTGCAAATTTAAGACCTGCAATATGTTTTAAACAATTAGTAGATGCATCAACTTTGAAGCCAGAAATTGTTTCTGGCCTTGATATAATGATAGTCAGAGAATTAACTGGTGGAATTTATTTTGGTGAGCCACGAGGAATTAAACCAATTGAAAATGGAGAAAGAAAAGGAATAAACACTCATACTTATACGAGTAGTGAAATAATTAGAGTAGCAAGAATTGCTTTTGATTTAGCAAAAAAAAGATCTAATAAAGTCACTTCTTGTGAAAAATCAAATGTGATGGAAGCAGGACAATTATGGAAAGAAGAAGTTCAAACTTTACATGATAATGAGTATAAAGATGTTGAATTAAGTCATATGCTTGCAGATAACTGCTCTATGCAACTATTAAGGAATCCAAAGCAATTTGATGTGATAGTGACAGATAATTTATTTGGAGATATGTTGTCTGACCAAGCTTCAATGCTAACAGGATCTCTTGGATTATTGCCATCAGCTTCTTTGGGGGCGAAAAATAAAGATGGTGAAATGAGAGCTATGTATGAACCTATTCACGGTTCTGCACCAGACATAGCGAGAAAAGGAATTGCTAATCCAATTGCTACTATATTAAGTTTCGCAATGGCCTTAAGATATTCTTTGGATCTTGATAAGGAGGCGGAGGCTTTAGAAAAAGCAGTCCAAGAGGTACTCAATGATGGGCTTAGAACCAAAGATATTTTATCAAAAGGAATGAAAGAAGTTTCGACCACTCAAATGGGTGATGCGATAATTTCAAAATTGCAATAATCTATTAATTATTTTAAACTAAGTTTATGCCAAGCTATACAGCACCAATAGATGATATGATGTTTCTTTTTGAAAAATTAAGAAACAACAAAAATTATAATGAATTAGAAAAATATAAAGATGTAAGTTCAGACCTTGTAAAGGATATTCTACAAGAGGCTGCTAAAATAAATCAAAATCTTATTTTACCACTTGCAAAAGCTGGTGATGAAAATCCAGCAGTTTTAGAAAATGGAGTTGTGAGAACACCTCCGGGATATAAAGAAGCTTATAAGAAATATATAGAAGATGGATGGACATCTTTATCTTGTGATCCAAAGTATGGAGGTCAAGGTATGCCTAAAACTGTAAGTGCTTTTTTTGATGAAATGTTATCCTCAGCCAGTCTTTCTTTCAAACTTTATAGTGAACTGAGTATTGGCGCTTATAATTGTATAAATCATCATGCTACAGATGATATTAAAAATAAGTACTTACCAAAAATAGTCGAAGGTAAATGGAGCGGTACTATGTGTTTAACAGAGCCAGTGTGTGGAACTGATTTGGGTTTGCTTAAAACGAAAGCAAAAAAACAATCTGATGGAACATATAAATTAACTGGACAAAAAATCTTTATTACTTCTGGTGATCATGATCTGACTGAAAATATTATTCATTTAGTTTTGGCTAGAGTCGATGACTCTCCATCTGGAACAAAAGGTATAAGCTTATTTTTAGTACCTAAATTTATCGTTAAAGACGATGGGACTGTAGGGCCTAGAAATGGAATATCAACAGGGTCGATTGAAACTAAGATGGGCATAAAAGGATCAGCTACGTGTGTTTTAAATTTTGACGATGCAATTGGATACATGATTGGTGCTAAAGAAAAAGGTTTAAGTGCAATGTTTACGATGATGAACCTTGAAAGAATAGTTGTTGGTATTCAAGGTTTAGGTATTTCAGAAATTGCTTATCAAAATTCCCTATCCTATGCAAAAGAGAGAAAACAGGGAAAAACGAATAAATCAAAATCGAAAAATGGAGCTGATTTTATTATTGAACATGCCGATATCAGAAGAACATTATTAAATATGAAATCAATTATCGAAGGTGAAAGAGCTTTATGTTTTTGGCTATCTCAACAGACTGAAGTTAGTTTGTATCATCCAGACGAAAAAATTCGTCAAGAAGCTTCAGATTATGTTTCATTAATGACACCTGTTGTAAAATCATTATTTACAGACTTAGCTATGGAAATAACAAGTGATGCAATGCAAATTCATGGAGGTTATGGGTATACAAAAGATCAGGGAATAGAACAATTATATAGAGATAATAGAATTACACCTATATACGAAGGAACTAATTCAGTACAGGCTGCTGACCTAGTTTTTAGAAAACTATCAAATAAGAACGGAAGTATAATTAATAAATTTTTAGACCAAGTAAAATCTGAATGTAATTCTAATAATAAAAAAATTGAACCATTTATATCAGAATTTAATAATTATCTAAGTATATTAAAAAAATTTAGTGATTGGATGGTTGATAGAATGAAATTAGAAAAAGATGATGTAAGCGCAGCTGCAAATGATTATTTAAAAACTTTAGGTTATGTATCTATTGCATATGCATGGATTAAAGTTTTAGAGGTAAGCTTCAAAGATTATAGTGAAAATAAAAATTTCTATGATGACAAAATTGATACTGCAAGATTTTACTTTGACAAAGTATTACCAAGAGTTGAGCAACATTATAAATCAGCCATCTCTGGTAGTTCAAATTTAATGAATTTCAAATTTAATTAAAATGAGTCATTACGATACTAATTTGGATAAAAATAATGCAAATTATGTTCCATTGACACCCCTAACTTTTTTAAAAAGAGCTAAAGAAATTTATCCAAATTATGAGGCAGTTATTTATGAGGACAGAAAATATACATGGGATCAGGTTTATAAAAGAGCAGTTCAATTTGCGAGTGCGCTTAATAAAATAGGTGTTGAAAAAGGTGATACAGTTTCTTTTTTAGCTTTTAATACCCCTGAAATTTTTGAGGGTCATTATTCAGTTCCAATGACAGGTGCAGTGTTAAATACTATCAATATAAGATTAGATGCTAAAACAATTGCTTATATTTTAGACCACAGTGAAGCCAAAGTATTAGTTGTTGATAGACAACTTCATGTAGAGGTAAAAAAGGCTTTAAGCACTTTAAAAAAAAAAATTATAATAATTGATATTATTGATAAATTTGCAGATCAATCTAAGTGTGAGAAGATTGGTGAATTAGAATACGAAAGTTTTTTGAACACTGGTGATAAAAATTATGATTGGAAAATGCCAGAGGATGAATGGCAAGCAATATCATTAAGTTATACGTCTGGTACTACAGGAAATCCAAAAGGTGTAGTTTATCATCATAGGGGATCATACCTTATGTCCACTGGAAGTGCTGTTGCTTGGAATATGCCAAACAGATTGAATTTTTTGACTATTGTTCCAATGTTTCATTGCAATGGTTGGGGATACCCGTGGACTATACCTATGTTGAATGGAAGAACTATATGTCTAAGAAATATAGATATTAAAAAAATATTTGAATTAATTGATAAATATAATGTAACGCATTTCGGTGGAGCACCAATTGTGTTAAATATGATCACTGGTGCACCGGAGACTGACAGAAAAAAATTAAAACAAAAAGTTTATGTACTCACTGCTGGAGCACCACCCCCAAGTATTATATTTAAAAAAATGAATGAGCTAGGTTTTGAAGTGATGCACGTTTATGGATTAACAGAAACTTATGGGCATGTTACTCAATGTGCTTGGAATGATGCTTGGAATGATTTTGACGAGGAGAAACAAAATGAGATTAAAGCAAGACAAGGAGTCAGGTATCCAAACACAGAGGGTATAGCAGTTATGAACCCAGAAACAATGATCGAAGTGCCTAAAGATGGGAAAACAATTGGTGAAATAATGATCAAAGGAAATATTGTCATGAAGGGATATTTTAAAGATAAAGATGCAACATCCAAAGCTATGGATGGAGGTTGGTTTCATTCTGGAGATTTAGCTGTGATGCATCCTGACGGATATGTTAAGATTCAAGACAGGTCTAAAGATATTATAATTTCAGGTGGTGAAAATATATCCTCGATTGAAATAGAGAATACTTTAGCAAAACATCCTTCAGTATCTATAGCAGCAGTAGTGGCAAAGCCAGATGAGAAATGGGGAGAGGTACCTTGTGCTTTTATTGAAATGGTTCAAGATAAACCAGTAACAGAAAAAGAGCTAATCAGTTTTTGTAAAGAAACTCTTGCTGGATTTAAGGTACCAAAACAAGTAATTTTTTGTGATTTACCGAAAACTTCAACTGGTAAAATTCAAAAGTTTGAACTAAGAAAAAAATTTTAGGAAAATAATTGATATTTCAAATAGAAAATAAGAAGATCCATGCATCTGATGCAGGTCAAGGAATAGACCCTAAAAAAGAAACTATTGTATTTTTGCATGGGAGTGGACTTTCGCACATAGTTTGGTCTCTTACTGAACAATTTTTTTCAAATAATAATTTTAACGTATTATCACTAGATTTACCTGGACATGGAAATTCAGATGGGCCTTGCTTAGATAGTATTGAAAAAATTGCTGATTGGTTAGAGTCAGTATTCAAAAAACTAAATTTAAAAAATATAATTTTGATTGGTCATTCCCAAGGCTGCTTAGAGATACTTGAGTATGCTTTTAAATATAAAGAAAGATTAAATAAATTAGTTTTCGTTGCAGGATCAAATAAAATGCCTGTTCATCCTGATTTAATAGACTTAGCCCAAAATGGAGATTCTAATGCTGTTAAATTAATGATGAAATGGGGTTACGAGGGTTCAAAAAAATTTATAGGTGGTAATCCTGTAGAAAAAATAATTCAGTCACCAAGAGATATAAGTGAAATATTAGCAATTGATTTAATTGCATGTAATAATTATTCCAATGGCTCTGAGGCCGCGAAAACAATACACTTGCCTGCATTATTAATTTTAGGAGAGTTTGATAAAATGGTTAACTTAGAGGTAGGAAAAAAATTTTCAGATTTACTAGAAAATTCCAAAACATATGTAATTAGCGGATGTGGACATATGATTATGATTGAAAAAGCTTTCGAAATGCGGGAAAAGATCCTAAATTTTTTAAATTCATGAAAAACTACTCAATCGCAAAATCAAGAAGGATAAGAAGTTCTCCATATACTTCAAGGATAGAAAAACAAGGTGTTACCGCATATACGGTTTATAATCACATGCTATTACCTGCTGCATTTGGATCTATAGAAGAGTCATGCAAACATTTAAAAAAAGAAGTTCAAGTTTGGGATGTGGCAGCTGAAAGACAAGTAGAAATTTCTGGTAAAGATGCAGCGAAACTCGTTCAGCTAATGACTTGTAGAGATTTATCAAAATCAAAAATTGGTAGATGTTATTATTGTCCAATTATCGATGATAATGGGAATTTAGTAAATGATCCTGTAATTTTGAAATTAGCTGAAGATAGATGGTGGATTTCAATTGCTGACTCAGATGTTATTTTTTTTGCAAAAGGCCTTGCATCTGGTAATAATTTTGAGGTTCAGATTTTTGAACCAAATGTTGATATAATTGCAATACAGGGACCAAAATCATTTGACTTAATGGAAAAAGTTTTTGGTAAAAAAATTACAGAATTAAAATTTTTTGGTTTTGAATATTTTAATTTTAGGGGTGTTAATCATTTAATTGCAAGATCTGGTTGGTCAAAACAGGGTGGATTCGAAGTATATGTTGAAAATACTCAATCTGGTCTTGATCTATATGATTATCTTTTTGAGATAGGTAAAGAATTTAATTTAAAGCCTGGCTGTCCAAATCTTATAGAACGAATTGAGAGTGGTCTTTTATCTTATGGCAATGATTTTGATAATAATGATAATCCTTTTGAATGTGGTTTTGAAAAATATGTAAATCTAGACTCTGAGATATCTTTTCTAGGTAAAGAAAAACTAAAAAAAATTCAAAAAGATGGGATTAAGAGAAAATTAATGGGAGTTAAAATAGATACAGACAAAATTAATTTAACTAAATCTATAGATATTAAAGATGATAAAGGAAATTTCATTGGTGATCTAAGATCTGCTTGTTATTCTCCCCATTTTAAGAAAGTTATAGGAATAGCGATGATAAATAAGCCTTATTGTAAAGCATCTACGACAGGATTATTGGAAATTGATGGAAATTCTATAGCCCTAAAAGTTTGCGATTTGCCTTTCATCTAGTATAAAACTTACATCATGAATATTGCAATTGTAGGAGCAACAGGAAATGTTGGAAGAAAAACTTTAGAAGTTCTTGAAAAAAAAGAACTATCTATTGATAATCTATATTTAATTGCATCATCAAAAAGCGCAGGTAAAAAAATTGGTTTTAAAGGTAAGGACTATGAAGTTTTTGATTTGGAAAACTTTGATTTTTCTAAAGTAAAAATTGCTTTTTTTGCGGCTGGAGGAAAAATCTCAGAAAAATTTGCTAATAAAGCCTCGAAACATTGTTTAGTAATTGATAATTCAAGTTTTTATAGAATGGATCCAGATGTACCTTTGATAGTCCCACAAGTTAATTCAAATCATTTAGATGGAATAAAAAAAAATATTATTGCTAATCCTAATTGCTCAACAGCTCAATTAGTGATTGCATTAAAGCCTTTGCACGATCTGTTTGTAATCAAAAGAGTGGTAGTCTCAACATATCAATCAGTTTCAGGAGGCGGTAAAGCACCTATGGATGAATTGATTGAACAAACAAAATTAGTTTTAGATGGTAAAAAAGTAAAATCAAAAAATTTTACAAAGCAAATAGCTTTTAATGCCATTCCTCATATAGATGAATTCTCAAATGATGGTTATACAAAAGAAGAGTTGAAAATGACTAATGAGACAAAAAAGATTTTAGATGATAAAATTGACTTAACAGCAACATGTGTGAGATTACCAATATCTGTATCACATTCAGAGTCAGTCAACTTACAATTTGAAAAATCTTTTACTCTTGAAAAAGTTAGAAGTGCATTAAATAGTTTTGAGGGTTGTAAAGTTATTGATAAGAGAATTAATGGTGGATACTTCACACCATTAGAAGCTGAGGGAAAAAACGAAACATTTATCTCAAGGATAAGAGAGGATAAGACTGTGAAAAATGGATTAAATTTGTGGATTGTTTCAGATAATCTTTTACGAGGAGCGGCTTTGAATGCAGTGGAAATAGCTGAGACATTAATTAAAAATAATTTTTATGGAAAATAAACCACCATTATCTCCTCATATTCAAATTTATAAATGGCATATCTCATCGTTAGTATCTATTTCACATAGAATAACAGGTATAATAAACATAATTGCAATTACATTTATTTGTTTATTAGCTTCATTACTTGTTCTTGGTGAAAGTAATTACGAATATATCTATTTATTCTTAAGTTCGCTGATTGGTAAATTTACAATCTTAGGACTCACATGGTCTTTTTCTTTTCAAGCCTTAAGCGAAATAAGACATTTAATCATGGATCTAGGTTATGGATTTGAACTGAAGACAACAAAAATAACTGGACTAATAGTTATATTTGGTTCTGTTATTTTAACAGTTATTTTTTATCTAATTGGAAAAAATTTTTTTTAATGATTAACGCAACTAAAAAATGGATCTTTTTAAAAGTTAGTGGAGCGGTATTAGTTCCACTAATGATATGGTTTATCTTAAACTTTATAACAATTTATGATCAAGATTATTTTATTGTTTTAAATTTTTTCATAAATCCACTATCTAAGTTTTTATTTAGTCTTTTCATTATCAATGCATATTTTTTTTCAGCCTTGAGTATTAGTGAGGTTTTTGAGGATTATATTAAAAATGATAAAATCAAAAATGTCGCAAATAGACTTTTATATCTATCAGCAGTGGTAATTCCCTCAATTACAATTATATTAATAACTAGGTTATGAGTTCATACAAAATTATAGATCATGAATATGACGTAGTAGTCTTAGGTGCTGGTGGCTCTGGTTTAAGAGCTGCTGTTGGTTTAAGTGAGGCAGGGTTAAAGACAGCATGTATTTCAAAAGTTTTTCCTACAAGAAGCCATACCTCTGCAGCGCAAGGAGGTATTTCAGCCGCTCTTGGTAATATGGGAGAAGATGACTGGCGTTGGCACATGTATGATACCGTTAAGGGCGCTGATTGGTTGGGAGATCAAGATAGTATTGAATATCTTTGTAAGGAGGCACCAAAAGCAGTTATTGAATTAGAGAAATATGGGGTGCCTTTTAGTAGGACAGAGGATGGAAAAATTTATCAAAGGCCATTTGGTGGTATGACTAAAAATTATGGTAATGGAATTGTACAAAGAACCTGTGCAGCTGCTGATAGAACTGGTCATGCAATTTTACATACTTTGTATGGACAAGCGCTAAAACATAAAACAGAATTTTTTATTGAATATTTTGCTTTAGATTTATTAATGAAAGATGGAGCTTGCAAGGGACTAATAGCCTGGAATTTAAACGATGGGACTATTCATAGATTTAGAGCTCATACTGTAATAATTGCTACAGGTGGTTATGGTAAAGTTTATTATTCAGCAACATCTGCTCATACTTGTACGGGAGATGGTAATGCAATGGTATTAAGAGCCGGGCTACCTTTACAAGACATGGAATTTGTTCAATTTCATCCAACAGGAATTTATGGACATGGAACATTAATAACAGAGGGTGCCAGAGGTGAAGGAGGATATTTGACAAATTCAAAGGGTGAGAGATTCATGGAAAGATATGCACCTAATGCAAAAGATTTGGCTTCAAGGGATGTTGTCAGCAGATCAATGTCAATTGAAATTAACGAAGGAAGAGGTGTTGGAAAAGATCAAGATCATGTTCATTTAAATTTAAGTCATTTAGATAAAGATATTATTGAAAGTAGATTGCCCGGAATAACTGATGCAGCAAGATTATTTGCAAATGTGGATGTTACTAAAGAACCCATTCCAGTTGTACCAACTGTTCATTATAATATGGGAGGTATTCCAACAAATTATAAAGCAGAAGTTTTAACTGTAAACGGTTCAGAAAAAACTGTACCAGGATTAATGGCAATTGGAGAGGCTGCATGTGTATCAGTTCACGGAGCCAACAGACTGGGTTCAAACTCACTTATTGATTTGGTAGTCTTTGGAAGAGCTGCTGCAAAAAGAGCAGCTGAACTTATCAAACCAGGAACACCACATGAAGAATTAAATGAATTAGAAACTCAAAAATGTTTGGATCGGTTTGATAAAATTAGAAATGCTAAAGGTGATATTGGGACTGCAGAATTAAGACAGACAATGCAAAAAACAATGCAATCTAAATGTGCAGTTTTTAGAACTGAAAAAACATTGAAAGAGGGTGTAGATCAAATTAAGAAGACTTATGATGGACTAGATTCTATATCAGTAAAAGATAAATCATTGATATTTAATACTGATCTAGTTGAAACTTTAGAATTTGATAATTTAATAAGACAAGCAGTCGTAACCGTCGATTCTGCATATAACAGAAAGGAAAGTAGAGGAGCACATGCTAGGGAAGATTATCCTAAAAGAGATGATCAAAAATTTATGCAACATACCCTTGCTTGGTGTGATGGAAAAAATACTAAAATAGCTTATAGAGAGGTGCATAAATCTACTCTAACAAATGAAGTTCAGTATTTTCCACCTCAGGAAAGAGTTTATTAATGGTTCAAATAAATTTGCCTAAAAATTCTGAAATTAAAAAAGGCAAATATTTTAAAGACAAAACTGGTTCAAAAAATTTAAGAAAAATAAATATTTATAGATGGGACCCGTCTTCTGGAGAAAATCCCAGAGTTGATACTTATGAAGTTGATATGGACAATTGTCCCTCAAAAGTACTAGATATTTTAAATAAGATTAAAAATGAGATAGATCCAACGTTAGCATATAGAAGATCTTGTGCACATGGAGTTTGCGGTTCGTGTGCGATGAACATGGCTGGAAAAAATGGTTTAGCCTGTACCACTCCACATGCCGATATTAAGGGTGATATTGATATTTATCCATTACCCCATTTAAAAGTAAAAAAAGATTTAATTGGCGATTTAGATGGTTTATACAAACAATATCAATCAATCGAACCCTGGCTAAAATCAAATTCTAAATCTGAAACAAAAGAAATAATTCAATCGAAAGAAGAGAGGGCAAAATTAGATGGCGCTTATGAATGTATAATGTGTGCATGCTGCTCAACCTCATGCCCAAGTTATTGGTGGAATGGTGATAAATATTTAGGTCCAGCAGTTTTATTGCAAGCATATAGATGGATTGTCGATAGTAGAGATGAGGAAAGAAAAGCAAGATTAAAAAAAGTTGCTGATGAACTTAAGCTCTATCGTTGTCATACAATTCTTAACTGTACAAGTGCATGCCCAAAAGGTTTAAATCCCGCAAAAGCTATAGCTGAAATAAAAAAAATGTTAGCAACTGCCAATATTTAAACAATAGACTAATAAGAATTTTTACTCTAAAAGATCGTATTCATGAAATTAATTGAACATTTTGTAGGTGGAAAAATAATTCCTGGAAAATCAAACAAAAAAGGAAAAGTTTTCAATCCAGCTACAGGTGAGCAAGAAAAAGAAGTAAGATTAGCTTCCAAAGATGATTTAGATCAAGCAGTTGAAATAGCTAAAAAAGCTTTTGAAGATTGGTCACTTAAACCATCTCTTCAAAGAGCTAGAATTATGTTTAAGTTTAAAGAGTTAATAGAAAAAAACTCAGATGAACTTACACAATTAATTGTATCAGAACATGGTAAAGTTTACGAAGATGCAAGAGGTTCTTTAACAAGAGGTTTAGAGGTTGTGGAATTCGCTTGTGGTATTCCACATTTGTTAAAAGGTGAATTTTCAGAGAATGTTGGAACAAATGTTGATAGCTGGTCAATCAGACAACCATTGGGAGTGGCTGCTGGTATAACGCCGTTTAATTTTCCAGCAATGGTACCAATGTGGATGTTTCCAATAGCAATTGCTTGTGGAAATACTTTTATACTAAAGCCATCAGAAAAAGATCCATCTTGCTCAATAAAGTTAGCAGAGCTTTTAAAAGAAGCTGGCTTACCAGATGGTGTTTTTAATGTTGTGAACGGTGATAAAGAGGTTGTAGATGCAATTCTAACAAATAAGGATATTAAGGCAGTTAGTTTTGTTGGTTCGACACCTATAGCAAAATACATATATGAAAATTCAGCTAAAAATGAAAAAAGAGTTCAAGCTTTAGGTGGTGCTAAAAATCATTTAGTTGTTATGCCTGATTGTGATTTAGATGGTGCTGTAAATGGTTTGATGGGAGCAGCATATGGTTCAGCAGGTGAACGATGTATGGCTCAATCAGTTGCTGTTGCTGTTGGAGATATTGGAGATGAATTGGTATCAAGATTGTCAAAAAAAGCAGAGGCTTTAAAAGTTGGACCTGGAATGGACAAAAATTCTGAGATGGGTCCCTTGGTGACTAAAGAGCACTTAGAAAAAGTAAAAAGTTATGTTGATCTAGGAGTTGAAGAGGGAGCAAAATTATTAGTTGACGGAAGAAACTTAAAATTACAAGGATACGAAAATGGATTTTATATTGGTGGTTGTTTATTTGATTATGTAAAGAAAGAAATGAGAATTTATAAAGAGGAAATATTCGGACCTGTTTTATCTGTAGTTAGAGTTAAAACTTTCGAGGAAGCTGTAAAATTAATTAATGATCATGAATATGGAAATGGAGTAAGTATTTACACTAGAGATGGTGATGCTGGAAGAACATTTGCGAGTAAAATTCAAGTTGGGATGGTTGGAATAAATGTTCCAATACCTGTTCCTATGGCTTTCCATAGCTTTGGAGGTTGGAAAAGATCTTTATTCGGGGACAGTGCTATGCATGGTACGGAGGGTATAAAATTTTACACTAAATTAAAAACTATAACTTCAAGATGGCCATCTGGAATTCGTTCTAATGCTGAATTTGTGATGCCAACAATGAAATAAAGGAGAAAATGAGCAAGATATCTTTGATTGGAGCAGGCCAAATCGGTGGAACTTTGGCGCACTTAATTGGAATAAAAGAATTAGTGAATGAAGTAGTTTTATTTGACGTTGCTAGTGGAATTGCTAAAGGTAAAGCTCTTGATATTGCTCAATCATCATCAGTTGATGGTTTTAATGTGAAGTTTTCAGGAACTGATAATTACAAAGACATCGAAGGCTCGGATGTAATCATTATTACAGCTGGGGTACCAAGAAAACCTGGAATGAGTAGAGATGATCTTCTTGGAATTAATTTAAAAATAATTAAACAAGTTGCAGAGGGAATAAAACAGAATGCTCCTGATGCATTTGTGATATGCATTACCAATCCACTAGATGTAATGGTAATGGCATTTCAAAAATTTTCAGGTCTTTCACCAAATAAAGTTGTTGGAATGGCTGGTATATTAGATAGCTCTAGATTTAAATTATTTCTGTCTGAAGAATTTAATATTCCAGTCGGAGAAATAGAGGCAATGGTAATGGGTGGACATGGTGATACAATGGTTCCTTTACCAAGATTTACAAAAGTTTCCAAAAAACCATTATTAGACTTAGTTAAAGAAGGAAAAATTTCTCAAAAAAGATTAGAAGAAATAAATCAAAGAACAAGAGATGGTGGAGCAGAAATTGTGAAATTTTTAGAAAAAGGTTCAGCTTTCTATGCACCAGCAGCTTCAGGAGTTGAAATGGCTAAAGCTTATTTAAAAGATGAAAAAAAACTGCTTCCGTGTGCTGCTTACTTGAATGGTGAGTATGGAATAAAAAATATTTATGCTGGCGTTCCAATTATTGTTGGTAAAAATGGTGTTGAAAAAATTGAGGAAATAAACTTAGATGAGCAGGAAAAATCTGAATTTCTTCACTCGATCGATGCTGTCAAAAAACTTTGGGAAGCTGCATCTAAAATAGACCCAGATTTAGCTAAATAATGAATATACACGAGCATCAAGCTAAACAAATTTTAAAACAATTTGGTGCAGTGGTACCGAAGGGAGTTTTTGGTTTTACTGTAGAGGAACTGTTAGAAAAATGTAAATCCTTAAAAACTGAGAAATACGTCTTGAAAGCCCAAATTCATGCAGGCGGTAGAGGAAAAGCTGGTGGGGTAAAAATTTTAGATAATTTAAGTGAACTTGAAAAATCAGCAAAAGAGCTTTTAGGAAAAAGATTAATTACTCATCAAACAGGGCCAGAAGGAAGAGAAGTGAAAAGACTTTATGTAGAGGTATCATCAAATATTGAAAAAGAATTTTATTTGTCTTGCTTAGTAGATAGAACTACATCAAAAATTGCATTTATTTCAAGCGATCAAGGTGGAATGGATATTGAGGAAGTAGCTGTTAAATCTCCAGATAAAATTTTAACAACTAAAGTTGAATTAAGTGAGGAAATTTCAAATGAAGCGTGTGAAAAGATTATAAAAATTTTTAATCTAGAGAGCAGTTCAAAAAATGAGGCAATCGCTTTAATAAAATCAATTTATAAAATGTTTATTAAAACAGATGCAAATATGATCGAGATAAATCCATTAATATTAACTAGAGAAAAAAAAATTGTTTGTTTAGATGCAAAAATTAATTTTGATAGTAATGCTTTATTTAGACATCCAGAAATTTTAGAACTCAGAGATCTAAACGAAGAAGATCCAGCAGAAATAGAAGCAAGCAAATACGATTTAGCATATATTAAATTAGATGGAAGTATTGGTTGTATGGTGAATGGTGCGGGTTTAGCTATGGCAACAATGGATATAATTAAGTTGTATGGCGAAGAACCGGCAAATTTTTTAGATGTTGGTGGAGGTGCTTCAAAAGAGAAGGTTTCAGCTGCTTTTAAAATAATTTTATCAGATAAAAATGTTAAGGGTATATTAATTAATATTTTTGGTGGGATTATGAGATGTGATGTTCTTGCTCAAGGTGTAGTAGATGCAGCTAAAGAAATAAATATTAGTGTTCCACTAGTAGTAAGACTAGCAGGTACGAATTTTAAAGAGGGAAAAGAAATATTGGATAACTCTGGTTTAAAATTAATTTCTGCTGAAAATCTTGATGATGCAGCTAAAAAAATTGTTGAGGCAATTAAATAAATGTCAGTTTTAGTTAATAAAGAAACTAGATTAATTTGCCAAGGTTTTACTGGATTACACGGAACATTTCACTCTGAACAATCAATTAAATATGGAACAAAATTAGTTGGTGGTGTCACACCAAAAAAAGGTGGACAAAAACATTTAGGATTACCTGTTTTTAATACTGTAAAGGAGGCAAAAGACTCTGAAGGTGCCAATGCTACTATGATTTATGTTCCAGCAAAATTTGCTGCTGCTGCAATTATTGAAGCAATTGATGCATCAATTGAACTTATTGTTTGTATTACTGAAGGAATTCCTATTCAAGATATGCTTCAAGTAAAACAAAGATTGTTAAAATCAAATTCAAGATTGATCGGACCAAACTGTCCAGGTATTATAACTCCTGATGAGTGTAAGATAGGTATTATGCCTGGAAATATTCATAAGAAAGGATCAGTTGGTATTGTTTCTAGATCGGGCACATTAACTTATGAAGCTGTTGCCCAAACAACTGAAAATGGACTTGGCCAATCAACTTGTATTGGAATTGGTGGAGATCCAATTAATGGAACAAATTTTATAGATTGTTTAGATTTATTTTTAAATGATGAAGAAACTAAATCAATTTTAATGATAGGTGAAATTGGAGGTACTGCTGAAGAGGAAGCAGCAGAATTTGTTAAAAATCACAAAATTAAAAAACCAATGGTTGGATTTATTGCAGGTGTTACAGCTCCTCCTGGAAGAAGAATGGGCCATGCTGGAGCTATTATTTCGGGTGGAAAAGGTGGAGCTAAAGATAAAATTAAAAAGATGGAAGATTGTGGTATAACTATTGCTAACTCACCTTCTAAAATTGGTAAAGCTCTCTTCGATAAATTGTCTAATTGAAAAATTTTTTTCTAGGTCTATATTAAAAAAAAATGTCTTCTTCTAAAAATTTAGAGTTTAAAAAAACTGGCTTTTTAAGTAAATCAAATAGTGCCTTTATAGAACAAATGTATTTACAGTACATTAATAAAGATGCAAACTTACCTCAAAGCTGGAAAAATTATTTCGATGAGATTGGAGATGAGATAGATATTATTGTAAATGAAATTAATGGACCATCGTGGAGCCCAAAAAAAATTAAAATATCTGTAAAAGATATAAAAGAGAACATTACTGAAAATGGTGAAGATGATGATTTAGAAATAATCAAATCTAATGCTAATTCAATTAAGGCTGTAGCTTTGATTAGATCTTACAGACAACGAGGTCATTTAATAGCTAAGCTTGATCCTTTGGGAATGATGAAATCAGATTATTTGGATGAGTTACACCCCGAGTCATATGGTTTTATGAAAGAAGATTATAATAAAAAAATTTTTTTAGACGGAGTTATAAACAAGGAACACTCTAACATAAAAGAAATTCTTGAATTTTTAAGAAATAAATACTGTGGTTCAATTGGTTATGAATTTATGCATATATCAAATCCAACTGAGAGAAAGTGGTTTAGAGATAGAGTTGAAAAAACTGATGATTTCAAATTTACACAAAATGGAAAGGAAGCCATCTTAAACAAATTAATCCAAGCTGAGGGATTTGAAAAATTTTTACACACCAAATATGTTGGGACTAAAAGATTTGGACTTGATGGTGGTGAAAGTTTAATTCCTGCATTAGAGCAAATAATTAAGATTGGTGGCCAATCTCAAGTTAAAGAAGTTAAGATTGGAATGTCACATCGTGGAAGACTTAATGTTTTAGCTAATGTGTTGCAAAAATCTTATAAGAGAATCTTTAATGAATTTGCAGGAGAAATAAGCTCTTCTGAGGATGGAGCCGGTGATGTTAAATATCATTTAGGTGCTTCATCTGATAGGGAGTTTGACGGCAATTCAGTTCACGTAAGTTTAACTGATAACCCATCTCATTTAGAAGCAGTTAATCCAGTTGTTTTAGGTCAAACTAGAGCTAAACAATTCTTCCACAAAGATAAAGATAGAAAAAAAGTTATACCAATATTAATTCATGGTGATGCTGCTTTTGCTGGACAAGGAGTCGTTGCTGAATGTTTTGCAATGTCTGGATTACCAGGTCATAATACTGGCGGTACCATTCATATTATAATTAATAATCAGATAGGTTTTACGACAAGCCCAAGATTTGCTAGATCCTCACCTTATCCTTCAGATATTGCAAAAATGGTTGAAGCTCCAATAATTCATGTCAACGGTGATGACCCAGAGGCGGTTGTTTATGCAGGAAGAATAGCTACAGACTTCAGATTAAAATTTAATAGAGATGTAGTAATAGACTTAATTTGTTACAGAAGATTTGGACATAATGAAGGTGATGAACCTTCTTTTACTCAACCTCTTATGTATAAGAAAATAAAATCTCATCCATCTCCCGTTAATGTTTATGGGGAAAGATTAGTTAGA
The DNA here is from genome assembly GCA_902627565.1 of uncultured Pelagibacteraceae bacterium. GTDB lineage: Bacteria > Pseudomonadota > Alphaproteobacteria > Pelagibacterales > Pelagibacteraceae > Pelagibacter. The sequence goes on from CACOJM010000001.1 coordinate 31,787, forward strand.
AATGGAACAATTTCAAAAGATTTTTTAAATGATTCCATTAAAAATTTCAAAAGTTTACTTGATGATCAGTTTAAAACCGCAAAAGATTATAAACCAAAAATTGAGTGGTTTGAAGGAACATGGTCTAGATATAAACCTGAAAGAGGCAAAGATAAAAGAGGTGTAACTGGAGCAGATACAAAAAAACTATTAGAAATATCAAATAAAATAAATTCTATTCCAAAAGAAATTAATATTCACAAAACCATCGCTAAAATTCTAGATAATAGAAAACTAAGCATCAAAAAGGGAACAGGAATAGATTGGTCTACAGCAGAAGCACTTGCTTTTGGGTCCTTATTAGAAGAAGGTTATCCTGTTAGATTGGTTGGTCAAGACTCAGGAAGGGGAACATTTAGTCAAAGACATTCTGTTTTAAGAAACCAATTAGATAATTCAAGATATATTCCCCTAAATAATATCTCAAAAAGTCAAAAAAATTTTGAAGTAGTAGATAGTTTTCTTTCTGAATTGGCAGTTTTGGGATTTGAATATGGTTATAGTTTGGTTGAACCAAATACATTAACATTATGGGAAGCTCAATTTGGAGATTTTGCTAACGGAGCTCAAGTTGTGATCGATCAATTCATAGCTTCCGGTGAAAGAAAATGGTCTAGAGCATCTGGTCTAGTAATGTTATTACCTCATGGATATGAAGGACAAGGTCCAGAACATTCTTCCGCAAGATTGGAGAGATTTTTACAAATGTGTTCAAATGATAATATGCAAGTTATGAATTGTACAACTCCAGCAAATTATTTTCATGCGCTTAGACGACAAATGCATAGAGATTTTAGAAAACCTTTAATAATAATGTCACCAAAATCTTTATTGCGGCATAAATATTGTGTGTCTAATCTAGAGGATTTTAATAAAAAAAATTCTTTCCACAGAGTTTTATGGGATCATGCTATAGACCCTGAATCTAGAGGATTTATAAAATTAAAAAAATCAAAAGAAATAAAAAAAGTTATTCTATGTTCTGGTAAAGTATATTTTGATTTGTTAGAGGCTAGAGAAAAACGAAAAAGGAACGATATTGTTTTTTATAGAATTGAGCAATTATATCCATTTCCAGCAAAAAGCCTTGTTAAAGAATTAAGACCTTATGCTAAGGGTGCCAAATTTTATTGGTGTCAAGAGGAACCAAAGAATATGGGAGCTTGGTTTTTAGTTAGAGATTATATCCAATGGACATTAGATAGTATTAAGGCTAAAAATAACAATATTTCTTATATTGGAAGAAGCCCTGATGCATCTCCTGCAACAGGATATGTTAAAAGGCACAATTCCCAACAACAAGAAATTATTAAGAAAGTTTTTGAATAATAGATAATGAGTGAAAAAATTTTAGTCCCTGTTTTAGGCGAAAGTATAACCGAAGCAACTGTATCAAAATGGCTTAAAAATGAAGGTGAAGTAGTTGAAGCTGATGAACCTATTGTTGAATTAGAGACTGATAAAGTAAATTTAGAGGTCCCTTCTCCTATATCTGGAACATTAGTTGAGATTAACTCAAAGGATGGTTCAGTAGTTGAAGTTGGTGCACTTCTAGGATCTGTCTCATCTGACTCAACAAGCTCTGAAAAAGAGAAAAAAATTGAAAAAATTCAACCGACCTTAAAAGAGGATAATATTGTAAATTTAGAATCTCCAAAAAAAGAAACCAGAATTTTTGAAAATGAAACAGAAGAAAAGATTGATGAAAAACAAATAGAGATAGAGGAACCACTCATTTTGACTAATGAGGTTCAAAATGAGTCTTCAACAAAAAAACAGCCTGCTGATCAAAACCTTTCTCCAGCAGTCAGAAAAATCATTACAGAAAATAAAATTGACCCAGCTTCAGTCAAAGGTTCAGGAAAAGATGGGAGGATTTTAAAAGGTGATTTGATTAATCTTATGGGTGTAAACCCACCACCTTCGGAGAGAAAAGTTAAGTATGGTCAAGAGGAGAGAATTAAAATGACCAGATTAAGACAAACTATAGCTAAAAGACTAAAACAAGCTCAAGAGACTGCAGCTCTATTAAGTACTTTTAATGAAGTTGATATGACCAATATAATGGAGATGAGAAAAGAAAATCAAGATGATTTTCAAAGTCGATATGGAGTAAAACTTGGTTTAATGTCGTTTTTCGTAAAAGCATGTGTGGTAGCATTGAAAAATTTTCCAGCAGTAAATGCCGAAATTGAAGGTGAAGAAATAATTTACAAGAATTATTATAATATTAGTTTTGCAGTTGGTACAGATAAAGGACTTGTGGTGCCAGTTTTAAAAAATGCTGATGAATTATCATTCGCGGACATTGAAAAAAAAATTAAAGAAATTTCTGACAAAGCTAGGGGTGGAAAACTTACGATTGAGGATCTTCAAGGAGGAACTTTTACAATTAGTAATGGTGGTGTTTATGGATCAATGCTCTCAACACCTATACTAAATTTGCCCCAATCTGGAGTTTTGGGAATGCATAATATAGTTGATAGACCAATAGTTGTTAATGGTGAAATTAAGATTAGACCTCTTATGTACTTAGCATTATCTTATGACCATAGAATAATTGATGGTAAAGATTCAGTTTCTTTTTTAAAAATGATTAAAGAAAACTTAGAGGATCCAAGAAGATTATTTTTAGATATATAGATGTCAGAAAAATTTAAAGCAGTAGTAATTGGAGGAGGACCTGGAGGCTATGTATGTGCAATTAGACTTGCACAACTAGGATTAAAAACTGCTTGTATTGAGTCTAGAGGCTCACTAGGAGGAACTTGCCTAAATATTGGATGTATTCCTTCTAAAAGTTTATTAAATTTATCTGAGGAATTTCATAAAGTTAAAAATTTATCCAATAAAGGAATAGAGGTTGGTGAAGTAAAATTAAATTTAAGCAAAATGATGAAAAGTAAAGATAAAGCCGTCACTGTTTTGACTAAAGGCGTAGAGTTTCTTTTAAAAAAAAATAAAGTCACGTATTTTAAAGGTCATGGAAGCTTCAAATCAAAAAATGAAATTAATATAAAAGATGCTGATGACAAAGAAATATCAATAAGTGCAGATAATATAATAATTGCTACAGGATCGGTTCCAGTATCACTCCCTGGAATTAATTTTGACGAAAAAATAATTTTGTCTTCAACAGGAGCTTTAAAAATTGAGCAAGTTCCAAAAAAAATGGTTGTTGTTGGAGGTGGATATATTGGTTTAGAAATGGGATCAGTATGGTCAAGATTAGGAGCTGAAGTTCATGTTGTAGAATTTTTAGACCACATTACTCCTGGAATGGATAAGGAGATTTCCGAGGAGTTTATGAAAATATTGAAAAAACAGGGTATTAATTTTCATATGCAGCACAAAGTCGTAAAAATAAAAAAAAACAATGATAGTGCAGTAGTTTCTACTATTGATAAAGATGGAAATAAAAAAGATTTTAATTGTGATGTTGTTTTAATTTCAGTTGGTAGAAAACCAAATACCAATGGTTTGAATATTGGAGCTGTAGGAATTGGACTTGATGAAAAACAAAGAATAAAGACAGATAAAAATTTCAAAACTAATCAAAATAATATTTATGCTATTGGAGATGTCATCACTGGTCCTATGCTTGCACATAAAGCCGAAGATGAAGGAATAGCCGTTGCTGAATATATTGCTGGACAGTCAGGCCATGTAAATTATGATACTATACCTGGAGTTATTTACACAACACCAGAAGTTGCCTCAATAGGAAAAACAGAAGAGCAATTAAAGAAAAAAAATATAAATTATAAAATTGGAAAATTTTCATTTATGGCAAATTCAAGAGCAAAAGCTATCAATGATACTGAGGGATTTGTCAAAATTTTAGCTGATGCAAAAACAGATAAAGTTTTAGGAGCACATTTAATAGGTCCTCACGCTGGTGAATTAATCGCAGAAATTGCTGTAGCCATGGAATTTGGAGCAAGTTCTGAGGATATTGCAAGAACCTGTCATGCACATCCAACATTTTCAGAGGCAGTAAAAGAGGCAGCATTATCTGTAGATAAAAGAGCAATACACTCTTAATAAATTTTCATATTATAAAAATATGAGGTTTCCGATTCTTTTACCAAATATATTTAATTATCCTTTTACTTATGAAAGTGACATTGAATTAAAAATTGGAGATTTTGTCGAGGTACCTTTTGGAAAATCTAAAATAATAGGTGTCGTATGGGATAATTTTGAAAAAGATAGCAATAAAACTTTTAAAGTTAAGAAAATAATTAGAAAGTTACAAATACCTAATCTAAAAAAAAAAACATTAGCTTTTTTGAACTGGTTTTCAGAATACAATCTTGTTCCAAAAGGAATGGCTTTAAAGCTTGTTCTATTAAGTGGAAAACCTATTGAGAAATTAGATAAAAAATTTTACTTGAACTTTGAAAATAAAATTCAAAATAATTTTTTTAAGCTTACAAAAGAGCAAAAAAAATCTTTAAATGAAATAAACATTTCAAATCAAAAATTTAATGTCCATGTTTTACAAGGTACAACAGGATCAGGCAAAACAATTGTATATTTTGAAGCTTTAAAAAATATTTTAGAAAAAGGTTTTCAAGGATTAATTATGTTGCCAGAAATAGGTTTAACCAATCAATTTGAAAAAAAGTTCATAGAATTTTTTGGTTTTAAACCGGCGATATGGCATTCAGGTATAACTAAAAAAAATAAGGAAATAATATGGTCTGGAATAATAAATACTAAAATCAATGTAGTTATTGGGGCACGATCATCATTATTTTTACCCTTCAAAAAATTAGGATTGATCATAGTTGATGAGGAACACGATCAATCATACAAACAAGATGAGGGAATAATATATAACGCAAGAGATATGGCAATATCCAGAGCATCATTTGAAAATATCCCTATCAATTTGATTACCGCGGTGCCATCAGTTGAAACATACGAGAATATCAAAAAAAAAAAATATAATGTTTCTAAACTTACTCAACGGTATAAAGATGCTTCTTTACCAAATTATGAAATAATAAATTTAAATAATGTCAAATTAGAAAAACAGTCATGGATTTCTAAGGAGATAATTAGCAAAGTAAATTTTCATCTTGAAAAAAAGGACCAGGTTTTATTTTTTTTAAATAGGAGGGGTTTTTCACCAAACGTTTTATGTAAAAAATGTTATAATAGTTTTTCATGTCCAAATTGTTCAATAAATCTTGTTTATCATAAAAATAAAAAAAATTTACTATGTCATTATTGTGGTTTTAAATCGTCTCTAGAACGAAATTGTACCAAAGAGGGTGCTTGTGATTTTATATTTAGTGGGCCAGGTGTAGAAAGAATTTCAGATGAAGTCAAAAAAAATTTTCCATTGAAAAAGGTTGAAATTTTTTCAAGCGATACTATGAACAAAAAAAGTTCAAAAGATAAACTAGAAAAAATAATTAATAACGAAATTCAGATCCTAGTCGGTACGCAATTAATATCAAAGGGTTTTCATTTTCCAAATTTAAATTGTATTGTTGTAATTGATATTGATTTATCTTCTCAAGGTCATGACTTAAGAAGTGCTGAGAAAAATTTACAATTATATCATCAATTATCTGGTAGGGCAGGTCGTACGGGTCAATCCTCAACAGTCTATTTTCAAACTTATAATTATAATACAAAAATGATTTCATATATTACTGATAAAAATCCAGAAATTTTTTTAGATAATGAAATAGAAATAAGAAGAAAAAATAGCCTTCCACCTTTTCAAAGATTTATCTCCCTAATTTTAACAGGAGAAAATGAAATAAAATTAGAAAAAGAAGCCATAAAATTGAAATTATCTTTACAAAATAAAATCTATGGAAAAATTTTAGGTCCAGTAAGCGCACCTATATTTAGATTAAAACGTAAATATCGAGTTAGATTACTTATTAGAGGTCCAAAAACTCTAAAGTTACAAAGTTCTTTGGTCTCAATAATTTCAAAATATAAATTTCCATCAGGAATAAAACTTTCAGTTGATGTCGATCCAATAAGCTTTAATTAAAGCCGAAAAAAAACAGTTTTTAGCCAATGTGTTACTTGAAGACTATAATTGCATATGCTAATTAAAACGTGATTTTTAAATTAATCAATTACATTTAAAGGTAAAAAGTTGAGTAAAAATAAAGGATTTTCTGATACGTCAGCCAATAGATATTCTTTAGCTTTATATGAGCTAGCGAATGAGTCTAACTCACTTTCAAAAGTTGAGGAAAATTCTCATGAATTATTAAAGCTAATTTCAAATAGTAAAGATTTTAACGATTTTATAAAAGATCCGACAATAAATCGTGATACTTTAAATCAAGTTGTAATAAAGATATCTGATAATTTTAGTTTAGATGTTTTGTTTAAAAACTTTTTAAGTTTTTTAATTTCAAAAAGAAGATTTTTCTATGTTCAACAAATTTTAGAAAATTTTAATGAAATTTGTTCAGAAAAAAGAGGTGAATTAAAAGCTGAGATAAAATCGTCCAAAGATTTAACGCAGGAAGAAATTAATAAGATAACACAGGAATTATCAAATAATTTTAAATCTGAAATAAAATTAAATTATACCCATGATCAAAGTTTAATTGGAGGTTTAATCGTACAAATCGGTAGTACAATGATTGACACTTCTATTAAGAAGAAATTACAACAATTAGAAACAAGAATGATTGAGGCATAATATGGAAATAAATCCTTCTGAAGTAACAAAAATATTAAAAGAACAAATTAAAAATTTTGGAGAAAAAGCTGAAATTTCAGAGGTAGGACAAGTTTTGTCCGTAGGAGATGGTATAGCAAGAATTTATGGTCTAGATAATGTTCAGGCCGGAGAAATGGTCGAATTTTCAGATGGATCTAAAGGGATGGCTTTAAATTTAGAAAGCGAAAATGTCGGAGTAGTTATTTTTGGAGATGACCGAAATATTAAAGAGGGAGATGTTGTAAAAAGAACTGGAAGCATTGTTGATACTCCAGTTGGAAAAGAGTTATTAGGAAGAGTTGTTGATGGATTAGGAAATCCAATTGACGGTAAAGGTGCTTTAGATAAAGGAGTAAAAAAAAGTAGAGTTGAAGTTAAAGCTCCAGGAATTATTCCAAGACAATCAGTTAGTGAACCGATGCAAACAGGTTTGAAATCAATTGACAGTCTTGTTCCAATTGGAAGAGGACAAAGAGAATTGATTATTGGTGATAGACAAACTGGAAAAACTGCAGTTGCAATAGATGCAATAATAAATCAAAAAAAAATTAACGAGTCAGGGGACGAAAAACAAAAACTATATTGTATTTATGTTGCAGTTGGGCAAAAAAGATCAACAGTAAGACAAATTCAAAAAACTTTGGAGGAGGCTGGTGCAATGGAATATACAACAATTGTTGCTGCGACAGCATCAGATTCTGCACCATTACAGTTTTTAGCCCCTTATACAGGTTGCGCTATGGGTGAGTTTTTTAGAGATAACGGAATGCATGCACTAATTATTTATGATGACCTTTCAAAGCAAGCAGTAGCGTATAGACAAATGTCACTCATATTAAGAAGACCTCCAGGAAGAGAGGCATACCCGGGAGATGTATTTTATTTACATAGTAGATTATTAGAAAGAGCTGCAAAATTAAGTGATGATCACGGCGGAGGATCTTTAACAGCGCTTCCAATTATTGAAACGCAAGGTGGTGATGTTTCTGCATATATTCCAACCAACGTAATTTCAATTACAGATGGACAAATATTTTTAGAGACAGAACTATTTAATCAAGGAATTAGGCCTGCTATTAATGTTGGATTATCAGTTTCTAGAGTTGGGTCTGCCGCTCAAACAAAAGCAATGAAAAAAGTTTCAGGTTCAATGAAGCTTGAATTAGCACAGTATAGAGAAATGGCTGCGTTTGCTCAATTTGGTTCGGATCTAGATGCTTCAACCCAACAATTATTAAATAGAGGGTCTAAATTGACTGAACTTTTAAAACAAAAACAGTATTCCCCTATGACTGTAGCAGAACAAGTGATCTCGGTATTTTGTGGAGTTAAAGGCTACCTAGATGATATTGATTTAAAGGATATTTCAGAATTTGAAAATAAGATAATTGATAGATGTAAATCTGATAAACCAGAGATTATTGAGTCAATCTTAGGTTCAGGGAAATTAGAGGAAGGAACAGAAAAAACTTTAATTGAAGTGATATCTACTTTAAAGAAAAATTTTAAATCTTAATAAATTTTATGGCAAGTTTAGACGATCTAAAAAAAAGAATTACCAGTGTAAAATCCACTCAAAAAATTACAAAAGCTATGAAAATGGTTGCGGCTGCTAAATTAAAGAGAGCCCAAGAGAGTGCAGAAAAAGGAAGGCCATATTCAGAGAAAATGAATAATGTTATCTTAAATTTATCGAGCAGTATATCTGATAAAAATAATGCTCCAAAACTTTTATCAGGTACTGGAAATAATAAAATTCATCTTTGCGTAATAATGACTTCAGATAGAGGGTTGTGTGGTGGATTTAATGCTAATATAATTAAAAAAGCTAAAAGTTATTTTTCAAAATTAAAAAAAGAGGGAAAGCAATTAAAAATTGTTACTGTTGGGTCTAAAGGCAATGATCAGCTCAAGAGAGCTTATGGAGACAAAATAATTGAAAATATATCTTTTAAAAATTCAAAAAATGCTAATTACTTTGATGCGGAAAAAGTTGGAAAAACTATTATTGAAAGATTTGAAAAAGAAGAATTTGATGTTTGTACGATTTTTTATAATCGATTTAAGAATGTAATAACTCAAGTACCTCAAGCTCAACAGATTATTCCATTACATACTGAAAATAACGACGAAAATAAATCAGATGAAAGTTATGAGTTTGAGCCAGATGAAGATGAAATTCTAAGTAATTTATTACCTAAAAATATTTCAACGCAAATATTTAAAGCAATGTTAGAGAATTCAGCTAGCGAACAAGGAGCAAGAATGAGTGCAATGGATAATGCTACTCGAAACGCAGGTGAAATGGTTGACAAACTTACTATTGAGTATAATAGAAGTCGTCAAGCAGCAATTACAAAAGAACTTATAGAAATTATATCAGGAGCAGAAAGTTTATAGTTATGAGCAAAGGAGTAATTACGCAAGTCATAGGGGCAGTAGTTGATGTTAAATTTGATGGAGAACTCCCAGAGATTTTGACAGCATTAGAATGTAAAAATGGTGATAATCGATTAGTTTTAGAAGTTGCTCAGCATCTGGGAGAGTCAACAGCTAGAACTATTGCAATGGATGCTACTGAAGGACTTAAAAGAGGAGATGAAGTAGTTAATACCAATGCACCAATCAAAGTTCCTGTTGGGCCAGAAACTTTAGGTAGAATTATTAATGTAATTGGCGAACCTATTGATGAAAGAGGAGTTGTTAAAACAAAAGAGAGCTGGCCAATACATAGACCAGCACCGGAATTCAACGATCAATCAACTGAAACAGAAATTTTGGTTACAGGTATAAAAGTAATTGACTTGTTGGCACCTTATGCGAAGGGTGGAAAAATTGGATTATTTGGCGGTGCAGGAGTCGGAAAAACTGTTTTGATTATGGAGTTGATTAATAATGTTGCGAAAGCACATGGTGGTTTTTCTGTTTTTGCTGGTGTTGGTGAAAGAACGAGAGAAGGTAATGATCTTTATCATGAAATGATAGAGTCAGGTGTAATAAAAAAAGATGGATCAGGATCAAAGGCAGCTTTAGTGTACGGCCAAATGAATGAACCTCCAGGAGCTAGAGCGAGAGTTGCTCTTACAGGTCTAACTGTAGCTGAATATTTTAGGGATCAAGAAGGTCAAGATGTTCTTTTCTTTGTTGATAATATTTTTAGATTTACACAGGCAGGTTCTGAGGTATCAGCACTTTTAGGAAGAATACCATCAGCAGTAGGTTATCAGCCCACTTTAGCAACTGATATGGGCAATTTGCAAGAGAGAATTACAACAACGAACAAGGGATCAATTACCTCTGTTCAAGCTATTTATGTTCCAGCAGATGATTTGACTGATCCAGCACCTGCAACTTCATTTGCTCATTTAGATGCAACAACAGTTCTTTCAAGGCAAATTGCTGAAATTGGTATTTATCCTGCAGTGGATCCGTTAGACTCTACATCAAGAATTCTTGATCCAAGAATAGTTGGTGATGAACACTATAGAGTTGCTAGAGAAGTTCAAAAAGTTCTTCAAACATATAAATCTTTGCAAGATATTATTGCAATTTTAGGAATGGATGAATTATCAGAGGAAGATAAATTAACAGTAGCAAGAGCAAGAAAAATTCAAAGATTTTTATCACAACCATTTTTTGTTGCTGAAGTATTTACAGGGTCGCCAGGCAAACTTGTAGATTTAGAATCAACAATAAAAGGCTTTGATGCAATTTGTAAAGGTGAGTACGACCATCTTCCTGAGGCTGCATTTTATATGGTTGGAACAATAGAAGAAGCAGTAGAAAAAGCTGAAAAAATTAAAAAAGATGCTGCTGCGTGATGAGCGAAGAGTTTAAAATAGAAATTGTGAATCCTGATAAGTCTTTCTTATCAAAAGATGACGTAACAGAAGTCATTGTTCCAGCATTTGAAGGAGAAATTGGAATTCTTAAGGATCATATCTCTATTATTTCTTTTTTAAAACCTGGAATAATTAAGATTTATTCACAAACTGGAGAGGATAAATTTTATGTTGAGGATGGGATTATAGAGTTTAAGAGCAATAATTTATCAGTTCTTACAAGTTCTATTTACAATCTAAAAGATATCAAAAAAAATAAAATTCAGGAACTATTAAAAATGGCTGAGGAAGAAATATCTAAAACAGAGGTAAATGATCAAACTAAATATTTAATAGATCAAAAAATTGATGTTTTAAGATCTATTAATTAATAATATTTTTTACTTTTTTTTGAATAATCTTATAAACCTCTAGTTTAAAATCAACAACTACATCAGTTATCATTTCTAAATCGATCCACTTCCAATCAAGAAATTCTGGTTTATTTGTTTTTATGTTTATTTCATTATCACTTCCAATAAATCTCATTAAAAACCATTTTTGTTTTTGACCCTTGTATTTTCCTTTCCATATTATTCCCAATAAATGTTTAGGTAATAAATAAGTAGTAACTACATCTATTTCTTTAATTAATTTAACATTTTTGATACTAGTTTCTTCCTCGAGCTCTCGGTAAGCAGCGGCTAGAAAATTTTCTCCAACATCTACTCCGCCCTGAGGCATTTGCCAAAAATTTTTTGGATTATCTATTCTCTTTGCTACAAAAACTTTATTATCTTTATTTAATACAATTATACCAACACCATCTCTCAATGGTAAATCCTTAAATTTATTTTCCATATCTAGCCGTTAAGCAATTTTATAGCGTAATTTAATTGATTATCAGTCTCGGTTTTGATTTTAAAATTATCTAACTCTTCATCAATCTCTATATCTGGCGATACTCCTACTTCAGAAATCGATTTACCAGATGGTAAATAATATTTAGCTACAGTTAGTCTAATTGCTCCTTTATTCTTTAAAGGAATTATTGATTGAACTGAACCTTTACCGTAACTATTTTCTCCTAATAATATTGCCCTTTTATGGTCTTTTAAAGCTCCAGCAACTATCTCAGAGGCGGAAGCAGAACCATAATTAATTAGTACAATTAAAGTTTTACCATTAGTAATATCACCTTTTTTTGCAAACCATTTTCTATTCTCGGAAGATTTTCGACTTTTTGTTGATACAATCTCACCATTTTCTAAAAAAAAATCCGATATTGTAATTGCTTGAGATAAAAGGCCACCTGGGTTATTTCTTAAATCTAAAATATAGGCTTTTAAATTCTTATTTTTTTCTAACTTTTTAATTTCCTTTTCAATTTGTTGTGCACTGTTTTCATTGAATGAAGTTAATCTTAGATATCCAATATTTTTATCCAAAAGATCAGCTTTTACCGATTTAATCTCAATTATTTCTCTTGTAACCTCAAATATTAAAGCTTTTTTTTCCCCACGCCTTCTAATAGTCAACTCAATACTAGATCCGACTGGACCTCGCATTAAATCAACTGCTTCAGTTAGAGACTTTCCTTGAACTTGAGTATTATCAATTTTTACTATGTAATCGCCAGCTTTAATACCAGCTTTAGACGCAGGAGTGTCATCTATTGGAGAAATAACTTTGACAACGCCAGATTCCATGGTTACTTCGATTCCAAGCCCTCCGAACTCCCCACTTGTATCGGTTTGCATCTCGTCAAAAGTTTTTGGTGACATATATCCAGAATATGGATCTAAAGACTGAAGAAGACCATCTATAGCTGCATCCATACTTTCTGATTGATCTATTTCATCAACATATTCTTTATTAATTTTATCTAAGACTTCACCAAAAAGATCAATTTTTTTATAAATATCGTTTTCTGATGAATATGAGTTTTTTAAAAAAAAAATACTAATCAAAAAAAATAAACATAGAATTTTCTTAAACATTATATTATCAACTTTTCTTTTGGAATTAGTTCAGACCACATTTTTTCAAGTTCATAAAATTTTCTTTTTTCTGGGTGAAAAATATGCACAATTAAATCAATACCATCAACCAATTTCCATTCACTACTCTCTTTGCCTTCTATTTTACATTCGTTAATACCATTATCTTTCAATTTCTCTAAAACTTGTTCAGATAACGCTTGAATATGCCTTGAAGATGTACCACTTGCAATGATCATATAATCAGCCATAGAACTTTTATCTTTTAAATCTATACTAACAATGTCTTGGGCTTTGTTAATGTCTAAGGTACTTATAACGATTTGTTTTAAATCTGAAATTTTATCCATTAATTAGCTTAACATTATCAAATTTTTCTCAATTGAGAAGATGAAATATTGACCTTATTAAATTTAATAAACATCAAATTTTTACCTTTTAGTCTTTTAAATGATACTGAATTTAAGGATTTTTTTTTATATCCATGACGATCAAAAACTACCAAATTACAGTTTTTTACAATCATTTTCCACTTATGCCATTTGTGAAAATTTATAAGGTTATCTGCGCCCATTAAAAAAAATATTTCATATTTATCATTTTTTTTAAGATAATTTATTAGATCTATAGTTTTATTTGATTTAATAGTATCTTCATAAAATTTTATTTTAATCAAATTATTAGATTTTATAATTTTTTTACACCCATTAATTCTATCAGAAATACTCGTTCTACTTTTTTTCTTTAGAGGATTATTTGTTGTTATCGCCCATATTATTTTTTTTAATTTAAACTTTTTAAGCGCCTCTTTAGATATTGCTAGATGACCTTTATGAGCTGGATCAAAAGATCCACCAAGTATTCCAATTTTTTTTTTTGAATCCAAATTACTTCCTTATTTTTCCATTACTTGTAATTTGATATTTATATGAGACCAGCTGGTTTAAACCAACAGGTCCTCTCGGTGGGAGTGTGTTAGTTGAAATTCCAACTTCTCCCCCAAAACCAAATTCACCACCATCAGCAAATTGAGTTGATGTATTGTGCATTGCGATAGAACTGTTAACGCTAGACAAAAATTTTTTTGCAGTTATTTTTTTTTTAGTAATAATAGAATCTGTATGCATTGTACCATACTTATTAATATGACTGATAGCTTCATTTAAATTATTTACTGATTTAACAGATACAGTAGGTGATAAATATTCTTTAGACCAGTCTTTATTAGAAGCCTTAAATATTTTCCCTTTATAAAATTTTCTAACATTTTTATCTCCAAGTATTTTACAACCATTTTTTTCTAAATTTTCTAAAATGTAGTTACATGATTTATTTAGAATTTTTTGGTGAATCAAAATAGTCTCGGTTGCACCACAAATTGCAGTGTTTCTTAATTTTGCATTATAAATAATTTTCTGAGCTATTCTAAGATTTGCATCTTTATCAACAAATGTATGACAAATTCCTTCTAAATGACCAATTATTGGCAAATTAGACAAAGCTTGAACTTTTTTTACTAATTGTTTTCCACCTCTTGGAATTATCACATCAATATATTTACTCATTTTTGTTAATAAAAGATCAACAATTTTTCGGCTTTTATTATCAATAAATTGAACAAAGTTTTCATCAATATTATTTTTTTTTAGAGAAGTTCTGAACAGTTTTGATAAAATTCTATTGGAATTAATTGCTTCTTTTCCGCCTTTTAAAATTACAGCGTTTCCAGATTTAAAACATAGAGATGCAACATCAGATGTTACATTTGGTCTACTTTCATAGATAACACCAATGATACCTATTGGAATTGAAATTTTTGAAATATTTAAGCCATTGGGTCTTTTCCATTTTTCTAAAACAATACCTGTTGGATCTTTGAGTTTTATTATAGACTCGATAGAATTAATAATACTTGAAATTTTTTTTTCATTTAAAATAAGACGATCAATAAGATTATCTTTAAGCCCTTTTTTTTGTGCATCAAAAACATCTTTTTTGTTTTGATTAATAATTAACCTCTTATTTTTTTTTATTAGATAACAGTAATATTTTAAAACTTTATTCTTTTTTTTTGAACTTAATTGAGAATTAATAGCTCTCTTAGATTTAATTCCAATATTGATTAATTCTTTTTTCATCAAATTTTTACCATATCATCCTTATGGACAATTTCAGATTTTGAAACATAACCAAGTATTTTTTTAATTTCATTAGAGTGACATCCTAAAATTTTATTTATCTCACTTGAAGAAAAAGAACTTAAGCCTCTGGCAAATTCCTTTCTTTTATTATCTAAAATTTTAATATGGTCCCCTTTGTTAAAATTTCCTGAAACTTTTTTGATACCAGCTGCGAGAAGACTTTTTCCATTTATAAGTGCTTTTTTAGCCCCATCATCAATAATTAGTTCTCCTTTTGGAGAAACAGAGCTAATAATCCATTTTTTTCTAGCATCTAATTTTGGTATAGAGGAAATAAACCAAGTACAATTATTTTTTTTTTCAATTTGATCTATAGGATTTTGGTGTAATCCATTAGCAATTATCATGTTGCATCCTGCTAAATTGCAGATTTTGGCTGCCTCAATTTTTGTATCCATTCCTCCACTCCCAAATTCTGTAGTGCCTTTCATATTAATATTTCTCATGTCTTCATGTAAATTAGAAATTCTTTTTATTAATCTTGCATTTTTAAATTTCTTTGGATTTTTAGTAAAAAGACCATCTACATCAGATAATAAAATCAATGTATCAGCACCAGTAATTTGAGCTACACGAGAAGCTAGTCTATCATTATCGCCATATTTTATTTCTGAGGTTGCAATAGTATCATTTTCATTAACTACAGGAACATAATCGAGTTGAAAGAGGTTTTCAAAAGTTCTTCTCGCATTTATTGATCTTCTTCTTTCCTCAGTATCGTCTAGAGTTAGAAGAATTTGTGATATGTTTATTTTATATTTAGAAAATGTGTGTGAAAATAAATTCATAAGTTCAATTTGGCCTATTGATGCTATTGCTTGGCTTTTATCTAATTTTAAATTAGCTTTATTATAATTCATTTTTTTACATCCAAGTGCAATAGCTCCAGAACTAACTATAACTATTTTTTTATTGTTCAATTTTAATTTTTTAATGTCATTTGCGAAACTTGTTAACCACTTACTCCTAATTTTTCTTTGTTTATCTACTAAAAGAGAAGATCCAATTTTGATAACAATAATTTTTGAGTTTTTAAGATGCATATAAAATCAATTTAGATTTAATTTTAGAAACAGAATCTTTTTTTAATGTCGATACAGTTAATATTTCACATTTTTTATCTTTTGAAAAATCTTTTATTTTCTTTTTTACGATATCTTCATCTACTAAATCTATTTTATTTAAAACAATTATTTCTTTTTTTTTAGTGAGTTCAAAACTATAATTTTGTAATTCTTTCTTGACTTGATTGTAGGATTTCATCAAATCTTCATTAGTAATATCTATTAAATGTAAAAGTGATTTACATCTTTCTATATGTTTTAAAAATTGTGTTCCCAGTCCTGTACCTTCATGAGCTCCTTCAATCAAACCAGGAATATCGGCTAAAGTGATCTCTTTATCGTCATAAGTTGCAACTCCTAAATTTGGATTTAAAGTAGTAAATTGGTAATTTGCAATTTTTGGATTCGCATTTGTTACGGCTGCTAACAAGCTCGATTTTCCTGCGTTAGGTAATCCAATTATTCCAATATCAGCAATAGTTTTCAATTGGAGCCAAATCACAAACTCTTCACCAGCTGTTCCCTTAGTATACTTTCTTGGAGCTCTATTAGTTGAACTTTTAAATCTTGTATTTCCTAATCCTCCCTTGCCACCATTAGCTGCTACAAACTCCTCACCAGTTTTAGTAAAATCATATATCAAAGTTTTATTATCTTCTTCGAATACTTGTGTTCCCAAAGGAACCTTTAGAATTAAATCTTCACCACCTTTTCCAGTACGATTTTGACCTGAACCATTTTCCCCTCGTTGTGCTTTATGATGCTGTTGATATCTATAGTCTATTAAAGTATTCAAGTTTCGTTCTACTCTTAGAATAACAGATCCACCTTTTCCACCATCTCCACCATCAGGTCCTCCAAACTCAATAAATTTTTCTCTTCTAAAGCTTGGGGAACCATCACCACCGTTTCCAGCTTTAATATAAATTTTTACTTGATCTAAGAATTTCATAATACAACGCTTTTATTAGTTGTACTATTAATTGGGTTTTACTGAAACAAAAGTTCTATCTGATTTAGTTTTTTTAAAAACTACTTTGCCTTTTATAACCGAAAATATCGAATGATCTTTGCCCATTCCAACGTTTTCACCAGGAAATATCTTTGTCCCTCTTTGTCTAACAATTATATTTCCAGGAATTACAGTTTCACCACCATACTTTTTAACCCCAAGTCTTCGTCCAGCACTATCTCGTCCGTTTCTTGATGATCCACCTGCTTTTTTTGTTGCCATAATTTTTTCCTAATTACTTGCTCGTTTTCTTTTCTGCAACTTCTTTCTTTGAAGTTTTTGAAACTTTTTCAGCCTCTGATAAGATTTTACCATCTTTTGAAAAAATTTTGTTTATTTTAATCATTGAATATTGCTGTCTGTGTCCATTTTTTCGTCTTGAATTTTGTCTTCTTCTTTTTTTGAAAATTAAAATCGTTCTATTTTTACTACTCTTTATTAAATCTGCCTCAACTTTAGCACCTTCTACTGTTGGAGCTCCAACTTCAATTACTTTCTCATCACCATACGCAAGAATTTCTTTAAATTCAATTTTAGTATTAGTTTTAGAATTTGGCAGCTTTTCAATTTTCAAGATTTCACCTGATCTTACTTTGTATTGCTTTCCACCTGTTTGTATTACTGCATAAGACATAAAGAAAATGTAATTTTAATTACCGCAATATAATCTTAGCGAAATTATAGTCAAGCTATATAAGCTAAAAATTATCCTTTAAATCCCTAAGTTTTGAAAAAGTTTTTAGATCATTTGCTTTAAGAAATATATTACATTCAAGCTCATCTTCTAAAATAGTCGGAATAGTGGGTAAATTTTTTTTAAGATTATTTTTGATTTTTGCTATCTTTTCTTTAAGTTTTAAATTTTCAGGATCGTTAGCTATACAAAAATTTGAATTTTGTAACGTGTATTCGTGGCCACAATAGATTTCTGTATCTTTAGGAAGTTGCTTGATTTTTTTAAGAGAATTGAACATTTGTTCATATGTACCCTCAAATAATCTTCCACATCCAAGAGAAAATAAAGTATCACCAGTAAAAATTTTTTTTTCTTTATAAAAATGAAAAGCAATATGACCTGTTGTA
Source organism: uncultured Pelagibacteraceae bacterium (assembly GCA_902627565.1). Classification (GTDB taxonomy): domain Bacteria; phylum Pseudomonadota; class Alphaproteobacteria; order Pelagibacterales; family Pelagibacteraceae; genus Pelagibacter. The sequence continues at coordinate 49,716 of CACOJM010000001.1, forward strand.
TGACCAGGAATATGATAAATTTTTGCTTCAAAGTTATCTTTTTTCCATGTTTGATTGTTTTCCAATAAAATGTCAATTTCTGGGATACGATCGCTATCTCCCTTAAAACCCACAACATAAGAATTATATTTCTTTTTTAATTCACTATTTCCTCCAACATGATCATAATGATGATGAGTATTAAGAATATATTTGAGATTTATTTTTCTCTTATTCAAAAAATTAATAATAGGTTTCGCTTCACTAGGATCAACAACACATGCTATCTGAGTTTTTTCATCAACAATCAAATAACTGAAATTATCTTGTAAACATTTTATAATTTCAATTTTCATTTATTTCTCAATAAGGAATATTCCAAGTTCACCAAATAGATTTTTAAGGAATAAATTTGAATTATTTATATTAGATATTTTCTTATTTTTTAAAGCTAAAGATTTAAAAATCTTAAAGCCAATTATTTCAGAAAATTTTACAAAATCTTTAATTGTACACATATGAATATTAGGAGTATTGTACCAATTATGTGGTAATGAATTAGTAATTGGCATTGTGCCTTTAATTAATAAATTTAGTCTAACTCTCCAATGTCCAAAATTAGGAATAGTTATAATAGTTTTTTTACCAACTCTTAAAAGTTCTTTAATAACTAATTCAGGATTTACAAAAGCTTGTAAAGTTTGTCCAAGAACAACATAATCAAATGAGTCATTTGGAAATTGTTTTAAATCAAATTCTGCATTTCCCTCAATTACAGTTAAACCCTTAGCAATACAAGTTTGAACTTTTTCCTTAGAAATTTCTATACCCCTAATGTTGGTACTTTTATTAGCTTTTAAAAATTCCATTAAGGTTCCATCGTCACATCCCACATCTAATATACTTGAATTATTTTCAATAATATTTGCGATGATTTTATATTCAGTTTTCATTATAATTTTCCGCGTAAGATTTATCTAAAAAATTTTTAATTGCTTTTAAAAAATCTGGAACATCTAGTAAAAAAGAGTCATGACCTTTATCAGATTCTATTTCTACAAAACCTACATTTGCATTAATTGCATTTAGAGCAATCACAATTTCTTTATTTTCTTGAGTTGGATAAAGCCAATCTGAAGTAAAAGATATTACAAAAAATTTAGTTTTTGTATTTTTAAAGGCATTAGATAAATTACCATTAAATTGTTTTACTAAATCAAAATAATCCATTGCTCTGGTTATATAAAGATAGCTATTAGCATCAAATCTATCTACAAAGACTGAACCTTGATATCTTAAGTAACTTTCAATTTGAAAGTCAGCATCAAAACCAAATTTAAGATCATCTCTTTCTTGTAACTTTCTTCCAAATTTTTCTTGAAGTCCTTTTTTTGACAGATAAGTAATATGCGCAGCCATTCGTGCAACTGCTAATCCTTTGTCAGGTACAGTGTTTTTTGAGTTATAATTCCCATCTAACCAATTATGATCTGCTGTAATTGCTTGCCTACCCAGTTCGTTAAAAGCAATATTCTGAGCAGAATGATTAGACGTACAGGCAATCGGTATTGCTGTTCTAGCTTTGTCAGGAAAATTACTTACAAATTGTAATACTTGCATACCACCCATTGAACCTCCTACAACTGAAAAAAGTTTATCAATACCAAAAAAGTCTAATAAATTAACTTGAGCGTTAACAATATCATTAATTGTAATTACGGGAAAATCTGTACCATACATTTTTTTTGTTTTAGGATTTTCATGACTAGGCCCAAAAGATCCCATACATCCACCAAGTACATTTGCACAAATGACAAAATATTTATTTGTATCGATAGACTTATTTGGACCAACTGCATATGTCCACCAACCATCTTTTTTAGTTATTGGATTTATACCAGTAACAAATTGATCTCCTGTTAAAGCATGGCAAACCAAAATTGCATTGTCTTTATTTGCATTAAGAGTTCCAAAGGTTTCATAGGCCAATGGAAAATTACTGATGGTTTGCCCACAATCTAATTTTAGTGGTTTATCAATAATCAATGTTTTTAAATTTGCTTTAGTATTCATAATGTTGCTGATTGGTGAATTGTGAGAAAAAAAACTTTTTTAGCGGTTTTTTTAGAGCGCTCGCAATTCAGGTAAATCAGCGCATAAATTTTGTACTAGAAGTTATTTGGTATGTCAAATTTAAAAAATAATTACACTTATAACTATATAAAAAATTCTTATTTTAATTATAAAGGGCATAAATATTAAAAAAGATAAGTATCATGAGATTTAAAAAACTAAATATTGAAGCCTATAAACCAGGAAAATCTAGTATAAAGAAATTTAGAAAAATTATTAAACTTTCTGCAAATGAATCTGCTCTAGGCATGAGTTCAAGGGTTAAGAAAGTTATGTCTAATAAGAAATTAAATTTTTTTAGATACCCAGATGGAAAATCAAAAGAATTAAGAAACCAAATTGCAAAAAAATTTAAATGTAATAAGGACAGAATTATTTGTGGAGCAGGATCTGATGAAGTTATTCAAATGTTATGTCAATTATTTTTAAAACCTAAAGACGATGTGATTGTCTCACAATTTAGTTTTTTGATGTATAGAATTTATGCAAAAATAGTTGGTGCAAATATAATTTTTGCTAAAGAAATAAAATTTAAAGTATCTATTAAAGAAATAATCAAAAAGGTTACTAAAAAAACTAAGATTGTTTTTTTAGCAAATCCAAACAATCCAACAGGAACTTATCTTACTAAACTTGAGTTAATTGAATTAAGAAAAAAATTAAGAAAAAATATTTTGTTGGTTGTAGATGATGCTTATGCAGAATATATGAAAAACTCTGATTATAAATCTGGCTTAGATTTATTTAAAAATAAACATAATGTTTTTATACTAAGAACATTTTCAAAAATTTATGGTTTATCTTCATTACGAATTGGATGGGGGTATGGCTCAAAGAAAATTATTGATGCACTTAACACCATCAAACCACCATTTAATGTTAACGAGGTTGCACAAAAAGCAGCGCTAGAATCTTTAAAAGATGGTAAATTCATTACTAGATCAATAAAACACAATATTTTATATGCAACAAAATTGAAAAATTTTTTAAGTATGTATGGTATCAGTTCAAATAAAGTTTCTGCTAATTTTTTATTATTAAACTTTACGAAATGTAAATTAAAAGCTAGGCATGTTTATAAAAAATTAAAATTAAAAGGTATTATTTTAAGGTCTACTGAATATGGTTATAAAATGAAAAATATGTTGCGTTTAACCATTGGATCTAAAAAAGAAAATTTAAAGTTTATGAAAGAATTAGAAAGTATTTTTAATAAATGAAAAAAGTACTAATCATTGGATGTGGATTGCTAGGGTCATCTTTAGTAAGAAGAATTTCTAAAAAAAAAATAGCAAAAAAAATATTTATTTATGAAAAATCAAAATCAAATATTTTAAAGATTAAAAGACTTAAGTTATCTGGAACAATAGTTAAATCATTAGAAGATGGTGTAGTCAATTCGGATCTAGTTATTTTTTGTACACCTATGAGTGAGTATAAAAAGCTTATTATTAAAATTAATAAATTTATTTTATCAAAAACAATTATTACAGATATTGGTTCTTCAAAAACTGAGTCATCAAAAATTATCAAAAAATTTTTGAAAAGAGGTATTCACTGGATACAAAGTCACCCTATAACAGGATCAGAGGTAAGCGGACCAGAACATGGTAAAGAAAATATGTTCGAAAATAAGTGGTGTATACTAATTAAAGATAAAAAAACTAAATCAAGAAATTTAAAATTTCTAAATTCATTTTGGAAAAAAGTTGGTTCTAAAACAGTAATGATGAATGCAGAAAAGCATGATAAAATTTTCTCAATTACAAGTCATTTACCTCACTTGGTTGCTTACAATTTAGTAAAATCTGCCCAAGATTTTGAAAAAAAACAAAAATATGATTTAATTAAATTCAGTGCGGGTGGTTTGAGAGACTTTTCACGTATAGCAGCATCGAATGAAATAATGTGGCGAGATATTTTTTTTGATAATAAAATTAATGTTTCAAGAGCTATTGATATATTTGTTAAAAATTTAAATTCATTTAAAAAGGATATTAATTCAAAAAATAGCAAGTCAATTATTAAGAAATTGATACAGACAAAAAAAGTGAGATCTAAAATCTTGAAATTAAAACAGGATATAAATAAACCTGATTTTGGAAGAAATTAATATTTTTTTATATTACTTACTTTTTTAACTTTTAAATTAGCTGTTTTTTCTATTAGTTTTATTGTTTTATTTGTAGGCATTATTAATACTTTTTTTCTTGGTCCATAAGCGTGAATAAATCTAGATTTGTTTAAACACATACCAACATGACCTTTCCAAAAAATTATATCACCCTTATCAAAGTTTTTACTTCTTTTCTTTTTACAATATTTGAATTGATCTTTAGAATCTCGTGGAAAAAAAATTCTATTATAGTAAAAATATATTTGAATTAAAGCAGAACAGTCAATTCCATCTAAAGTTTTGCCACCCCACACGTATTTACTATTTAAAAATAATTTTATTATTTTTAAATAATTTTTTTCATAATGATTAATAATTTTGGTATCCTTTTTTTTAATCCACTTATTTTTTTCAAATTCTAAATATTTTCTGTTTTTACTCAATATCGATATGCCTGAAGCAAAATAAAGAAAATTATTCGAGGGATAAAATTTGTTTTTTTTCTTAATATAAATCCTGGATTTCGATTTAAAAATCTTCAATTGAGGCTTAAAATTTTTTCTGAATTTTTGTTTCCTTATATAACCAATATAATTATCAAAATAAGTTTTAATCTTAAACCAACCTTTTTTTTTGCTCAATATTTCAAATTTTTCCCCATACAAGATTTGGGTACATACTTCTGATCTAATATTAGGTTTAGTATAAATGTTACTTACAGGAATATTTAAAAAATTATTTTCCATTTAATTTTTAACGGGTGCTACTTTACTAATCCAAATTATCAAAAAGAGGACGGGTAAACCCAAAAAAGCTGTCAATGAGAAAAAGTATGGGTATCCCATAAAATCTACCCAACCACCAGCATATCCTGCAATTAATTTTGGGATGAAAAGCATAATTGAACTAAATAACGCATATTGAGTTGCTGTAAATTTTATTGAAGTTAATCCAGATAAATAAATTACAAATGCAGCACCTGCAAACCCACTAGATATATTGTCAGCGGTAATAACAGTTATTAAAAAATTAATACTTATTGGTGATATAGCTAACCAGGCAAATAATAAGTTGCTTGAAGCTGCAATTAAAGCTCCAAAAAATAAAGATTTCATTGTGCCAAATTTATAAGAGCAATAACCACCAATAAATCCTCCTAGTATTGTTGCGAAGACTCCAAAAAATTTTGAGTAAGTTGCAATTTCAGAAATTTTATATCCTTTTTCTAAATAGAATATATTTGCCATTACTCCCATTACTATATCAGCAATTCTATAAAGAGAGATTAGAAGGAGTATCAAAAAAGCGAATTTTCCGTATCTTTTTATAAAATTAAAAATTGGACCCATATAACTTTTTGAAATTTTATTTTTGGGTGCAAATCCCATAAAGATTAGCAAGGAAATTATTATATAAGAAAAAATAAAACAGACTATTAATCTTGTTGTTGAAAAAAGAAAGCTAAGTAAAACTTCTTTTTTTTCAAAAGGATTATCAATTGTCGAGTACAAAAATATAAAGCTTACTACTGCAATAAAAATAGTAATTAAAAATTTTATATGATTATCAGAATTAAAATTTCTTTTTAACTTTGGTTCATCCGAAACAAATGTTGCAAAAACACCAACTAACATGAAGATAGACATAATGAGATATACCTTTTTCCAAACATTTTGATCATAAATTTCAGTTCCAAAAATAGACGCAAGCCATAAACTTCCAGCACCAGCAACAAGCATTGCAACTCTATATCCAGCAATATACATAGATGATAAAGGACCCTGTAAAGATTGTTGAGCTGACTCAATTCTAAATGCATCAATTAAAATATCTTGTGTTGCACTAAAAAAAGCTAAAATCGTTATAAATAAAGCAGTAAAAAATAAACTTTCTTTTGGATCAGTAAATGCTGTTAATATTAATGCTGCAATAATAAGGAATTGGGATAATAAAAGCCAACTTTTTCTATGACCTAATTTTTTTAGTATTGGTAATCTGTAATTATCTACTAGTGGTGACCATAAATATTTAAATGCATAAGCAAAACCTGCCCAACTAAATAATGTTACAGTACTTCGACTGATCCCTGCTTTTACTAACCAAACAGAAAGAGTTGAAAAAACTAAAAGTATTGGAAGACCTGATGAAAATCCTAAGCAGATCATTTTCAAAGGTTTCTTTTCAAAAAAAATACTTATATTTTTCATTAATCAGTTTCTCCAAAAAGAAGGAAGAAATAAAACTAATATAGCAAATAGTTCTAGCCTGCCCAAAATCATACCAACGCTTAATATCCATTTAGATAAATCTGGTAAAGACGAAAAATCACCGTTTGGACCAATAGTAGAACCTAATCCAGGCCCAACATTAGATATGGCCGTTGCAGCTCCAGAAATTGATGTAATAAAATCAAGACCTGTAAGTGAAAGTAATGCGGTTATAAAAAAAAATATAATTAAATACATATATATAAATGAAATGATTGATGAAATAAATTTATTATCAATTGGATTTTGATCATATTTTAAAACAAAAATACCTTTTGGATAAATTATTTTTTTTAAACTATTAATTATAAAAGAATAAAGAATTTGAATTCTAAATATTTTAACCCCACATGTTGTAGATCCAGCACAACCTCCAATGAACATTAAAATTAAAAATAGAACTAAAGAAAAACTTCCCCAACTATCGAATTGAGCATTAACATAACCAGTGCCAGTTAAAATTGAAATTATATTAAATAAAATTGCCATAAAATTGAAAGTATCTAAATTATGAATAGAAAGATATACTGACAAGATGACTATACTCACTAGTATTACTCTAAAAAAAGTTTGAATTTGGATATCATTAAAGAAAATCATTTTATTTCCATTAATAAATTTGATATAGGCAATGAAGGGTAGACTTCCTAATAAAATAAAAATCATAGCTGATATTTCAATAGAGGAACTATTAAAATAACCAATAGACTCATTGTAATTCGAAAAACCTCCAGTAGCGATAGTTGTCATCGAATGAGTTATACTGTCAAACAAACTCATTCCAAAAATAAAATAAGAGATTGCACACAGAGTAGTCAAACCTGTGTAGATATATATTAATCTCATAGCTATTTCTTTTGATTTAGGAAGAATCTTTTCCGATGAGTCATTATTAGAAATTTTGAATAATTGCATACCGCCAACATTCATAATTGGCATCAATGTTATAGCCATAATGATTATTCCAATTCCACCTAACCACTGTAGTAGAGCTCTCCATAATAAAATACCTTTTGGCATTTCATTTAGATTAGATATAACTGTTGAACCAGTGGTCGTTATACCCGACATACTTTCGAAAAAAGCATTTGTAAAAGAAAAATTTATGTTTGAGAATACAAAGGGAAGAGAGCCAAAAATTGCAATACTTAACCAAGATAATGCAGTCAAAAGAAATGCTTGTTGTAAATTTAACTTTTTATCATGATCTAAATTAGATAAGAAAAATAAAGTTCCAAAGATTATTGTAACAATTGATGCACCAAAAAACGAGGAATCTATCTCTTCATAAATAAATTGAGCTATTATTGGAACAAACATAAAAAGCCCCAGGATTATTTGAAGGATTCCTAGTGTAAAAAAAACAGTTTTATAATTAGACATTTTGAAAGAACATTATTTTATGGTAAATAAATTTCAACTCTATATGAATTAACCTAATCATATATTTAAGATTTTATAAGAAATATTAATGATTAAAAAAGAAAATTTAGATAAAACTACTGCTTGGCCTTTTGTGGAAGCAAAAAAAATGCTTCGAGAGAGAAAATCTTTCATAGAAAAAAAAGGAAAAATCACACTTCAAACAGGATATGGCCCTAGTGGTTTGCCACACATAGGTACATTTGGTGAGGTTGCCAGAACCTCAATGATTGTAAATGCCTTAAAAAATTTAACAAATCTTCCAACAGAAATTATAACTTTCTCAGATGATATGGATGGGCTCAGAAAGGTTCCAGATAATGTCCCTAATAAACATTTGTTGGAAAAAAATCTTCACAAACCTTTAACACAAGTACCTGATCCATTTGATAAATTTAATAGTTTTGGCGAACACAATAACGAAATGTTAAAAAAATTTCTAAATAATTTTAGTTTTACTTTTGATTTTAAAAGCTCAACTGAACTTTATAAATCAGGTTATTTCAATCCGTCACTTCAAGTGATTTTAGAAAATTATGAAGGAATCATGGAAATAATTTTACCTACTTTAGGAAAAGAACGTCAAAAAACTTATAGTCCTTTTTTGCCTATTTGTCCTGATACTGGCCATGTTTTAGAAGTTCCAGTTAAAGAAATAGATAAAAAAAATCTAAAAATTGTCTTTGATAATAATGGTAAGGAATTAGAGAAAAGTATTTTAGATGGAAATTGCAAACTTCAATGGAAAGTCGATTGGGCAATGAGGTGGTATGCTTTAGATGTAGATTTTGAAATGTACGGAAAAGATTTAATTGAAAGCGCTATTCTCTCAACAAAAATAATTAAACTTATTGGAAAAACTAATCCTTCGGGATTTGCCTATGAATTATTCTTGGATGAAAAAGGTGAAAAAATTTCTAAATCGAAAGGAAATGGGATTACAATCGATCAATGGCTTGAATATGCATCACCAGAAAGTTTATCTTTATATATGTATCAAAATCCAAAAAGAGCAAAAAAATTGTACAAAGAGATAGTTTCAAAAACTGTTGATGAATATTTAGAATTATTAGAAAAAACAAAAAATCAAGATGAATTACAACTTCTTATGAATCCCTTGTGGCATGTCCATAATAGTAATGTGCCAAAAGAACAAATGATAATGTCTTTCTCAATGCTTCTCAATTTAGTCGAAACAAGTAACGCTGATAATAAAGATCTTCTTTGGAAATTTGTTAAAAAATATAAAAAAGACATTAATGAAAAAGATTACCCAATTTTTGATAAGCTAGTTGGATACGCAATTAGATATTTTAATGATGTTATTAAAAAGAATAAAAAATATAAAAAACCTAATAATGATGAAAGAATAGCTCTAGAAGCTTTAATTAAAAAGTTAGATAATTGTAATGACGGAATGTTACCTGAAGATATCCAAACATTAGTCTATTCAGCTGGAAAAGAGAATGGTTATTCAAAAAATTTGAGAGATTGGTTTAGACTAATTTATCAAGTTGTGTTTGGTGATGAAAATGGACCAAGAATGGGTTTTTTTATAAGTTTTTTTGGTGTTAAAGAAACAAAAGATCTTATAAGAAATAAGATTAAATAATGTTTTCAAATATAAGATCATTAATATTCAAACTAGATCCTGAGACTGCACATAATTTAGCAATCAAGTCTTTAAAATTTAATTTTGTTCCAAACATATTAGATAAAAATAAAGATGATCCTTTGTTTAAAACAGAATTATTTGGAAAACATATTGAAAATCCTATAGGGATGGCAGCTGGATTTGATAAAAATGCAGAAGTATATAATTCTTTATTTAATCTAGGTTTTGGTTTTGTTGAAGTCGGAACAATTACCCCATTAAAGCAATATGGAAATCCAAAACCTAGAGTTTTTAGATTAGTTGAGGATGAAGCATTAATTAATCGTCTTGGTTTTAATAATCTTGGAGCAGAAAATATAATCAGAAAGATTAATTCAAATAAAAAAATTGGAATACTAGGAGTCAATATTGGACCTAACAAAGATTCAGAAAATAGAACAGAAGATTATTTGAAATGTTTAAAAATCTTTCATAACGCAGCAGATTATATCACTATCAATATTTCATCTCCAAATACTGAAAATTTGCGAAAATTTCATAATCAAGAACAATTAAATAATTTATTAAAAGCTATCGAAAAAGAAAAAAAAAATCTTAACTCCAAAATTCCAATAGTTGTAAAAGTTTCACCAGACATTCATAAAGATGAAATTAATGAAATTTCACAAGTCCTTTTAAGTAATGATATAAGTGGAGTAGTTGTTTCAAATACATCAGACTCAACTAGAGAAAGTTTAACAAATATTCAAAAATATCAAAAAGGTGGACTTTCAGGAAAACCAATAGAAACAAAATCTACTATTTTGATAAATAAATTTTATAAATTACTAAAAGGTAAAATTAAAATTATTGGCGTAGGAGGAGTAGATTCTGGCGAAAGTGCTTATGAAAAATTTCTGGCTGGAGCAAGTTATATTCAGTTATATACTGGTATGGTTTATAGAGGTCCCAATATTGTTAGTATAATAAAAAAAGAGCTAAGAGAATTATTATTAAAAGATGGTGTCAAAAATTTCAGTGAAATTATAGGAAAAAAAACAAATACTTAAATGTATTAAACTTGACGCCATCAAAATCTCACCTTATATAGTTCTGCTTTATGTCAAAAAAATGTGAATTAACAGGAAAAATACCAATGAAAGGTAATAATGTTAGCCATGCTAACAATAAGACCAAAAGAAGGTTTTTACCAAATTTAAAGAAAGTAAAATTTACTAGCGAGCTATTAAAAAGAAGTTTTAAACTTACAGTAAGTAATGCAGGTGTAAGATCTGTTGATAAAAAAGGTAGCTTTGATGATTTCTTAAAAAGTGTTAAAAATAAAAATTTATCACCAAGACTTAAAAAATTAAAAAAAAGCTTACTAGTAAAATCTCCGTTTCAAAAAAAAACAGTTCACTCTAAATCAGTTTAATGAATAAATCTTTTATTACTCTATCCTTTTTGATGGGGGCAGTTGTTTTATCCTCAAATTATCTTGTTCAATTCCCAATAAATTATTATGGATTAAATGAGGTATTAACTTATGGAGCGTTTAGTTATCCAATAGCATTTTTGATCACAGATTTAGCAAATAGGTCCTATGGGAAATTTGTTGCAAGAAAAATAGTATATTTTGGATTTTTATTGGGTATTGGATTTACAGTTTTATTCTCTACAGATTTTGCAGATTATATATCTATTAGAATTGCAGTTGGCTCTGGAACTGCTTTTTTAATTGCACAACTGATAGATGTACAAATATTTGATAACTTAAGAAAAAAGAAATGGTTTGTAGCTCCATTAACTTCTTCAATGATTGGATCAACTATCGATACATTCTTGTTTTTCTCAATTTCATTTTACGGAACAGGCGTTCCATGGTCTACATTAGCATTAGGTGATCTTGGCGTAAAAGTATTTGTAGCATTGACGATGTTAATTCCATTTAGATTATTGTTAAAAACTTTTAAACCTATTTAATTTAATACATATATTTATAAGCTAAAATTTTATATGCTAGCTTTGCAACTAAGAAATTATAAGAATCGAAGCCTTTTATGGGAGATAATTCGTTAATATCTGCTCCTACTATGTTTGAATTTTTTGCGGCAATTTTAATTATATCTAAAGCTTCATTCCAAAGTAATCCGCCAGGTTCTGGTGTGCCAGTTGCAGGCATAATACTGCTATCAAATCCGTCTACATCAAACGTTAAGTAAACATTTTTATTTTTAATCAATTTTTTAAAATTTTTCATATTCCATTTAGTTTTATCTTTAGCCCAGAATATATTAATTCTTGACTTATTTTTTTTTAAAAAAAGTATTTCACTTTCTGAAATATTTCTTATTCCGAATGAAATTATAGAAACATTTTTATAATCTAGACATCTTCTGATAGCTGAGGCATGCGAAAACTTTTCTCCATTGTAACTATTTCTTAAGTCTGCATGAGCATCAAAGTGTAATAGGCAAATTTTCTTAAATTTTTTTACAAAAGGTTCAATACATCCAGGGGTTATTGAATGTTCACCTCCAAACGTCATTGGAAAAAGTTTTCTATCTAAAATTTTTTTATTAATATTCGCTATTTTTTTTAGAGCTTTTTTTAAACTTTTATCAATCCTAAAAGGCTTTAAAGTTTTGATACCAATTTTTTTGTAAGGCTCGCAATCTAATTCTTCATCATAAAGTTCTACTTGATGTGAGGCTTTAATTATTTCTTTTGGCCCATTTCTAGTACCGCTACCATAACTGACTGTTTTTTCTAGACCAAAGGGAACAATTACAACTTTTTCTTTAAAATTAGATTTATTATCAATTCCAAGAAATCCATTTTTATTAGAAAGATATTTCAATTTATTATCCAAATATTTTAGAAAAATTTTTTCTATTTCTATTTTTCCACTCACCTTTATGATATGCATCACTAGCAATTAATGGCAAAACACTTGTTGCTTCAGCAAAAACCATTTGTTCCTTTGTAACATCTACCTTACCCCATGAACTCGCTTCTTTTAAAGTCGAACTACTACAAGCACCATCTCTAGAGTCTGCAACTGTTATCTGAATGGCATATTTATGCATATCTACATCTTTTCCAAGTAGTTCAGCACAAATTACTGTATCTTGTATAAAATTTTTTGGTACTCCACCCCCTATCATTAAAAGACCAGATCCCTTCGATTGTATTTTAATTTCAGTTAATTCACGAAATTCTCTTATAGAATCTATCGTGATGTGTTTTTTTGGATTTTTTTCTTGATGAATAACCAAACCAAATCCAGCACTAGAGTCAGTAAAAGCTGGACAAAATATTGGAACATTGTTGTCATACGCAGTTTCAATTAATGAGTCTTTTTTTACCGAGTTTTTTTTGAGATATTTGCCGATTTCACATATAAATTCTCTAGAAGTATAACTTCTAGGGTCCAAATTATCTGCAATTTCACAAATTTTTTTATCGCATATTTGAAGTTCATCTTCGTCTATGTATGTGTCGTAGATCCTATCTATGTAATTTTTTCTTAATTCAGTATCATCTTGAAATTGAGATCCCTGATAGTGTTTGAACCCTAATGCTTCGAAAAAATCCATATCAATTATCGATGCTCCGGTAGCCACGATAGCATCAACCATATTATATTTTACTAAATCCTTGTATATACTCATACATCCTGCAGCAGATGTAGATCCAGCTAGTGTTAAAAATATAGTGCAATTTTTATCTTTAATCATTTCATTATAAATGTTGGCTGCGTTAGCAGTTTCTCTCGATACAAATGACATTTTTTCCATTGATGAAATTATTTTTCTGGCATCAAATGAAGTTATGTCAATATGTTCTACAGGATTTTTGAGAAAATCTTTCTTACTATTATGACCTACTTTTTTTTCAGACATTAAGCAACTAAAGTAGCTTTATTAATGTCTTTATCATAAAGGCTCATGATTGGACTATCTTCAACCTCATAAATTTCATTGGAAAAGAAACCATTAAATTGAGTTCTAAATGTTAATCCATAAGCTCCCAATTGTCCAAGTTCTATATAATCATTTTCACGAATATTATTTGGCAATATAAAAGGACCCTTCATATAATCCATGCTATCACAAGTTGGACCATAAAAGTCAAAGGCAGTAAGTTTTTTTGAAATTATCTTATTTGAGCCTTCTTTGATAATTTTAGATGGATAAACAATATTTGGAGTTCCTGCATCAAAAAGGGTGCCATAAGTTCCGTCATTTATGTAAAGCTTTTGTTTTTTTCTTAAATTAACTCTTACTATTGTTGAGCCACTTTCAGCAACCAGTGCTCTACCTGGTTCACATATTATTTCTGGTAAATTGTTTAATCTTAAATTTTTTAAACTTTTAATAATTTCATTAAAATAATTATCTAAAGATTGAGGAATTAGATCTGGATATATAGTTGGAAAACCCCCACCAACATTTATATAGTCTGGTACAATTTTTGTTCTTTTTATTATATTTCCAATCTCATTAATTCCTTTCGTATAAGATATAGGATTCATACACTGAGAACCAACATGAAAGCTTAATCCAATTTTATTTGCATATTGTTTTACTAGCCTTAATAATCCTACCGCTTCTGAATTTAATGCACCAAATTTTTTTGATAAATCTATTTCAGCATGCTCATTTGAAACTGCAACTCTTACAAAAAGATCAAGATCTTTAGCGCCACCTGTGCTTTCTATAATTTTAATTAATTCATCTTTTGTGTCCAGTGCAAATATTTTAATACCATACTTAAAATAGGCGTCCCTAATACTTTCTCTACTCTTAACAGTGTGCATGTAAGAACATTTCGCTGATTGACTGAATTTTCTAACAGATTTAATTTCCTCAACTGATGCTACATCAAACTGGTTGATTCCACTTTTGATTAAAGTCTTAATTACATCTGGATTTGGATTAGTTTTCACGGCATAAAGTATCTTACCTGGAAATTTTTTTTGAAAAAATCTTGAAGCAGAAAGAATTGATTTCTTTCTTATACAATAAACCGGTTTGTCAGGTTTCAGTTGATTAACTAAATCTTCAACTGACTTAAATTTTTGCATCTTATGTGCCCCCCAAAAAAAATTTAACAAAAAAAAGTCTTTTAAATTTAAAAAAAACTTTAATATTTCGAGCAATTAATTCAATAGTTATCTAATGTAAAGCAAATAATAGCCTATTGAATTGTGGAAAAAAATGACCATATTTAAACTATGAAAAATGAGGCCATACTTCAAAATTTAAGTGAATTTGAGAACAAATCACTGCTAATCGTGGATGATGATAATCCTTTTAGAGAAAGATTGGCAAGAGCCATGGAAAAAAAGGGTTTTCAGGTTATTCAAGCTGAGGGTGTACAAAAAGGTATAGAATCGGTTAAGTCAAAAAAGCCAGGTTTTGCAGTTGTAGATTTAAGATTGGGTGATGGCAATGGTTTGGAGGTTGTTAAAGAAATTCAGTCAAGCAATGCTAAAAGTAGAATCATAATGTTAACAGGTTATGGAAACATACCTACTGCTGTGGCCGCTATAAAAGAAGGTGCAATAGACTATTTAGCAAAACCTGCTGACGCAGATGATGTAGAAAAAGCATTGTTGGCAGATCCAGCAAAAAAAGCTGCACCACCAGAAAATCCAATGTCAGCAGATAGAGTAAAATGGGAGCATATTCATAGGGTATTTGAGTTGTGCAACAGAAATGTTTCAGAAACTGCGAGACGACTTAAAATGCATAGAAGAACTTTACAAAGAATTTTATCTAAAAGATCGCCTAAATAAACTTTCTAAATACTAATATTTTTTTAGACAAAAAAGTTAATAAAAAAATCTTAAAAATTTCGGCTAATAAAAATGGGGCAACACCCAGTTTAAATATTGGTTTTTCCCATCCTATAACTGTTCCCAACCAAAAAATTCCTAGTATATATATTATTGATACAGATAAAATGAGCTTAATAAAAATTATAAAATAGTTATCTTTAAGTTTTACAAATGATACAAAAATAACAGCAAATAAAAATCCAACTAAATATCCCATCGTAGGTCCAGTGAAATAAGCTAAACCAACACCTCTTTCTGGCGAGTTTGAAAAAACTGGTAGTCCAATAATTCCTTCAATCAAATATAAACTAACAGAAGCCAAACCTATCTTATATCCAAAACTTAAACCTAAAAATAGTACAACAAATGTTTGCATAGTCATAGGTACTGGATAGAAAGGTATTTTCACTTTTGCAGATATTGTTAGTAATATTGAACCTAAAATAATCACAATTATTGATTTAAATAATCTAGTTTGTGAATTTTGCTTTATTAGTTCCATAAAAAATAATACTCTTATTTTTATCTATAATCTATATTAATTTATAATGAATGAAATTCAAAAAAAAGATCATTTTTATTTAATTGATGGATCAGGTTATATATTTAGAGCTTATTATGCTTTGCCGCCTTTAACCAGAAAAAGTGATGGATTACCTACAGGAGCTGTAAGCGGTTTTTGTAGTATGTTATTTAAATTACTCGAAGACTCAAAATCAGATAAAAATCTTCAGAAACCAACTCACTTTGCAGTTATTTTTGATTCAGCTAGGAAGACATTTAGGAATGAAATTTACAGTGATTATAAAGCTAATCGTTCAGAAGCTCCTGATGATTTAGCTCCCCAGTTTGAATATATTAGAAAATCCGTTTTAGCATTTAATTTGCCTTCAGTAGAACTCCTTAATTATGAGGCGGATGATTTAATAGCAACTTATGTTGATAAGATATTAAAAAAAGGAGCAAAAGTAACTATTGTATCTTCTGATAAAGATTTAATGCAATTATACAAAAAAAATGTTCGGATTTACGATCCAATGAAAAATAAATTTATCACGGATGAAGATGTTCAAAAAAAATTTGGTGTAGACCCGAGCAAGGTTATTGATGTTCAAGCATTAGCAGGTGATAGTAGTGATAATGTCCCTGGAGTTCCAGGTATAGGAGTAAAAACAGCCGCTGAATTAATAAATAAATATGGGACACTTGAGAAACTTTTAGACTCTGCAAGTGAAATTAAACAGAATAAAAGAAGAGAAACTCTTATTGAGAACAAGAATAAAGCCCTAATAAGTAAAAAATTAGTTACATTAAAACATGATGCTCCATTAAATATAACTTTAGATCAACTTTCTCTAAAAGAGATTGATAAAGATAAACTGTTTAAATTTTTAAGAGAAATGGAATTTAATAGATTATTAAGTTCAGCAATATCAGCATATGGCGAACCTGATTTTTCGACATCTAAAAATGAGGAGATTACTAAAGAAAAACAAAACATAATTAGCAAAGATAATTATCATTTAATTAGTGATATTAATGAGATTGAAAGTTGGATCAAAGAAGCCGAAGAAGTTGGAGAGGTTGCCGTAGATACCGAAACTAATTCTCTTGACCCTCATCAAGCAGATTTAATCGGGATTTCGTTAAGTTCAAAAATTGGTAAAGCATGCTATATACCAATTGGACATAAATCAAAAAAAAATCTTAATAAAAATTTGGTTTTGAAAAAACTAAAACCTTTATTAGAGGACCCTAGTATAAAAAAGATAGGTCAAAATATAAAATTTGATTTCATCATATTTTTTAAACAAGGAATTGAACTTAACTCTATGGAGGATACAATGCTCATGTCCTATGTATTAGATGCAGGAAGAAATCGACATAATATGGATACTCTTGCAGAACTTCATTTGGGACATAAAACTATTTCGTTTAAAGATTTGGTAGGATCAGGAAAAAAAGAAATTAATTTTAGCGATGTTGATATAGAGAAAGCAAAAAATTATGCAGCTGAAGATGCAGATGTAACACTCAGGTTATATAAAAAGTTTAAAAAAAGTTTGAAAGATGAAAAAATGACAAATATTTACGAAATATTTGAAAAACCAATGATTAAAATTTTAGCATTTATGGAAATAGAGGGAATTATGATTGATAGTAAATTTCTTAGAACTCTGTCATCAAAATTTAAAAATAAAATTGAAAAGATTCAGAATGAAGTTTTTAAGATTTCAAAAAAAAATTTCAATATTGCTTCACCTAAACAATTAGGAGAGATAATTTATAATGATTTAAAAATAGCAGAACTTAAAAAAACTAAAAAGGGAAGTTTTGCAACTAGTGCGTCAGTTTTAGAGGATTTAGCCTTTAAAGGGCATAAATTTCCACAATTAATTTTAGATTGGAGACAATTATCAAAATTAAAAAATACTTATACTGATACCTTGCCAGAACACATAAATCCTAAGACGAAAAGAGTTCATACGTCTTTTTTACTTGCTGCCACTAACACAGGAAGATTAGCATCAAGTGATCCAAATTTACAAAATATTCCAATTAAATCTGAAGATGGAAAAGATATTAGAAAAGCGTTTATTACAGAGAAAGACTCAGTTTTGATTTCAGCTGACTATAATCAAATTGAAATGAGAATTTTAGCAGATTTAGCAGACGTTAAAGAACTCAAAAAAGCATTTAAAAAAAAAGAGGATATTCACTCGTTAACTGCAAGCCAAATATTTAATGTTAATATCAAGGAAGTAAATGAAGATCAAAGAAGGAAAGCAAAAGCAATTAACTTTGGAATTATTTACGGAATATCACAATATGGTTTAGCTAAACAAATAAATGTGTCTAATCATGAAGCAGAGGTATTTTTAAATGCATATTTCTCTAGATTTCCGGAAATAAAAGTTTACATGGATCAGACAATAAAATTTTGTAGAAAAAGTGGTTTCGTGAATAACATTTTTGGGAGAAGGTCTCATTTTATAAATATTAATGATAAAAATTATAATGTAAGAAATTTTCAAGAACGTGCAGCGATAAATGCTCCAATCCAAGGATCTGCGTCTGAAATTATGAGGTTAGCAATGATAAGGTTGTCACGAAGATTAAATGAGAAGAAATTTAATAAAACTAAAATGTTATTGCAAATTCATGACGAATTAATATTTGAAACATCCAAGGTTGATGCCAATAGAATCAGTAAAGTTATAATTGACGAAATGTCAGGTGTAGCTGAAAGTGACATTCATTCATTTTCGATACCTTTAACAGTGGATATTAATATTGGTGAAAATTGGGGGGGCTTACATTAATTAAATAATATTGCCCAAATTAGAACAATTTAGTATTTTTATATTCGAGTATGCATAAACAAACAATTGCTTTAATTGATGATGATAGAAATATTTTAACTAGCTTAAGTATTGCATTAGAAAAAGAAGGATTCAAAGTTCAAACTTATATAGATGGAGAAAGTGCTCTTATCGGACTTACAAGGACACCTCCCGATTTAGCAATTATTGATATTAAAATGCCAAAAATGGATGGTGAAGAACTACTTAAGAAATTAAGAAAAAAAACTTCAATGCCAGTGATATTTTTAACTTCTAAAGATGATGAAATTGACGAGTTACTTGGTTTAAAATTAGGAGCTGATGATTTTGTAAAAAAGTCGGGAGGTTTTTCAATAAAAGTATTAATTGAGAGAATTAGAGTTCAATTAAGAAAAAATGACACAAAAGAAACTATCGAAGAAAATAAAAGTATAATCTCGCATGGAAAATTAAAACTAGATCCCTCACAACTAGAGTGTGAATGGAATGGTAAACAGTTGCCAGACAAATTAACAACTACAGAATTTCTATTAGTTAAAGAATTAGCTAAAAGACCAGGAATTATTAAAGAAAGGGCACAGCTGATGGATATTGCATATCGTGAAGACACAGATATAGAAGATCGAACAATCGATAGTCACGTGAAAAGAATTAGAAAAAAATTTAAAAAAGTTGATCCAGATTTTTCAGCTATAGAAACTAGGTACGGAAGTGGATATAGATGGAACGTTAGCTAATGTTTAGCAATCTTCTTAAAAACTTATCTATTCTAAAAAAATTTTTATTCATAAATTTAATATTTTTTACTATAATAGGTTTGTTTACATTTGTTTATTTAAAAAATGTACAACCAAATTTAATTAAAAAAAAAATCTTCTAATCATATAGAAATAATTAATAATACAATTGATAATTTAGTAAGACTAGAAGTTGAATTTATTCAGGAAGATATTAGAAAATTTTTATTTTCTACAAGATTTCTTTTCCAAAATTTAGATAGAGTTATATTCTTTGACAACGAATTAAATTTAGTTGGTGATACTGATACTTTAGATCTTGATCCAAGGTCATTTTCGACAAGATTAGATATAGTTGAATTAGAGGTTTTAAATGAGGAAAAAACAAAAGAAATAACAGAAACTAAAAATATTAATGTTGGAAATGATAATGCAGTATCATTAAAGGATATTTTATTTAATTATGTTGGTTCAAAAAATTATGGAATACCATTTACATTTACTGAGGAAGAGTTCAATAAATTTAAATTAACAACGATTAAAAATGTTATGAAAGATGGTGAGAATATTGGATATTTAGCGATAAGTGAAAATGCAAATGATATAAGAGCTGCAATTGAGGAAAGAAAAACTTTTATTATAAGAACAGCTATTGCAGTAGGTATTGTAATATTAATCTTTTCTTTTGTTTTAAATAGATATTTTTTAAAACCTATTAGAAATCTTGTTACTTATACAAAAGCAATAAAAGAAAAAAATTCAAAAATTACAAATATTGAGGGATTAAAAATCAGAAATGATGAACTAGGGTTATTATCAAATTCATTAGATGATATGACTTTAGAATTGCAAAAAAGAATATCTCAAGCTGAAAATTTTTCAACAGATCTTGTTCATGAAATACGAAATCCTCTTGCCTCACTTAAAAGTGCATCGGAAATTTTACATGATACAAATGATATCAATCAAAGAGTAAAATTGATTAATATTTTAAGCCATGATGTTCAAAGGATTGAAAGATTAATTACCGATTATTCACAGATGTTAAAAGATGAAGTTGCCTTAAGTAAAGAGAAAACAAAAAAATTAGATATTGAACCAATTATTAAATCTGTAGTAGATGATTTTAATAATATTTATAAAGTAAAAAGAGGAATAAATATTTCATATAAGAATGATGGTCAAAATAAGTATTTTATAAATGGAATTGAAAATAGAATAGAGCAAATAATTGCAAATCTTCTAGATAATGCAATTTCATTTAGTGAAGACAATAAAGATATAATAGTAAAAGTTTCTAAACTGGACGGAAAAAAAATAAATATTGATATTTTAGATGAAGGTCAAGGTTTTAGGGAAAAAGATACTAATAAAATCTTCAAAAGATTTTATAGTAATCGACCGGATAAATTTGGACAACATTCTGGTTTAGGTTTAAATATTGTTAAAAATTTAGTAGACCTTCATAATGGCTCTATTAAAGCATCTAATCGAACTGACAAAAAAGGTGCAAGAATGGAAGTAATTTTTCCTATGGTATAAAGTTATATTGATTAATTAATTCTTTGTTGTTAGAAGGTCCACATTATGGAAGATTTTAAAGTTAAAGATATATCCCAAGCAGAATTTGGCCGAAAAGAAATTTTAATTGCCGAAAGTGAAATGCCTGGTTTAATGGCATTGAGAGATGAATACAAAGGAAAATTACCATTAAAGGGTGCAAAAATTATTGGTTGTTTACATATGACTATTCAAACAGCAGTTCTCATAGAAACATTAGTAAATCTAGGAGCCGAAGTAAGATGGTCCTCATGTAATATATTTTCAACTCAAGACCATGCGGCTGCTGCAATTGCTAAAGAGGGAATACCAGTTTATGCATGGAAAGGTGAAACAGAGGAAGAATACCTATGGTGTATAAAACAAACAATTGTGGGAAAAAAAGACTGGAAACCAAATATGCTCTTAGATGATGGTGGTGATTTAACAGCTGTTATGCATAATGATTATAAAGATCTTTTAAAAGAAGTTAGAGGCGTTTCAGAGGAGACAACAACTGGAATAAAGGCTCTAAACAAAATGGAAAAAAATAAAAAACTTTTAGTTCCAGCAATAAATGTAAACGACTCAGTAACCAAATCAAAATTTGATAACCTTTATGGATGTCGTGAAAGTTTAGTAGATGGAATAAGAAGAGCTACAGATGTTATGATGTCAGGAAAAGTAGCAATTGTTGCAGGCTTTGGAGACGTTGGAAAAGGAAGTGCAGCTTCGTTAAGACAAAGCGGGGCTAGAGTTTTAGTAACGGAAGCTGATCCAATTTGTGCATTACAAGCTGCAATGGAAGGTTACGAAGTAGTATTAATGGATGATGCGATAAGTAAAGCAGATATTGTTGTAACAGCTACAGGTAATAAAGACATTGTTACAGCAGATCATATGCGAAATATGAAAGATAGGGCAATTCTTTGTAATATTGGTCATTTTGATAATGAAATACAAGTAGATGCACTAAAAAACTATAAATGGACAGAGGTCAAACCGCAAGTACATGAAATAGAGCTTACAGGTGGCAAAAGAATAATTTTATTAGCGGAGGGAAGATTAGTTAATTTGGGATGTGCAACTGGTCATCCAAGTTTTGTTATGAGTGCATCTTTTACGAATCAAGTAATTGCACAAATAGAGCTTTGGAATAATTATAAGAATTATGAAAATAAAGTCTATGTTTTGCCAAAACATTTGGATGAAAAAGTTGCTACGCTTCATCTTAAAAAAGTTGGTGCAAAATTAACCAAATTATCAAAAGAACAAGCGGACTATATAAGTGTAAAAGTAGAGGGTCCATACAAGCCTAATGCATATCGCTACTAGCAGTGATAAAATTGATATATCTTCAGAAAAGCAGACAGAGGAATTAGCTAAAAAAATTCAAGAAAAGCTAAAATTGGGAGATGTAGTTTTCTTACTAGGAGAAATAGGTGTTGGTAAGACAACTTTTGTAAAATACTTGATTAATTATTACCAAAAAAAAAACAAAATTGAATTATCAGAAGTTACAAGTCCAACTTATAACTTACTGAATGAGTATAATATTAATGAAATTAAAATTAATCATTATGACCTTTATAGAGTTAAATATTCAAAAGAATTAAATGATTTAAATTTATTTGAAAATAACTCAAATATCATTACCTTAATTGAATGGCCCCATATAATTAAAGAAAAGCCTAAACACTTGATTGAATTGAGCTTTGAATATGACGATGAATATAAAAAAAGATATGTTCAAACAAAAGGTTTAATTTTAAATTAAACTTATGAATAATTTTCATAAACAAAATATTACAAAAATAAAGGGTGATGCTTCATTTCGTGAATTTTATAGAAAGAAAAATCATAAATTTACATCAATTATTGTTAAAGCAAATAAAGAAAAAGAAAAAAATCTCTTAATCTATGACTCAATTAATAGGATTTTAAATAAAAACAAAATTTTTGCTCCAAAACTTTATATTGAAAAATATAATAAAAATTACATAGAAATCCAAGATTTTGGTGATAAAACTTTTTATAGATTATTAAAAAAAAAAAATAATAAGTTTATATATTTTAAAAAAATAATCGAAATTTTAAACCAAATTCAATCAATCAAAGATAGAAAAATAAAAAATTTTAAGAATAAAAATTATACATTACCTAAATATGACAAAAAGGTTTTAATTAAAGAGGCTAATTTGTTTTGTAATTGGTACACTAAAAAAAAGTTATTAAGAAAAGATAAAATTATTTTTAATAGGGAATTTAAAAAGATTATAAAAAAATTAAGTCTTAGTCTTCAATTAAAGAACAATGTTTTTGTTCACAGGGATTTTCATGTATCTAATTTAATGTTAATCCAAAAAAAAATAGGAGTCTTAGATAGTCAAGATGCGCTAATTGGAAATAAGGCATATGATCTAGCATCATTAGTAGATGATGTAAGATTCAAAACATCTTATCCATTAAAAAAAAAAATTTATAATTATTATCTGAAAACAAATAAAAGAATCAATCAGAGTAAATTTAAAAATGATTTTGAAATATTATCTGTTCTAAGAAATTTAAAAATTATAGGAATATTTACAAGATTAGCAATCAGAGATAATAAAAAAAATTATCAAAGATTAATCCCTCATGCATGGGAGCTGATTAATTTAAGAGTTAAGCATAATAAAATCTTCAAGGATCTTTTAGTTTTATTTGAAAAGTTTTTCAAAAAACAAATAGTATGAGAATTAAAACAGCATTAATATTATGTGCAGGTTTTGGAAGTAGACTGAACCCTGTAACGCAAGATATTCCCAAACCACTTTTAAAATTAAAAAATATTACAATGTTAGAGAGATGTATTAATTTAATCATAAAATTAGGAGTTAAAAAAATATTTTTAAATACTTTTTATTTAGAGGAAAAAATTACTGAATTTTTAAGTGAAAAAAAATTTCCTATCAAAATTCAAATAATTAAGGATGGTGATCAAATTTTGAATACAGGCGGCGGTATCTTAAAAATGATTAACTCCTCATCCGAAAAGGATTTCTTAATCTTTAATCCTGATACACTTTGGGACGAAAGATATGTAAGTGAAATTTTAAAAATTCAAGATTATTATTTTTCTAATAAATTGGATAATCTTCTTTTGCTCGTAAAAAAAAAATTAAGTTTTGATGAGAGATTGTCTGGAGATTTTGATCTTAAAAATAATTTGATTACAAAGGATAAGCAAGATTTTATTTTCATTGGGTGTCAAATTTTAAATAAGAATTTATTTCAAGGTTTCCAAGTTCAAAATTTTTCAATATCAGAAATATGGAATATTTTAATAAAAAAAAATAATTTAAATGGTATTGAAAGTTTAAATAAATTTTATCATTTAACAGATCTAAAAATTTTTAATAAACTAAGAGATCTTTAGATCTATCTTGATCAAGATATTCACAATTTGAAATATTATATTCATTATCCATTTTTAACATCAAAGGATTTCCTGTAGGAATTTCTAGTTTTGATATTTGCTCATCATCAAGATTAAATAAATATTTACATAATGCTCTAATCGAATTTCCATGAGCTGAAATTAAAACATTACTATTTATTAACTGTTTTTTGATATTGCTTTCATAAAACGTTACAACTCTTTTATAAGTATCCTTTAATGATTCTGTGTTTGGAATAATTTCCTTGGGTAACTCTTTGTATATATCTATATTAATTGGGTGAAGAGGACTTTTTTTATCTAGAGGTTCTGGTCTTATATCCCATGATCTTCGGAATTCATGAATTTTTTTTTCACCAAGCTTTTTGCTAGTTTCCTCTTTATTTAATCCAGTAAGTGCACCGTAATGCCTTTCATTTAATTGCCAAGCTTCAGTAAATTTTTTTTTATCATTCAAAGTTTTTTGAATTATTTTCAAAGTATTTTTAGCTCTTAATTGGAGAGAAGAATAATAGGTGTCTATATTTATTTTTTTCTCCCTGATCAATACACCTGCTTTTTCAGCCTCTAATTTACCTTTATCTGTTAAATCAACATCCACCCAACCAGTGAATCTTTTTTCAAGATTCCAGGTACTTTGACCATGCCGAACTAAAATTAAAAAACTCATGTTGTTATTTCTAAATTAAATTTATAAATAAAACTATAAAATAAAATGATAAATTTTTTTTCAAAATTTAAGATATTTTTTTATCTACTCAATTTAATCTTATTTATTTTGTATTTATTCCCTGGAAGTTTATTAGGATGTATCCTTTTTGATGATTGTAAAGTTCAACCTCAAATTACAAAAGATTTTTTTATTATTTCGACAAATCATTTTTATGCTTTTGGTTTGATTACTGTTTTAGGATATTTGACTTATGTTCATTCTAAAAAAATGAGACTTGTAATTCTATATCTTATTTCTTTAGCAGTTATACTTGAGGTTTTGCATCTTATCATTCCTGATAGAGCTTTTCAATTTCCTGATTTATTCGGAAATTTAGCAGGTATATTATTTGTAATTTATATAAATATTATTATAAAAAAATATGAAATTTTTAAAAAATAAATTTCTTCTTTTATATATTTTCTTACTTTCGGCATGCTCATCAATCCCTGAAAATACTTCAAACAGTTGCTCTATATTTAATGAAAGATATCTTTGGTATAAACACACCAAAAAAGTAGAACAAAAATGGGGAACTCCAATTTATGTCCAATTAGCAATCATAAAGATGGAGTCAGATTTTGACTGGCTAGCCAAACCTGCAAGAAAAAAGATTTTTAAAGTAATACCATATAAACGCCCCTCAAGTTCTTTTGGCTATTCACAAGCAATAAAAGGAACATGGGAGCAATATAAAAAAGAGACTGGAAATAAATTAGCAACAAGGGTTAGATTTAAAGATAGTGTTGATTTCATTGGTTGGTATACAAATAAAACAGAGTCTATATTAAAAATTTCTAAAGAGGATGCTTTCAAGCAATATTTAGCATATCATGAAGGTTGGGGTAATTATAAGCACTATAAAAAAAATAAAAAAGTTATTAAGCTTGCTAAAAAAGTTGAAAAACAATCAAATATTTATAAGGAACAATTATTTAGATGTAAAAACTCTTTAAACAAAAATAAATATATTATTTTTTAAAAAGCTCTTTTTTTAATTCTAAATCAACCACATCTATTCTTTTCGTATTTTTTGCTAAGGCTAAATACATTGATGGAGTAACATAAAGTGTAAAAAATGTTGATATTATCATTCCTCCTAAAATAGTTGAACCAACGGCAAGCCTTGAACCTTCTCCAGCTCCTGGACCAATATTTCCTATTACCAAAGGTAACATTGCGATCATTGTACTAAGTGACGTCATTATTATAGGCCTAAATCTAACTGAGCAAGCTTCTTTAACAGCTAAATCAATATTTTTACCTGTAGTTCTGATTTGATTCGCATAATCTACAATAAGAATACTATTTTTCGTAGAAATACCTATTAAAATTATTAAAGCAATCTGAGAAAAAATATTAACTGAGCTATTTAGAAATAAAATAAATACTAATCCACCAAAAATTGCCAATGGTACAGTAAGAACAATTATAAAAGGATGAATAAAAGAGTTAAAGGTGGCTACCATCACTAAGTAGGCTGTAAGTAGAGCTAAAGCAAAAATTATAAATAGTTCATTACTTGTTTCTTTTAATTCCTCAGATTTGCCTTTCCATGTAATTTGATTTTCTGGGGCTAAATTTTTCATAACATCTTCAAAAAATTTAATTGCTTCGGTTAAAGTGTAATCCCCATTTATATTAGCAGAAATAGTTACCGCCCTTTGACGGTTATATCTTGCTAGTTCTTTTGCTGCACCCTCTTCTTTAAAACTTACTAAATTTGCTAAAGAGATAAGTTTGTCATTAGTTTCAGATCGTACAAATATTTTTGAAATACCCTCTTTATTTCTCCTGTCAGATAAGTATTGTTGAACAATAATGGGGTATTCTTTACCCATTTTATTAAATGTTGTTATTTTTTTTCCACCATAAAGAGTCTCTAAAGTTTCACCTATAGATTTAGTCGAAATACCTAAATCTTTTGCTTTATTCTTATTTATTAATACTTTTACCTCTGGTTTATTTCGATTGTAATCAGACTCTATTCTTGAAAGATTTTTATTTGATCTAAGTTTTCGAATTATCTTTTTTTGAGTTTCTTCTAATTCCTCGTATGTATTTCCATAAATGACCATTTGTACAGGTTTATTATAATTTGAAACTCTTATAGATTGAGGAGATATTGGAAAAGCTAAAGCTTGAGGAAGAGTAACAATTTTTCCTATCGCTTCTCTCAAAACCTCTTGTTGACCTTTTTTTCTATTTTTCCAATCATCTAACAAAGCAATAATTATAAAACTATTATAAGAGTTTGCAGAATCTCCAAAACCTGGAACACGCATAATAAATCTTGAATATGGACTATTTTCTGCTTGAAGTAGAGGTATTAGTCTTGCTTCAACTTTTTGGGCTTGTTCTTGAGTATATTCAAAAGAACTCCCTTCATCCGTTGAACCTATGATCAAATATGCACCTCGATCTTCTTGAGGAAGCAGTTCTTTTTTTGAAAAACTAAATAGTAATATAGACGCAATTATAATTAAAATTATAAAAATATTAATAGTTTTTATTTTATATACAATAACTTCCAGTGTCTCTTTATAAAAGTTGGCAAAGCTTAAGAATATTTTTTCAAATTTTTGTATAAAGATTTTTTTAGAAGTTTTTTTATTAAGAAATTTACTTGCAAGCATAGGAGACAAGGTTAATGCAACAAAAGATGATACAACTATTGAGAATGATAATGCAATTGCTGTTTCTCTAAACAATGTTCCAGAAATTCCCTCAATAAAAATAAGTGGAAGGAAAACTGCTACCAATATTAATGTAGTAGCTATAATAGCAAACGAGATTTGTCTAGAACCTTTATAAGCAGCTACAAGAGGTGTTTCACCATTTTCAATCCTCCTATAGATTGCATCAGTCATTATTACAGAATCGTCAGTAATAATTCCAATAGCTAATATAAAACTTAATAATACAAAAATATTTATTGATAAATCAAAAATATAAAGACCTAAAAATGATGCTATTAAACTTACTGGTAGAGCAATAGCAGGTACTATTACAGCTTTTAGATTTCCTAGAAATAAATAAATTATTAAGACCACTAAAATAAAAGCTATTAAAAGAGTTTTATAAACCTCACCAATAGCAGCCTCTATGTAATTTGCTCTATTAAAAGAGACTCTAAGATCTAATTCCTTTGGTAAAGATTTCTTAACTTGAATTAATTTTTTTTTAATATTATTGGACAGCTCAACAGTGGAAGCTCCACTTCTAGCATAAATACCAATTCCAACTGTTTTTAAATTTATTTGATCTTTTGTTTGAGCCTTGAAAAGAGTTTTTTCTGAAACAGGGCCAAATTCAATATTTGCTACATCAGATAGTAAAATTATTTTATTGCGCGTTTTCTTTATTGGAAGCTGTTTAATTGAGTCTATATCATTATATGATTTATCTAAATTTAGAGTTAAATCTATATTATCTGCTTCAAGAGTTCCAGCTGGAAGACTTATATTCTCTCCTCGTATAGCTAACTCTACTTCTTTGATAGTAAGATCGTTAGCAGCAAGTTTAATTGGATCAACCCAAACTCTAATACTTAATTCTCTTAAACCTCCGACTAAAATTCTTCCAACATTTTTAATACTTGAAAATTGATCAACAAGGTATCTCTCAGCATAATCTCCTAGCTCAAGATCACTCCAAGTAGATGAAGATAATGACAACCACATTGTAGTTGTAAAACCGGCAGCTCTTTTTAGTATTTGAGGAGGATCTGACTCGGAGGGTAAGTTATCAACAACTCTTGCAACTCTTTCCCTTATATCATTAGCGGCGTTATCTAAATCAATATTATTTTCAAACTCAACATTTATTGTGCTTCTTCCATTTTCAGATTTAGAATCAATATTCTTTATTCCCTCTGCTCCACCAATTACATCCTCAACAACTTGTGTCACCTCTTGATCTACAATAGATGCAGAGGCTGAAGTATAATTAACCTGAACTTGAACAACAGGTGGCTGAATTCCATTCGGTAGCTCTCTAACAGGTAATTTCCAAAATACAAATAAACCAAAAATTATTAAGATAAGAGACATCACCCAAGAGACTGCCGGTCTTTTTATACTTAATTCAGTGATAAACATTTATTTATTAATCGGTTTTATTTTTCCATTTGGGCGCACTTTTTTCAAACCCTCAGCCACAACAATATCTCCTTCGTTAAGGCCAGTTATTATTTCAATACTTTTATTATTTCGTAGACCTGTTTCTATCTCTGTTTTGTTAGTAATATTTTCCTCATTAACTTTGTAGACATACGATTTGTCTCCCTCTACCATCACACTTGTATCAGGTACACTTAACGAATTCCTTAAATTAAATTTGACACTTACTTCCAGCAAAGATCCTGAAATTAACTCTAAATCTGCATTTTTTATTTTGATACGACATAATAAGCTTCTAGTATCTGCGTTTATTCTACTGGAAACAAAATCTATTTTCCCTTGAAAAATTTTATTTCTAAAACTTGATAACCTAACTTCAACTGGAAGATCTTTTTTAATAGATGCAGAGTAATTTTCAGGGATCTTTATGTCTGAGTAAATAGTAGAGTTATCATCTAACGTAATTATAAAAATATTATTTGATACTAATATATCTTCTGTAAGCCCAGTGTATCCTAGAACTCCACTAAATGGTGCAATAATATCACCACTTTTTAATTTAATTAAGATTTCTCCTTTTTTAATGAAATTTTTCAATTTTAAATCTTCATAAAGGTCATCTTTTTTGATTTTAAAAGTTTCTGATCTCTTTGAAATAGCGGTACCAAAAGTTTCAATTTTTTCTGAGAATTCTTTATTGATAACTTTTGTAACTATTATTCCTGGCGGAGGTATTTTGCTAAATTTTTTTTTAAAATGATTACCAATCATTGTTCTTCCAATGACAACAGTAGCAATAATAAAAAAGAATATTAATATTATTGAAATAGTTTTTGTAGATCTCTTCATTTTATCAAATTATTCCGTATTCAGCCCAGGAGCCATCATAAATACAAGGACGATATTTATCATTTATCAAAGAATATGCTAGTGCTAATACACTTGCGGTAATTCCTGATCCACATGAAAATACAAGATTTTGGTCAAGATCAAATTTTAGTGAATCAAATTTTTTTAAAATTTTATCTTTACTTATAAATGTGTGATCTTCATTAATTAATTCTGAATATGGCAAACAAAAAGAATTTTTTATTGATCCACTTCTCAGACCTTTTCTTGGTTCAGAAACCTTACCTTCAAATCTTTCTTTACTTCTGGCATCGATAACGTAAAATTTCTTTTTAACTATATTTTCATCTATTTGTTTTTTACTTTTAACGAGGTCTGTATTTTCTATACATGAGTATTTTGAAGTTTTAATAATGACTTCCTCATTATTTGTAATTTTGTTTTCTTTATTCCACTTTTTTAATCCCCCATTTAAAACATGAACCTTTTTTGGGTCATGCCCAAAATAGATAAAATTATACCAACAACGACAAGCACTTATTACATCTGAGTTATCATAGATAATTATCTTATCATTTTGACTAATTCCCATTTGGGATACTATTTTTTCCCAATCTTGCTTATCAGTGAGCATATGAGGAAGATTGGTATTTTTTTTTGAATTTTTATCTAAATCAAAAAAAATAGCGCCTGGAATATGATTTTTTTTATATTCCTCAAATCCATTTCTGTTTGTCTGAGGCATATGCCAAGAACAGTCAATTATTTTAACTTTATTAAGATTATCAAATAACCAGTCTGTTTCTACTAATGACATCTTATCTTTTTTCTAAATATTTTTGATGATATTCTTCTGCAGCACAATAGTTATTCAACAATGTAATTTTAGTTACAACCCTGCCGGACAGTTTTTTATTTGTTTCATTAAGCACTTTTTCAGCAATATTTTTTTGATTGTCATTTAAATAGAATATTTCACTTCTATACTGGGTTCCAAAATCTGGTCCTTGAGAATTTAAAGTTGTAGGGTCATGAATTTCAAAAAAAATATTCAGTATTTTTTCATATGAAATAATTTTTTCATCAAAATCAAGTTTTACAACTTCAGCATGATTGGTATTTCCTGTGCAAACTTCTTTATATGTTGTTTTAGATGTATTTCCTCCACAGTAACCAACTTCGGTTTTGATAATACCGTCAATATTGCTGAATTTAATTTCAGGTCCCCAAAAACATCCAAGAGCTAACACTGCTATTTCCATTGATAATAACTTAAATTAATCTACAAATTATTCATATGCTTAGTAAAAATCAATTGGGTTTTTTGTACATGTTTTTATCCATTTGTGCATTTTCTATAATGGATGTAATAGTTAAATGGTCTGTAGATTATCCAATAGGTCAAGTTTTGTTCTTTAGAGGTTTTTTTGGCATTATTTTTTATTTTTTTGTAATTCCAAGAGATAGATTTCATAATTTTTATGTCACTAAAAGAGCTGGATTACACTTTTTAAGATGTTTTTCCGGATTGATAGCTTTAGTAGCAATATTTATTGCTCTTAGGAGTTTGCCATTAGCAACAGTTGTAAGTATTTCTTTTGCAGCACCAATTTTTACAACAATTTTTTCAATTTTTTTATTGCATGAGAAGGTAGGTATATATAGATGGCTTGCAGTTATAATTGGATTTATTGGTATTCTAGTTATTACCGAACCTGGGATAAGTTCTCTCAATATTTATTATATTTTTCCAATAATTTTTTGTTTAGGTCTCTCATATGTTGCAATAGCGATAAGACAATTATCAACAACAGAACCGGTGTGGTTAATTTCATTTTATTTCTCTTTATCAATAACTTTACTAAGTTTTCTAACTATTCCTTATGGATGGGTTATGCCAGATTTTAAAGATTTCTTAATTTTATCAATGATTGGAATTTTTGGTGGTGTTGCTAACTTATGGTTAGGACAATCGTATAAATACTCTGAAGTTTCATTAGTCACACCTTTAAAATATTTGGCGTTATTATTTGCAATTATATTTGGTTATTTCATTTGGAATGAAATACCAACAATTAAGACTTTATTTGGATCATTATTAGTTATCGTTTCAACAATGATAATTTTTAGAAGAGAAATTTATAATAAAAAACTTATTACATCAAAAACTGTTAATGACTAAAATTCCCAAGTATTGGAAAAAAGCTAAAAAGTATCTTTCAAAGAATGACAAAATTATGTCGGATCTGATTGATAAATATAAATCTCCGACTGAAACAATTCTCACAACAAGAAAGGATATTTTTTATTCATTATGTAAAAGTATCATTGGCCAACAAATTAGTGTAGCAGCAGCTAATTCAATTTTCAAAAAATTTAGATTGATATGCGATAATAAAATCAATGCCAAGAAAATTTTAAGATTAAAAAATTCTCAATTAAAAAAATGTGGACTGAGTAAGCAAAAGGTAAATGGTATTAAGAATTTAGCTTTAAAAATTTCAAATAAAACTTTTCAACCAAAATTAATTAGTAAAATGAATGATGAGGAGGCAATAGAATATCTTTCTAATTTAAAGCAAATTGGAAGATGGTCAGCTGAAATGATTTTATTATTTACTTATAATAGACCTGATATTTGGCCTATTCAGGATATTGGTCTATTGAGAGCAATATCAAAAAATTATAAAAAAAAATATTTGCCACCTGACAAGTTTGTGTCCCTATTACAAAAAAGATTTTCACCTTATTGTTCTGTAGCAACTTGGTATTTGTGGAGAAGTATAGATCCTGAACCTATTCAGTACTAAATCCCTCAACAATTTGCATATGTCTTTTGGTTGTATCTTTTGCAAGACTCCATCCAGCTTGATATTCCTTTGAGTTATGACATTCTACTGCTTTTTCATAACTAGGAAATTCCCAAATAACTGTTCTAACAAAATTATCTCCATCATAAGTTTCATGTTTTCCTCCTCTTACAAGAGGTTTGCCTCCAAAACTTTTTATAACAGGTGTAACTGTTTCTGCATATTTTTCTAAATTTTCTTGATTATCTATTTTAAAATATAGACTAATCCAGTAACCTTTTTTCATTTATATTTACTTTAAAATTCCCTCTAATCTTAATGATGCAATTTTTTTAACTTGATTTTTCGCTTCTTCAAACTCAATTTCAAAATTATTTTGTATTCTATTTCTAAAATTATTTAATATCTCATCCTTATTTTTACCTTTTACAGCGATTATAAAAGGAAAGCCAAATTTTTTTTTATAATCTGTATTTAATCTTTTAAATTCCTCATATTCATCGTTAGAACATTGGTTCAATTTTGCTGAAGCTTGTTCTGATATAGATTCTGAAGTCATTTTTTTTGCTACAGCAAGTTCTGGATGTGCATTTAAAATTTCTAAAATTTTATTTTTTTCATAATTTTCATAAATATTTAACATTTTAAGCACAATATCTTCCAAATTTTTAAATGGTTTAGACTCAAAAGCCTCTAAAGCCACAGATTCAGTCTTTTCAAAAACATTACCAAATATTGACAAAAAATCAGACTTGTTAAGATCGTTAATGTTATCTATTGTTCTCATATAATTTTAAATAATTTAAGTTTGAAATTTAAATGATACTATAATTTTATGACAAAGCTCACAACTCATGTTTTAGATGTATATTCAGGTAAACCTGGAAAAGGTATCTTAGTTGAGTTGTTTTATTTAAATAATTCAGAAAGAAAAAAAATAACTTCAATAAAACTCAATGATGATGGTAGAGCGAGTTCTCCATTAGCAGAGGGAGATATTTTTGTTAAGGGTAAATATGAATTAGTTTTTTACATTGGTGATTATTTTAAAAATACGTCATCAGTAAGTGATGTACCATTCTTGGACGATGTAATTATTAGATTTGGTATTTCAGATCCTTCACAACATTATCATGTACCTTTATTAGTATCTCCATGGAGCTATTCTACTTATAGAGGCAGTTAAGTGATATCAAATTCAGTAAAGTTCCTTTTGAATGATAAAATTTTAGAAATTAAAAACCCAGATCCTAATCAAACAATTCTTAATTATATTAGGACTGAATTAAAAAAAACTGGAACTAAGGAAGGATGCTCCGAAGGTGGCTGTGGTGCATGTACCATTGTTTTAGGTGAGCTAGAAAGCAATGACGTAAAATATAGTTCAATTAATTCTTGTATTTCTTTTGTACCATCTTTGAATGGTAAACAACTTTTGATTGTAGAGGATTTGGTTTCTAAAGATGGGAAACTTCATCCAGTACAAGAGGCAATGGTGAAATTTCACGGTTCACAATGTGGATTTTGTACTCCAGGGTTTGTTATGTCTTTGTTTTCGATGTTTAAGAATAATAAAAGCTACAATAGCGAATTAATAACAGACACTATTTCAGGAAATTTATGTCGATGCACTGGCTATAGACCTATTATTGATG
Organism: uncultured Pelagibacteraceae bacterium; assembly: GCA_902627565.1. Lineage (GTDB taxonomy): Bacteria > Pseudomonadota > Alphaproteobacteria > Pelagibacterales > Pelagibacteraceae > Pelagibacter. The sequence goes on from CACOJM010000001.1 coordinate 84,278, forward strand.
CTGCTAAAAGTTTAAATAAGATAAATAAGACAGATGAGTTTAGTAAAAATAAAAATAGAACTATAAAATTATTAAAAACTATCAAACCAAATAATATTTTTATTAAAAAAGACGATAAAGTTTACTTCTCTCCTAAAAATATCAAAGAATTAAAAAATATAATTAAAAATAACTCTAATTTTAATTTTCTTGCAGGTGGAACAGATTTATCTTTAACAGTTACAAAAGAAAGAAAAGAAATTCCGTTTATAATAGATTTAAAAGAGATAAAAGAATTAGATTTTATTAAAGTAAATGAAAATTATTTAGAAATTGGTGCAGCCACTCCTTTAATTAAGTTTGAAAATGAAATAAAAAAATATTATCCAGATTTTTATTCTGTATTGAAGAGATATGGTTCTGTTCAAATCAGAAATGTAGGTACCATAGGAGGTAATATTGCTACAGCATCTCCAATTGGAGATTCATTACCAATTTTATTGTCTTTAAATGCCGAGATCTTAATTGAGAGTTTTAATAAAAGAAAAGTTATACCAATAAATAATTTTTTCTTAGATTATAGGAAAACTAAACTAAAAAAAACAGAATTTATAAGATCAATTAAAATCCCAATATTTAAAAAAAATATATTTAAAGCCTTTAAAATTTCAAAAAGATTTGATGATGATATTTCTTCTGTTTGTGGCTCTTTTAATTTTGAAATTAATAATAATCAAATTAAAGAGGCATATATTGCATATGGAGGTATGGCTGCAGTGCCAAAAAGAGCCAAGGCATGTGAGAAAGTTCTTAAAAATATGCCTCTTAATATCAATACTTTTGACCATGCAAAAAATTATCTTGAGCAAGATTTAAGTCCTATTGGAGATATGAGAGCAAGTAAAGAATATAGGTTAGAGATAGCTAAAAATTTGTTAATGAAATGTTTTATAGAAATAAATTCCAATAAGTTAACTAGGGTTAATTGAATGAGCAAAGATAATATTATTGGAGATATAAGACCACACGATAGTGCTTACAAACATGTAAGTGGATATGCTGAGTATACCGATGATATTGTAGAACCAAAAAATACAATTTATGGTGCAATTGGTTTGAGTAAAAAAGCACACGCTATAATTAAAAAAATTGATTTAACTGAAGTAAAAAATAGCAAGGGTGTTATTTCAGTAGTCACACAAAGTGATATTCCTGGCAGAAATGATGTTGGGCCTGTTTTTGATGGAGACCCTATTTTTCCAACAAAAAAAGTTGAGTTTTATGGTCAACCCTTATTTGCAGTTGCAGCTGAAACAATAGAATTAGCTAGAAAAGCAGTTTTAAAAGCCAAGGTTACCTATAAAGATTTAAAACCTATAATTACAATAAAAGAAGCTTTAAATAAAAAACAGTTCCTATTCAAGCCTAGAAAAATAAAAAGAGGTAATGCTTCAAAGAAAATAAAAACATCTAAAAATATTTTAAAAGGTAGCTTTACAACAGGAAGTCAAGAACACTTTTATTTAGAAGGTCAGGCAGCTTTTGTAATTCCTAAAGAGGATGATAATTTTTTAGTTTATAGCTCAACACAACACCCCTCAGAGACACAACAATTAATTGCAAAAATGTTTAATCAAAAAAGTAATTCAATTAATGTTGAGGTAAGAAGAATAGGAGGTGGATTCGGAGGGAAAGAAACAAATTTCATGACAGCTTGTATTTGTGCATTATTGGCTAATAAATCAGGACAACCTGTGAAATTAAGATTAGATAGAGATGATGATATAATTTTAACTGGCAAAAGACATGAGTTTTTTTCTGAGTATAAAGTTGGTTTTAATGATGAAGGAATTATAGAAGGATTAAAAATAAATTTATCCTCAAATTGTGGAATGTCGCCTGATTTATCAGCTGCAATAAATGAACGAGCCTTACTTCACATAGATAATGCATATTATATTTCAGATATTGAGGTGGTAAACAATCTATGTAAGACAAATATCCCAACCTCGACTGCATTTAGAGGCTTTGGTGGAAACCAAGGAATGATGGCAATAGAGAATGTTATAGATAATATTTCAAGGTATTTAAAAAAAGATCCACTTGAAGTAAGAAAGAAAAATTTTTATCAAAAAGATAAAAAGAATGTAACTCATTATGGAATGACTATTGAGGATAATGTTATTAATGAATTATTCAAAAATTTAGAAAATAAATCAAATTACAAGAAAAGATATTCTGATATAAGAAAATTTAATGAAGTAAATAAATTTAAAAAGAGAGGCATTGCCATTACACCATTAAAATTTGGTATTTCATTTACAACAATTCATTTAAATCAAGCTGGAGCACTTGTCCATATTTATACAGATGGAAGTATATATTTGAACCATGGAGGTATAGAAATGGGTCAAGGAACACATACCAAAATAGCTCAATTGGTAGCAAATTCATTAGGATTGCCCTATGATTTAGTTCATATTTCATCGACCAACACATCTAAAGTTCCAAACACATCAGCAAGTGCAGCCTCATCAACCACTGATTTAAATGGAGCAGCAGCGCTAAATGCAGTAGCAAAAATTAAATTAAATTTAGAAAAATTTATAAAGAAAAAATATAAAATTTATAATCAGGAAGCAGTTTATAAAGATCAACATATAATATTTGGAAATAGGCAATTTGAATTTAAAAGTATTATTCAAGAGGCATATTTAAATAGAATTTCTCTTTCATCTTCAGGTTTTTATTCAACACCAAAAATTAATTTTAATAAAAAAAAATTTAGAGGTAGGCCATTTTACTATTTTTGTTATGGTGCAGCTGTTTCAGAAGTAACTATAGACACTCTAACTGGTGAAAATGTATTAGAAAGAGTTGATATTTTGCATGATGCTGGAAAACCAATAAATCCAGCACTTGAATTAGGTCAGATTGAAGGTGGGTTTGTACAAGGACAAGGCTGGTTGACAATCGAGGAACTCAATTGGAAATCAAATGGACAAATTACAACATTTTCTCCATCAACATACAAAATACCAGCAGTTAGTGATATCCCAAAAAAATTTAATGTGGAGATTTACAAAGAAGGTATAAATAAAGAAAACGTTGTTAATAAAGCCAAGACCACTGGCGAACCACCGCTGATGCTAGCAATGAGTGTTTTTTATGCAATTAAAGATGCAATTGCTTCAATTGGAAATTACCAAATTGCACCCAAACTTAATGCGCCAGCAACTCCTGAGAGAATCTTAATGAGTGTTAATAAAATGAAACAAAAATTAAAAAATCTAAATGGAAGATAAAAAAAAATTTATGGCAAAAGCCATTGAACTCTCCATAAATAGTGCAAATACAATTGGTGGGCCTTTTGGAAGTGTTATAGTCAAGGATAATGAGATTATTGCAGAAGGTTCTAATAAAGTAACTTCTTCAAATGACCCTACTGCTCATGGTGAAGTTGTAGCAATTCGAGAAGCTTGTAAAAAATTAAATACTTTTAATCTATCAGGTTGCGAGATTTATACATCTTGCGAACCTTGTCCAATGTGTCTTTCTGCAATTTATTGGTCAAGATTAGATAAAATATATTATGCAAATACAAGAGAAGACGCAAAAAAAATAGATTTTGATGACTCATTTATTTATTTAGAGATTCCTAAAAAAATAGATGATAGAAAAATAAAAATGACACAAATGCTCAGAGATGATGCTCTAAAAGCATTTGAAATTTGGGATAAAAAAGTAGATAAAATAAAATATTGATGGAATTTTTACCTTATACTATTAAATGGTTAGAAGTAATTTTAAGATGGGGCCATGTAGTGTTCGCTATATTATGGGTAGGTAATAGTTTTTTATTTAATTACTTAGATAATAATTTAAATAAAAATGTAACAAGTGATGATGTCGATGGTGAAGGATATCTGATGCATTCTGGTTTTTTTTACAAGTTATCAAGATTAAAAACATCACCACCACAGGATTATTTAAATAGACTGGTAATTTTTAAATGGCAAAGTTATTTAACTTTTGTAACTGGAATGTTGTTATTAGCTGTAATTTATTATTATAACGCAGGTGTATTAATGGTTGATAAACGTGTTTTGTTAATGCCTCCTAGTTATGCAATCATTATTTCACTTTTATCATTGATTGTTGCATGGTTTATTTATGATCGTTTGTGTAAATCTAAATTGATCGAAAATAATGTATTATTTATTTCTATAGCAATTATTTTACTGACAGCTGTTTCTTTTGGTTTGACTAAATTATTTGGGCCAAAATTTGCAATTTTAAGTGTTGGATTGATTATAGGTACTAACATGTTTGGAAATGTTTTTACAGTAATTATACCTAATCAAATGAATATTATTAGCAGTAGTGAGAGAGGTGAAAAATTTGATATGAGCTTATCTTTAGCAGCTAAACAAAGATCTATTCACAATAATTACTCAACTTTTTTGGTTCTGTTTATAATGCTTTCGGGGCATTCAAGTTTTTTGGTCTATCATAAGTATAACTGGTTAATTTTAGTTGCAATAGGAGTAATTACAGCAGTCGCTAGACATTATTTCAATTTAAGAGGAAGAAACATTCATAAGTTGTATTTCTTAATTTCCTCAATAATCGCACTTATCGTTCTTGCAGTTTTGGTTTTATTATTTAAATAATTAAATATAAAAATTATGACAGAAAAATTAATTGTTAGTTGGAATGAATACAATCAGACGGTTGAAAAACTAGCAATACAAATCCATGAAAGTGGATATCAACCTACAATCTTAGTTGGTATTATGCGAGGAGCAGCACCAATGATAGATGTTTTAAGTAGAATTTTCAAATTGAAATGTGCTTATTTAGCTGTCGAGTCATATAGTGGTAAGGGTGTAGAGGATGAGCAAGGTGATATTGTATTCTCAAGAGAAATGAGCTCTATTGCACCTAATATGGGTGGCAGAATACTTTTATGTGATGATTTGTCAGATACTGGAATTACATTTAATAAAAGTATAGATTGGTTAAAACAATACGAGCCAATTAAAGGTAAAATAGAGGAAATTAGAACAGCAACTCTTTGGAAAAAACAAAAATCTACATTTGAACCAGATTTCTGTGCTAGAAGACTAAATGATAATCCTTGGATAGTTCAGCCATTTGAAATTTATGAGGAAATAAGAATAGAGGAAATAAAAAAAAAACACAAAAAATAAAAAAAGGCGATCTAAAGTTCAGACCGCCTCTTTTATCAAATTATCTTTTAAGCTACTGCAAAACTTACTACACTTAGTGCAGCAATTACCCAAATAGCCGGGCTTACATCAAATTTACCTGTAAGTATTTTGATAGCAGCATAAGCTATAAATGCTAAAGCTATTCCATGAGAAATAGAATATGTGAATGGCATAGCTAACATTGCAAGGACAGCAGGTCCTGACTCAGCAATATCATCCCATTCAATATCAGTAATATTTCTGACAAATAGTGTTGCAATATATATTAATGCAGCACCATCTATTTCTTTAGGTAAGCTTGTAGCTAATGGACTGAAAAATAAACATAGTAAGAAAAGTATTCCAATTACTAGTGAAGTCATTCCAGTTTTACCACCAGCTTTTACCCCAGCTGCTGATTCTACATATGTTGTTACAGTAGATGTACCCATCATAGCACCTGCTACCGTAGAAACACTGTCAGAAAGCATTGCTTTATCAATGTCCTCGATTTTACCATCTCTACCAATTTTTCCTGCTACATTGGCAACACTAGTAAGTGTTCCAGCTGTATCAAAAAAGTCTATAAAGAATAAAGTAAAAACAACAGTTACCATCGATGCAGATAGAGCAGCGCCAAGATCAAACTCAAACAAATAAGTCATTGGCGGCGGTGGTGATACAACACCATTGAATTTTCCGACACCAGTTAACCAAGCTATTGCACTAAATACAAGTATACCAATGATTATGTTTCCTTTTATTCCTTTTTTCTCCATCACAATCATAGAGACAAAAGCACCAGCACCAAGTAATAGGAGAGGATTTGATAAATCCCCTAATTGAACTAAAGTTACAGGATTATCCGCTGTTAATCCCATAATTTCAAATCCAATGATAGCAAGAAACATTCCTATTCCTGCTCCAATACCAAGCTTTAAGCTTTTTGGAATTGAGTTAATTAACCAAGCTCTTATTGGTGTAAGTGAAATAATTAAGAACACTACACCTGCTACCAATACAGCTCCCAAAGCCTCTGCTGGAGTGTATTCCATTCCAAGACAAACACCGTATGCAATAAATGCATTTATTCCCATACCTGGTGCAAGTCCAACAGGCCATGTCTTTGCATAAAAAGCGCATATAAAACACGCAAGTGCCGTCGCACATGCAGTAGCAGTAAATACACCACCAAAGTCAAAGCCACCATCAGCTAATATGACTGGATTTAAAAACATTATGTAAGCCATAGTTAAGAAAGTAGAAACTCCGGCTAAAACTTCTGTTTTAAAATCAGTCTTATGTTTTTTATAGTTAAAGTAGTTATCTAACATTAGACCTCCATTTTTCAGTACAGTATTTGATTCGAATCGAAAAATCTTTTTGGAGTTAATTAAATTTCTTTGATTTGTTGTTAATTTGATAATATTTACAACTTTGAGGTTAATTAATATGATAAATTATGTGATATCATTAACTTATGAATATTAAAAAAATAATCATTATTTTTTTTATTTTTCTCTTAACCACAAGCTGTCAAACAATAAAAGAAAAGTCTGATGCTGTAGTAGAAAAAGAAAATCAAGAATATGGAAAATTTGTTGGAAAAAATATCAATAATTTAAAGATAGAATTAGGAAATCCAACTGAAGATTTTAGAAATGAATTAGGTAATAAAATTTTGCTTTATAAAACTAAAAAATATGGAATTCCTTGTGAAAGAAAATTTGAGATAGATAAAAATGAAATTATCATAAGCTTTGCATCAAGTGGGTGTATATAAAAAATAAGCCCAATTTGAACATTAATAATTAATTTTACCATCTAAAACAAAATTATCATTGTTTTACATTCATATTTAATTGTTTTATGATTTTATTATATAGGGAGGATATATGGCATCAAAAAGATCAAATCAAAGATCTTCAGGAAATACTAATCAAAAACTTCCAATGAATAAAGCGATACCTTTGGGAATTCAACATGTTCTAGCAATGTTTGCTGGAAACATTACAGTACCAATTATTGTTGCTGGAGTTTTTGGTCAGACACCTGAACAAAAAATATTTCTTATACAAATGGCTTTGTTTGTTGCAGGAGTAGCAACTTTAATTCAAACTATTGGTTATAGAGATATAGGTTCAAGACTACCAATTATTCAAGGAACTAGTTTCGCATTCATTCCAATAATGTTACCGTTCAAAGCTGCAGGACTTGGTGCAGTTCTTACTGCTGCATTCATTGGTGGAATTTTTCAATTTTTTATAGGTAAAGTTTTGAAACCAATAAGACATTTATTTCCACCATTAGTAACTGGAATTGTAGTTTTGATGATTGGATTTAGCTTATTAAAAGTTGGTTTTATGTATGCAGGCGGAGGTGGATACTTAATGAACAATAAACCTGAATTATTTGCAAATGCAAATCATTTAACTATAGCATTTACAGTTTTGATTGTTTCATTGTTTTTTAATATTAAAGGCAAAGGCATGGCATCTTCTGCTTCAATCTTAATTGGAATAATTGCTGGATACTTAGTTGCTATGGCATTGGGAATGGTTAATTATGGAAAAATAGCATCGGCATCTTGGTTTGCACTTCCAATGCCACTTCAATATGGAATTGATTTTGTGCCTGGCGCAATAATTCTTATGTTGTTTATGTCGATAGTAACAACGATTGAAACCATTGGAGATATAAGTGCAACAACAATGGGTGGTGCAAAAAGAGAAGCTACAGATAAAGAACTTTCAGGTGGTATTATGGCCGATGGAGCTGGTACTATTTTTGGAGCTCTTTTTAATGCAATGCCAAATACATCTTACTCACAGAACGCAGGACTTGTTGCATTTACAGGTGTAGTAAGCAGACATGTAGGAACTGTAGCTGGAGTTATTTTAGTTCTTATGGGATTATTTCCTAAGCTTGGAGGGATAATAGCTGCAATGCCAGAGTCTGTCATTGGTGGAGCCGCAATTATTATGTTTGGAATGATTGCATCCGCAGGTATTAAATTGGTTTCAAAATCAGAGATGAGTCAAAGAAATATGTTAATTTTAGCTCTTTCTTTATCGTTTGGTATTGGAATGTCTTTATTACCGGACTTTGTTAAAAATATTCCAGATTTTGGAATAAGTCTTAAACTTTTATTAACAACAGGACTTATACCGGCTGGGTTATTAGCGTTTGTATTAAACGCAGTTATGGCAAAAAAATAATTTAAATTTAAACTTGTGGGGAGAAATCCCCACAAGCAAGGTTAGTTTCTTATTTTATATCAATAAGTCTTTTTTTCTTATGATCTGGCAAAATTCTTTCACAAGCTACTGTTAAAAGACCATCTTTTAACTCTGCACCATTTACCTTTACATCGTCCGCAATTGTAAATGATCTAGCGAATTGTCTTTGTGAAATACCTCTATGAATTACTTCACCATCTTCATTTTTGTTATCAGACTTGTTAATTTGTTTAGTTCTTACAGTTAACAAATTGTCCTCAAACTCAACTTCAACATCATCTTTCGTAAAACCAGCAAGAGCAACTTCTATTGCATAGTTATCCTTACCTGTTTTTCTAATGTTGTACGGTGGATAATTTGATTGCATTGTCAAACCTCCATTGCCCAACATATTTTCAAATTGATCAAACATATCGTCGAAACCAATTGAAAAAGGTCTTAATGAGTTGAATATAGATAGATCCTTACTTGTCATATATATCCTCCTTTTATTAAGCAAGTTTTATGTAAGCCCCATAAGGCGACTTACAAATCTTATATAGTAATCAATTGAAATCTTTCAAGTATGTGAATTAAAATTTATTACAAATTTTAAGTATGAATGCGTAATCGAAAGCAATTTCTTCTATAGCTCCATCTCTTCCTGATTTGCCACCATGACCCGCATTCATTTCTGTTTTTAATAAAAGAAGATTGTTGTCAGTTTTGTAGTCTCTAAGTTTAGCTGTAAATTTAGCAGGTTCATCAAATAAAACTCTATTATCACTTAAGCTAGTTGTTATAAGAATGTGCGGATAATCCATTTTCTTAATATTATGATATGGCGCATAAGAATAAATGTAATCAAAGTGCTCTTTTTTGTCTTTTGCATTTCCAAACTCATCAAATTCACCAACAGTTAGCGGAAGAGAGTGATCTAAATTAGTTGTTAAAGAATCTACAAAAGGAACTGCCATAATTATTCCTAAAAACAGTTCAGGCGCTTGGTTAACAACTGCACCCATTAACAAACCTCCAGCAGAACCTCCCATTCCAACAATCTTTGATTTAGAGGTATATTTTTTTTCAATCAAAAATTTTGCTACAGCAATATAATCTTCAAATGTATTTTTTTTATTTAAAAGTTTGCCTTCCTTCCACCATTTCATTCCTCTTTCCATTCCTCCTCTTATATGTGCTGTAACCCAAATAATATCTCTATTAATTAAACTAAGTTTTGTTGAGGAAAAATCAGGAGACATTGAACTTCCATAAGAACCATAACCGTAAAGCAGTAAGTTTGATGATCCATTAATTTTAGTTTTTTTATGTCTGGTAACTGTAATTGGTATTAATCTTCCATCATGTGATGGACACTCTAATCTTTCGACAATGTAATCATCGGACTTATGACCAGAGGGTACTTTTTGTTCTTTTACTAGTTTTTTTTCTTTGGTTTTTAAATTATATAAATATGTTTTACCTGGTGTCTTAGGAGATGAATATGATAGATATACTAAATCTGTATTTTTATCTCTTTGAGTTAACGAAATGCCAGGAACTATTACTTTTTCATCAGAAAATACTAATTCTTCCTCTAAACCTGTTTGTTTATTCTTTATAAAAAATTTACTTAAAGCATTTGATTTTTCAGATCTTATAATCCAATCATTAAGGAATATTAGCCCACCAATAAGTACTTCGTCCTTGGGGGCAATATAAGTTTCCCAAACTTGATTTGATAAATCTGCACATTTTTCAATTTTAAAATCCTCAGCACTCTCATTAGAATGACAGTAAAAAAAATTATCCCAAGAAGTTACAGAGTAAATTATTCCCTTATTTCTCTTTTTAATTAATTTTGGTTCTGGGATTTTTTCATTTACAGAAAAATAATATTGTTCAGACGTATTATGATCCGAGGTTGTTATAAAATAATATTTTTCATCAGCACTTAAGCTTATACCAACGGTAAATGCCTCACTTTTTTCCTCAAAAATTAGCTCATCTTCTTTTGTAGGTGAACCAATCTTATGTCTAAAAATTTTTCTAGGACGATGAAATTCATCAAGTTTTGAGTAAAATATAAATTTATCATCTAAACTAAAAATTATAGTTCCACTTGTTTCTTCAATTTTTTCTGAAATTAATTTTCCAGACTTAATATCTCGTAAGTAAATTGTATAATATTCTGATCCTTTAATATCTAATGAATATCCTAGATACTTGTCATTAAAACTTACTTCTAAATCTCCAATGCCAAAGTATTCAGTTTTTAATTTTTCTTTTTCTTTGTCTCCATTCCATATTTCCTCTATTTTTCCAGAATTAATCTTTTTTCTTAACTTAATTGAATAATTACCTTCTGATGTAGTTTTTGTCCAATATTCGTAATCTTTATCCTTAAAAGGAAGAGACTCATCATCTAACTTTATTCTTCCTTTTATTTCATCAAAAAGTTTTTTTTGATATTCTTTGGTATCTTTCAAATTATGGTTTGTGTAATCATTTTCATCAATTAGATATTTTTTGACTTCTGGTAGCAATTTGGAGCTATCTTTTAATACTTCAAGAATGTTTTCTTGGTGTATCCAACTATAATTATCTTCCCATGTTACATTGTGACAAGATTTTATTTCTGGTTTTTTTTCAAGTTGTGGTATTTTCATTAAAGTAAATAAATATATGAATATAATAATTTATACAGTAGTAATTTTAACTCTTTTTTATTTACTATTGAGATTTATTACAAATATTTCGTCAAAAAAATTATCAAAAGGTTTGAGAATTTTAATTGTTATTGGATTAATTCTTTTAGCAATTTTTTTTGCAATTGCAGGTAGATATATATTAACCCTACCTCTAACTCTTGCAAGTCTTGCATTGTTAAAATTAAAAGGCTTATCAATATTTCAATTAATTTCACTATTTAGACTTATTCAAACTTTGAGGAGGTCTGGAAGATTTTCTTTTAATCAATCTCAAAGTAATAATACATCAACTATGTCCGTAAATGAAGCATATAGGATATTAAATTTGGATGAAAAAAAAAAAATTACAAAGGAAGATGTGAATAATGCTTACACAAAAATTCAAAAGAAAATTCACCCAGATGTTTCACCTGAAACTGCTAGATTGTCCACATTAGTAAACGAAGCAAGAGATGTTTTGTTAAAAGAAATTATATAAAATTTCTAATTTTATTTATGACCATTTCAATTGTAATTGAATTAGGATCTAAACTTGATCTGTGAGTAATTTTATTTATATCAGTGTTAGGTGGAATTATTCTAAATTGGTTTTTACTGTAATCCGAGTATGCTTTTGGTGAATCAATTAAAAAGATAAAACTGGGTTTATTCATCTGACACGCAACATGATGTCCAAAAGAGTCGTTTCCAATAAAAATATCACTTAAATATATATAATAGATTATATCCGAAACATCTTTATTGCTTAGAGTCTCACAATTTTTTTTTTCTATTTGATTTATAATTCTTTGAGCTCCTTCCTCTTCGTTTGGTCCACAGAGTAAATAAAAATAATAATCTCCGAATTCATTTAACCTTTTAATTAATGATGCAAAATTATCATAACCCCATCTTGTAGTGGGTCCTGATGATCCTATTCCAAGAATAATTTTTTTAAGATTATTTGTCTTATATTTTTCAATTTTTGCAGGATTTAGAATAATTTTACTTTCAGTAGGACAATTTTTAATTTTAAGTGATTTTTCAGTAAAATTTTTTGCAGCACTGACTAAATGCAAATTTTTCTTGTTAAATAAAGGATAATGATAAATATTTTTTATACCTGCAATTTTACTTGCCAAGTAATGTCTCAAACTTGGATAAAAAATAAAGATGTTTTCAAAATCAAATTTTTTTAGAAATTTAGATAATTTAATTAAATCAAAAAATCTTTTATGAAATTTTTCAAGATAAATAACTTCCTTAAATGATGGATCATCTTTTAAAACTCTATCTAAGTTTGGACACAAGGTGATTAAAGTAACAGGCTCAAATTTTTTTGCAATTTCATGACAGTAACTAAGGTGAAGCAAATTTGCTCCTAGTCCCTTATAACTTAAAAAAATTCCTGTTTTCATAAAATTAAATTTTCTATTATACTTATTAAAAAAAAAATATATGTCTAAAATTAGAGGAATATACGCTGCAGGCATGTCTATCTTCAACGATGATTTAAGCCTAAACATAAAAAAAACAATTTTACATGCAGAAAATTTAATTGATCAGGGTTGTCACGGTGTTGCAGTATTTGGAAGCACTGGACAAGCTCAATTAATTTCAATTACAGAGAAAATTCAACTTTTAAATAAACTTTCAGAGAGTAAGTATAAAGATAAATATATTATTGGTACTGGCCTGAATTCTTTAATTGAAGTGATAAATTATATGAAATTATCTTCGTCATTAAATTTCAAAACATTTTTAATCATGCCACCAGCTTATTACAAATACGGAGATAATGAAGTATTTAATTTTTACTCAAAGTTAGTAGAGGCAGTTCCAGATTCAGAAATTATTCTTTATAATTTTGAAAAATTGTGTGGTTATAAATTTAGTCTGGATTGTGTAAAAAAACTTGTTTCAAAATTTCCAAAACAAATAATAGGAGTAAAGGATAGTTCATATAATTTATACGAGAATTTAGACTTAGAAAATTTTTCAATTTTTCCAGGCTCAGAAACTAAATTACTAAAAGGATTAGAATTAGGTTGTTCAGGTATTATTACTGCAACATGTAATGTTACTGGTGAATTATCAAGAAAGGTTTATGACGATTTTATCTCAAAGAAAAAGCAAACAGAAAATCAAAAATTGGTTGATGTAAGAAACGTTTTTGATAAATATAATCTAATTTCAAGCCTTCATACTTACTTTTCTCAAAAAAATAAGATTTATAAAAATATTTTACCTCCATTGAGTCTTTTAAACGAACAAGATGAAAAGGATTTAATGGAAAAATTAAAAAATTTAAATTTTAAAATTAAATCATCTATGGCAGCTTAAAATGCAACTAGCAAGATTTCTAAATAAAATGATAAAAAAAGGAGGCTTTGTTTTGATTGATGCTGACTCCAAGAGTTATATAATAGGCAATCCTGATAAAAATTCAATAAGATTAAAAATTTTAAATAAAAAACTATATTATAAATTATTACTCCATCCTGATTTGTATTTTGGTGAAGCGTACACTAATGGAGATATAAAAATAGAAAATGGCACCTTATCTGATTTCTTAGATTTAGCATTAATGAATATAGGACGGGGGGAATTAAACACTTTTAGCTATCTTTTAAATAAATTGAGAGGATCATATCGATATCTTACAAATTTTAATTTTATTAAAAAATCTAAAATGAATGTTTCACATCACTATGATATTAAAGACGATCTTTATGATTTGTTCTTAGATCCTAAAAGACAATATTCTTGTGCTTATTTTAAAAATGAGAGCGATAGCCTTGAGACTGCACAAAACAATAAGATACAGCATATAATTAAAAAATTGAATATTAAACCTGATCAAAAAGTTTTAGATATAGGATGTGGTTGGGGATCACTAGCTATCGATATTGCTAAAAGTACTAAGTGTGAAGTCACAGGTATAACACTGTCAGAAAATCAATTAAACTATTGTAATCAAAAAGCAGAAGAGTTTAATTTACAGAATCAAGTAAAATTTAAACTGATGGATTATAGAGAGTTGGATGAAAAATTTGATAGAATAGTAAGTGTTGGCATGTTCGAGCATGTTGGTAGAAAATTTTACAACAAATTTTTTAATCAAATTGAAAAGCTATTGAGAGATGATGGCATATCTTTAATTCATACAATTGGGTCTGTTAATCCACCTAGGGACCCTCATCCGTGGATTACTAAATATATTTTTCCGGGTGGTTATACTCCAAGCTTGAGTGAAGTAACTAATCCCATCGAAAAAGCTGGCTTAATAGTAACTGATATTGAAGTTTTAAGACTTCATTATTCACATACACTAAGACATTGGAAAGAAAATTGTTTAAAAAATAAAGATAAAATAATCCGAATGTTTGATGAGAAATTTTTTAGAATGTGGGAGTTTTACCTTACTGGTTGTGAAATGGCATTTAAGTGGGGTGATCAAGTTGTTTATCAATTTCAACTTACTAAAAATTATAGATCGACACCTGTGACTAGAGACTATATTTATCAATAAATTATTGATAAGATCATTTCTTCTCAGAAATGAAAAAAAAACAAAAAAAATCAAAAAAAAAGAGAAAAGTATTAAAAAAAGGAAAACCTTATAAGTCTTCGAGAAAAAGCAATAAAATCAATAAGAAAACAAAAAAATCAAAAAAAAAAAGTGTTGTCAAAAAAAGTAAAACTAAAGTTAAAAAATCGAAAAGATCAAATTATTTCCAAAAGCCGAAAATAACGCAAAATGAAAGTATTGTTTTAAAATTTGTCAAATTGCAATTATCTCTTAAATCTCAATTGAATTTTAAGTTTAGTTTTAGTTTAGAAAAATATATTCAAAGTTTTTTTGATAAAATTTCAGAAACAATTTCAAGTTATAAAATTTTAAAACGTGATGAAAAAAGAAGAATTAAAATAGAAACAATTGAAAGAGAAAGGGAAGCAAAAATTGAGCTAGCTAAACAAAAAGAGGAAGAACAGGCACTTAGAGTCAAGCTTAAAGAACAGACACTTAAAGAAGAAGCTAAATTAGAAAAGCAACGAGTAAGAGATATAAAATTATTTTTAAGAAAAGAACAGGCACTTTTAAGAATCGAGCAAGCAGAAAAACAAAAACAGTTTTTAAAACAATTGCAATTAGATAAACAAATTGAAAAATTTAGAATAAGAGAAGTCAAGGAACTAGAAAAACTTGAAAAAATTTCTTTAAAAGAGAAAAGAGAGGATTACGCTGGATTACAAGAGAGAATCGATAAACTTAAAGAAAAATATCGATTACTTCGAGATCAAAAAATTAAAGAAAGAGTTGAGGCATTAGGAGTTAAACTTCAAGGTGATGAAGATAGAGAAACTTTATTAGAGAAAGAGAAAGAATATACTTTAGCAAGACAAAAAATTGAATTTGCACTAGAAAGTTTTTATAGAAGTGCAAGCAGTTTGGTATTTCAATTAAATAAAAGACATATCACAAGAGATATGTCCATTTTTCGTTGTGTAGATAGACGATTTGAAACGGGAGAAGTTTTTATCAAATGGGATGAGACACAAGATGATGATTGGTTATTATTAATTTATATAAAAAATAATTCTCCTGATGAAGGAATTGTTATTGAAGATAAAACTAATCCTGAAAAAAATCTTTCTCATGAGTTTAGAAATGTAGATATCTTTAAAGCCTCAGATACGATGGTAGACTCTTTAACACAACTCATTGCAAGGAAAAGAGCCAAAAATAATAATTAAACATTTATATTAAATTAGGTATTATCTGTAATGATTTTAGGATCCGCCTTTTTAATAATTTTATATTTAATTTTCAGATATGTAATTGCGTGGATAACATATTTTAATAATTTAGACCCGAGACTTGGTGATAGTACGTGGCGTTTTACGTATGATTATCCAGTAGTTGGTGAGAGAGACATCTCTGATTTGGATGATAAGGATTTTGTTAGATTAAGAAGAAAAAAAAATAAAATTATATTATTAATGTACTCGATAGTCTTAGTGATGTTTGTATCCTCAATGTCTTTGTTAAGTAAATTTTTGTTATTTTTCACAAGTTAGTTTTTTTTAGTTGCTTTTTATTTTTTAAGTAAAGAAAAAAAGCTACTATTTCATATACAACTGAAAATATACTAAAGATGATTGGTAATTTAAAAAATTCATAAAGAAATTTATATTTTGGCATTTTTTTCCATAATAATAAAAAAGCTTTTGCACCTCCAACAACTTCCTCACCATCTTTGACATGTAGTCGTCTCAAAAGTTGTTTACTATCTTTAGAGGTTTCCTGCTCAGCTAATTCATTATCTGTAATATCAACCCAATCAATTTTCTCTATTTTTTCCCTCTTATAGAGATCAATTTCTGCCTTACAAATTTTACAAGAATTATTAAAATAAACTTTCATAATTAGATATTTTATTACTAATTTGTCCCATATATGTACATGCGTAAAATACTCTAGTTGAAAAATCTTTGAAACAATCTATTTAATGTTTTCTATGAGTAATTTCTTTGAAAAATCTGACCTAACAAGAAGAGAGGCTGAAAATATTGTTTCGGATACTCTTCAAAAATGTGATGACGGTGAATTGTACCTAGAAAATTCTAAATCTGAGTCAATTTTACTAGATGATAATAAGATAAAAAATTCTAGTTATAATTCAGATTTAGGATTTGGATTTAGAGCTATCTCCGATGAAGTAGTTGCTTATTCTCACTCTAACGAAATTTCAAAAAACTCATTAAAGCAATCCTCAGAAAGTTTAAAATCAACGCTTAAATCCGTCAAAGGTACCTATAATCATGAAATTCCTAAATCTAATAAAAAATATTATAATAACATTAATCCTATTGAACAAAAATCTCTTAATGAAAAAATTAAAATACTTTATGAAGTAAATAATTATTTACGTTCAAAAGATGACAACATTAAACAAGTTACAGCTAATTTTTTGGGAGAACAAAAATCGGTTGAAATAATTAGATCTGGTGGAGAGACTTTGACTGATGTTCGCCCATTAATAAGATTCAATGTATCTGTTATGCTTGAGAAAAATGGAAGAAAAGAGACAGGTGTGTATGGTGTTGGGGGAAGACAATCTTACGATACTTATTTAAAAAATGATAACTGGAAAAGTGTTTGTGATGAGGCTTTGAGAATAGCTTCAGTAAATTTAGAGAGCAAACCTGCACCGGCTGGTGAAATGAAAGTCGTGCTAGGACCTGGTTGGCCAGCAATATTAATTCATGAGGCTGTTGGTCATGGTTTAGAAGGGGATTTTAACAGAAAAAAAACCTCAGCTTTTCATAATTTAATGGGCCAAAAAGTTGCAAGTGAAGGAGTTACAATTGTTGATGACGGTACCATCGATAACAGAAGAGGCAGTCTTACGATTGATGATGAAGGAACTCCAACTGAAAAAACTGTTTTAATTGAAAATGGGATTTTAAAAAATTTTATGCAAGATCGTCTCAATGCTCGTTTAATGAAAACTAAATCTACTGGCAGTGGAAGAAGAGAAAACTATAGACATATCGTTCTTCCAAGAATGAGAAATACAATGATGCTAAGTGGTAATCAGACTCAAGATGAGATGATTAAAGCTGTCGATAAAGGTATTTTTGCTGTGAGTTTTGGTGGCGGACAGGTCGATATTACATCTGGAAAATTTGTATTCAATTGTACTGAAGCTTATGAGATTGTTAATGGCAAAATTGGATCTCCAATTAAAGGTGCAACACTTATTGGAGATGGTCCTTCAATTTTGAAAGAAGTTTCTATGGTTGGGAATGACATGATGATGGATCCTGGTATTGGAACATGTGGAAAAGCTGGCCAGGGTGTTCCTGTAGGTGTTGCTCAACCATCTATACTAATTAATAAGATGACTGTTGGTGGCACAAAACTTTAAATGGTTAAAGATCAAGAATTTTTAGAAAAAAAGGCATCGTATTGTCTAGGTTTAGCTAAGAAATTGGGCGTAACTGAGTCTAGTGTAGTTGTTAATAACTCTGTGTCTGAAACTGTTAATTTTAGAAATAAAAAACTCGACGAGTCCAATAGGTCAGATGATCTTGGAATAAGAATTACTACTTACATTGGAAAAAAAAAGTCATCAATATCTTCTTCTAATTTACTTGATGACAACCTAAACATTTTGATTGAAAAATGTGTTGAGACAACAAAAAATACTCCTGAAGATGAATTTAATTCATTGCCAGATAAAGATTTGTTAGCCAAAGAAGTTAAAGATTTGAGTCTCTATGATGATACCCATATAGAAAATGATCAAAAAATAGATTATTTGAAAAAATTAGAATCTGCTGCCTCCAATGACAAAAAGATTATTAATACTGAGTCTAGTTTTACTCAAAATAAATCAAATTTTATTTTAGCTAATACCGAAGGTTTTTGTGCTGGTTACAAAACATCTTCATTCACAGCTTCAAGCGTTACAGTTGCAAAAGATGAAAAAAGCATGGAAAGAGATTACGAATATTCAAGCAAATGTTTTTTTAAAGATTTGGATGATGC
This sequence comes from uncultured Pelagibacteraceae bacterium, assembly GCA_902627565.1. GTDB lineage: Bacteria > Pseudomonadota > Alphaproteobacteria > Pelagibacterales > Pelagibacteraceae > Pelagibacter. Next base: position 102,936 of record CACOJM010000001.1, read on the forward strand.
AGAAGAATTAGGCAAACAAGCTGCTAATCAAACCATCAAAAAATTAAACCCTAAAAAAATAGGTAGTGAAAAAATTGCTATAATTTTTGATAAAAGAATAGCCAAGGGAATACTTAATACTTTTGCAAGTGCGATTTTATCATCAGCGATATCAAGAGGAACGTCTTTTTTAAAAGACAAAATTAACCAAAAAATATTTTCTAATAAGATTAATGTCTTTGATAAACCAGATATACTCAAAGGTTTAGGTTCAAGAAATTTTGATAGTGAGGGGGTTAAAACTGATACTCTTAAATTAGTAGAGCAGGGAGTCTTAAAACATTATTTGATTGATACTTACAATGGGAAAAAATTAAACCTTAAATCAAATGGAAGATGTGGAGGGACAAGTAATCTTTTTTTTGAAAATGGAACTATTAGTCTTAAAGATTTATTGAATTTAAAATCAAAAAGTCTCTATATTACAGAAACCATAGGTCATGGAAGTAATATCGTAACAGGTGATTATTCTGTAGGTGCAACAGGGTTTTTAGTAGAAAACGGAGAGTTTCAGTATCCTATAAATGAAATTACGATTGCAGGCAATTTTAAAGACATGTTTCAGAATATTACCTTAGCTAATGATCTAGACTTTAAATATGCAACTAATTCACCAACCATGATGATTGAGGGAATGGTTGTTGCTGGTAAATGAGTGAATTCTGTGTAATCGGCTCAGGTATTTCGGGAGCTACAATTGCAAATCTTCTTAATAAAAAAAATTCTGTAATCCTATTTGATAAAGCGAGAGGTCCAGGAGGTCGTGCATCTTTCAAAAGAATTAAAGGCAATATAGGCTTTGATCACGGTGCTCAATACTTTTCACCAAAAAACCCAGAATTTAAAAAATTTACTAAAGATTTAATTAAAAAAAAAATTTTAAAGGTTTGGGGTGGTAAACACATTTTTCTTAACTCTAAAAAAAAAGAGGATAAAAAACATCTGAAAATTATAGGTAAAAATGGAAACAATGATATTAGCAAGTATTTATTAAAAAAAATTAAGTGCAACTATCAAAGTGAATTAAAAAAAATTCATTATAAAAAAAAACTTTGGTACTTATCGTTTGCTGATGGAAAATTAAGATCTTTTAAAAGTATTATTTTGACCTGTCCTTATCCACAATTAAAAAAACTTTCCAAAAAATTTATAAATAATTCTTTTTTAAAAAAATCAATAAAAATGGATGCAAATATAACTACTATGATTGCTATAAAAAAAAACAAGAAATCAAATAGTAGCTACCTTTTCGAAGATCCAATTCTTGGTTGGGCGGGTAATGAAAACTCAAAAAAAAGATTTAAATCAAAATATGATTTATGGACTTTACAAAGTACCTTTAAGTGGGCAAATAGGACAATCAATCAAAACAAATATAATAGTAAAAAAAATTCAAAAATTATGATTGATAAGTTCTTTCAACTTTCAAATATTAAAAAAACAAAGATAAACTTCTCTCTAAATCATGGTTGGAAATATTCTTCTAATTCAGAACCTTTCAAAATTAAAAGTTTTTGGGATCCAAAGAAGAAAATAGGTGTTTGTGCTGATTGGTTTGTGGGACCAAGACTAGAGTCGGGATGGATAAGTGCACAGGACTTATTTAAAAAAATTTCAAGATAAATTATTCAAAGCTTTTCAATCTATATTCCCAATTTCCCATCCTTGAGTAAGATACTTTCAAAATTCTTAAATTTTTTTGATCGTACCAAATGTCAAAATTTAATCTTTTATCTTTAGGGATGGTCATATCTTTGGATTTTAATGTAAAATGATCCACATCATAAATTTTACCGTAAAGATCTATTTTTTCTTTACCTATGAAAGTAACTACTTGTTCCTTGATACTTCCCGAGATTGGACTTATTTGAGCTCCTGATTGTAAAATTTTATGGTTCCACCAATTTCCAATAATATAATTCATTGGAGCTTCTCCGTTATAGGAAGAGCCTTTAATGTCGAATTTTTTACTATTTTGATTAAATTTCAATTTTACAAATTTTTCTTTTTTATTTTGTAAAGTTTTTGAGTTGTATGATATTAATTGATTTTTGATATATTTTTCCTCACCATACGATTCGACTTCAAAAATTGTAGCACCAAAGATAATAACAGAAAATTTTAATTGATTTGTAATAATTGTTTCATCACCATTTTTTTCAAAAAAATAATAATTATATCCAATTAATTCACCATTTCTAAAAATCTCCATTTCAATTTTGTTAAATTTATTGTAGTGACCTATATGCGCCATCGAAATAACTGGAATAATTATAATAAACAAAATAGCTATAAATTTTTTCATTTAATAATCACATTAGTAGACTTTATTAATAATAGAAATAACTTAATAAAATGTTTTTAAAAATAAAGAAAATACCAAAAGTAAATTGGAGTTCTGATAAGCCATATAATTTCAAACCAAAATTTTCTACATTCTTCTTTTTATGTTTTGGTTTGATGTTATTTGGTCTTGGTGAAGGCTTATTGATTGTTTCATTTACTGGCGCTTCTCCATGGAGTGTTCTTGCACAAGGTATCTCCCTAAATGTAAACTTAAGTATTGGAACAATAACACTTTTAATAAGTATCGCTGTTCTGATATTATGGATACCTCTGGGTCAAAAACCAGGAATGGGTACAATATTTAATGCTTTAATAATCGCTCTCATGATTGATCTTTGTATAAAGTTTGTTCCAACTCCATCAAATTATTTTAATCAATTAATTTTAGCAATTGTATCAGTGATTACAGTTGGGATTGGAGGAGGAATTTACTTGGTATCAAATCTTGGTGCAGGACCAAGAGATGGCTTAATGATTGGTTTACAAAAAATATCAAATTTACCAGTAGCAGCTGTTAGGGCTTTTTTAGAAATTTCTGTTGTAAGTATTGGTTGGTACTTAGGTGGAACAGTCGGAGTTGGAACTCTACTATTTGCTTTTGGTATAGGTCCATGTGTAGCTTTAGGTTTGTTCTTAGTGGATAAAACTTTTGATTAGGCAGCAGCACCTGACTTTTCACTTTTTTTTCTTTCATGAGGATCAAGAATTGCTTTTCTTAACCTACAAGACTCAGGAGTTATCTCTAAAGCTTCGTCCATATTTAGCATACTTAATTGTTCTGCGATTGACATTTTTCTTACTGGAGTTAACACAACATTTTCATCTGTCCCTTGTGTTCGCATGTTGGTTAATTTTTTTCCTTTCATTACATTTATGATCATATCACCTGGTTTTGGTGACAATCCAACTATCATGCCTGGATAAACTGGATCATTGTGCGTTACAAACATTTCACCTCTTGCCTGCAAATTAAATATTGCAAAGGCAACTGCTTTTCCTTGTTCCATAGAAATCAGTGCACCATTTCTTCTTCCTTCCATATTACCTTCGAAAGGTCCATAGGCATGAAAAATTCTATTTATAACTCCATTCCCCTTAGTTAATGTTAAAAATCTACTTGTGTATCCCATTAAACCTCTAGTTGGTGCATGGAATATAAGTCGTTTCTTATTTTTACCTGTATCTTTTAATTCAATTAATTTCCCTTTTCTTCTGTTCATGGAGTCTATTATTTTTGATGAATATTCTTCATCTAGATCCATAGTAATTTCTTCAATGGGTTCAAGTTTATTTCCGTTTTCATCTTTTTTATACAAAACTTTTGGAGGGCTTACAGTCATTTCAAAGCCTTCTCTTCTCATTTGAGTAAGTAAAATTTCTAACATTAATTCTCCACGACCACTTACTACAAAAGAGTCATTTCCCTCATTTTCTGAAAATGTTATCCCTACATTATTTTGTGCTTCTTGAATAAGTCTGTCCCTAATTTGCGTACTTGTAAGTTTTTTACCTTCTGTGCCTGCCAGAGGTGATGTATTTACAGTGATTGTTATTGACATAGTTGGAGGATCTATTGGTGTTGCTGAAATTGCTTCATTAATTTCTAAATCACATATTGTGTCTGCGACATTAGCTTTTTCTAAACCAGCTATTACAACAATATCTCCTGCTTCACCAATTTCGATAGGAACTTTTTTAGTTCCCTCATATCTAAAAATTTTAGTAAGTCGGCCTTCATCGACTTTATCACCTTTTAAATTTATTGCCTTAATTGCCTGATTAGCTTTGGCTGTGCCTTGAGTAATCCTACCAACTAAACTTCTTCCTAAAAAACTGTCTGCATATAGAAGAGTTGATAACATTGCGAAGGGCTTTGATTTATCTAACTGCGCAGGTTTAACGTGTTCAATAATTTTATCTAATAGAGGATTTAAGTTTTTTCTAGGACCTTCAACCTCTATATCAGCCCAACCAGATCTTCCACTTGCATATAAAACTGGAAAATCTAATTGTTCTTCATTTGCGTCTAAACTTACAAATAAATCAAAAGTTTCATCTAAAACTTCATTTGCTCTTTGGTCAGTTTTATCTAATTTGTTTATAACCACTATAGGTTTTAAACCTTGCTTAAGAGCTTTTGATAATACAAATTTTGTTTGTGGCATAACTCCCTCTGCAGAGTCTATTAATAAGAGAGCTCCATCAGCCATACTAAGCACTCTTTCAACTTCAGCTGCAAAATCTCGGTGACCTGGAGTATCAATAATATTAATTCTAGACCCTTTCCAGTTAATTGAGGCAGGCTTAGCTAAGATTGTGATACCTCTCTCTTTTTCAAGCTCTCCAGTGTCCATCAGTCTTTCATCAACAACCTCATTTTCCCTAAACGACCCACTTTGTTTCATTAAATTGTCTATTAAAGTGGTTTTGCCGTGGTCGACGTGAGCAATGATTGTGATGTTTCTTATATTATTAGTCATTTTTTGTCGCTCTTATACATAAATAAAATGTTTTGAAAACTTAAAAAAACCTTTAATTAACAAGCAATATTCAAATATAATTAGATTAATTAAGCCTTTTTTGTTTTTCTCTCTTAATTTTTCTTTTTTCTTTTAAGCTAAATTTTGGCTTTTTCTTTACACTAGAATCTTTAAATGATTTTCCGCTATATCTTTTAGACATAATTTTCCCAAAAAAAAAGGCCATCTTATGATGGCCTTTAAATTTTTTTACTCAGAAAAGGTTACATTCCCATGCCACCCATTCCTCCCATACCACCCATTCCACCAGGCATTCCAGCAGGAGCAGCATCTTTTTCTTCAGGCTTATCTGCTATCATGGCTTCAGTTGTTACTAATAGTCCGGATATAGATGCTGCATCTTGAAGTGCAGTTCTAACAACTTTTACAGGATCTATAATTCCTTTTGCAAACATATCACAGTATTCCTCATTTTGAGCATCATAGCCGTGGGTTTTTTTATTTTGTTCTAACAATTTACCAACTACGACTGATCCATCCACTCCAGCATTTTTAGTAATTTGTCTGATAGGGGCTTCAAGCGCTCTTCTAACTAAATCAACCCCAGCCTTTTGATCTTCACCTTTTGCTTTTACTTTTTCAAGATCTTGGGCCGCATATAATAATGCACATCCACCACCTGTTACAATACCTTCTTCAACAGCAGCTCGTGTTGCATTTAATGCATCTTCAACTCTATCTTTTCTCTCTTTAACTTCAACTTCGGTAGCACCTCCAACTTTAATTACGGCTACGCCGCCAGCCAATTTAGCTAATCTTTCTTGAAGTTTTTCTTTATCGTAATCTGAAGTTGTTTCATCTATTTGTTGCTTGATTGAAGAACATCTTGCTTCAATATCTGATTTTTTACCACTACCATTTACGATAGTGCTATTATCCTTATCAACTTTAACTTTTTTGCAAGATCCAAGATCATCTAATTTTACATTTTCAAGTTTTATTCCTAAATCCTCAGAAATGACCTGACCACCAGTCAAGATTGCAATATCTTCAAGCATAGCTTTACGTCTATCACCAAAACCTGGAGCTTTTACGGCCACAACCTTCAAACCACCTCTTAATTTATTCACAACTAGAGTCGCTAAAGCCTCACCTTCAACATCTTCGGAAATTATCATAAGTGGTCTACCAGCTTGAACAACAGCTTCTAAAAGAGGAACCATTGGTTGTAAGTTTGTTAATTTTTTTTCATGTAAAAGAATAAATGGATTATCTAGTTCTGTAGTCATTTTATCACTATTAGTAATAAAGTATGGAGATAGATATCCTCTATCAAACTGCATACCCTCTACAACATCTAATTCAGTTTCGATTCCTTTATTTTCTTCCACTGTTATAACGCCTTCATTACCAACTTTTTGCATTGCTTTAGAAATCATGCTTCCAATTTCTTTATCACCATTTGCTGAAATAGTTCCAACCTGAGCTATCTCATCACTATCTTTTACTTTTTTAGCTGATGATACAAGGTTTTGTTTTACTACATCTACTGCTGCATCAATTCCTCTTTTTACATCCATAGGATTCATTCCAGCAGTAACATATTTTACGCCCTCTTTAACAATAGCTTGTGCTAAAATAGTTGCAGTAGTTGTTCCATCTCCAGCTTCATCATTTGTTTTGCTGGCAACTTCTTTTACCATTTGCGCACCCATATTTTCAAATTTGTCTTCTAGATCTATTTCTTTAGCAACTGAAACACCATCTTTAGTAATCCTAGGAGCACCATATGATTTATCCATCACCACATTCCTACCCTTAGGTCCTAATGTAACTTTGACAGTATCAGCAAGGATGTTTACTCCTTTTATCATTGCTGCTCTTGCTTCCGCATCAAATTTAACAATTTTCGCCATTTTTTTCTCCTTTAAAATTATTTTTTACTTGAAATACCCATAATGTCTGACTCTTTCATTATGCTGTATTCTTTACCGTCTATTTTGACTTCAGTTCCTGACCATTTGCCAAATAAAACTTTATCACCAACTTTAACATCCATTGGTATCAATTTTCCGTCTTCAGTTTTTGCACCACCTCCAACTGCAACAACTTTACCCTCTTGAGGTTTTTCCTGAGCTGTATCTGGAATTATTATTCCACCAGCAGTTTTTTCACTGCTATCTAAAACTTCAATTAGAACACGATCGTGTAATGGTCTAAATTTCATAAATTCTCCTTTATAAATATGGACTTCATATAGAGATTGGTGAAACTATTTCAAGATATAGTTAGAAATAAGTTCATTAAAAAATAAAGGAATTTAAGGATTTTTTGGTTTATAGATATTTTTAATGACTAAAAATTTAGATAAAATGGGACTTAACTCTATAGCAGACAGATATCAACTTTTTTATATTGATTTATGGGGAGTTGTTCATAATGGTGTAAATTTACACGATGAAGCAATCAATGTTTTGAAACAAATTTCTAAAAAGAAGAAGGATTATGTTCTTTTGACGAACGCACCTAGACCCAATAGTTCAGTAAAAAAGTTTTTAGAAAAAATGGGCATGGAGAAAGAAATCAGAGATCATGTTTTCACGTCAGGAGAGGCAGCATTAAATTACCTAAAAAAAAATTTTCTAAATAAATTTTTTTTTCACGTTGGTCCACCAAGAGATTTTGATTTGTTTAAAGATTTTGAAAAAAATAAAATATCTGATATTGAAAAAAGTGAGTATATTTTATGTACAGGTCTATTTGATGATCACGATAATGATTTAGTTTTTTATAAAAATTTATTTGAAAAACATCTGAAAAAGAAAATGATTTGTACCAATCCAGATCTTATTGTTGACAGAGGAAATAAAAGAGAGTTATGTGCTGGATCAGTTGCTATGGTTTTTGAAAAAATGGGTGGAAGAGTTGTGTATTTTGGTAAACCATATCCTGAGGTTTATAATCAATCAATTAATAACAAAAATAAGAAAATACTTTCAATAGGTGATAACTTAAATACCGACATCAAAGGTGCTAATTTGTTAAACTATGACTCATTGATTATCTCCAATGGTATCCACAAAAATGAAATTAAAGAAAATGGAATTGAAAAAATAGCTAAGTCATATGAAACTATTTGTAATTATATTCAATCAGAGCTTAAATGGTAAAGTCAGTAAAAATATATAATAATTTTAATATTAATAATAATTATAAAAATTCAATATTATTAATAGGTAACTTTGATGGATTACACTTAGGTCATCAAAAATTATTCCGTTTAGCTCAAGATTTTAAAAAAAAATATTCTTTAAAGATAGGTGTTTTGACATTTGAGCCGATGCCAAAAATGTTTTTTAATAAAAGTCTAATTAATTTTAGAATTTCAAATCAAAAACAAAAAATATCTTTATTAAAAAAATTTAATGTTGATTTTGTGATAATTAAAAAATTTGACAAAAAATTTTCAAAAACAAAGTCAATAAATTTTATTAAGCAAATTTTGTCTAAAAAATTAAAGGCAAAATTTATATTTGTAAGTAATAATTTTAGGTTTGGTAATAAAAGAGAGGGTAACGTTAAACAATTAATGAAGTATGAAACTTTGTGTAAATATAAAATTATCAAACCAATACCATTATATCAAAATAGAAAAGTTATATCATCTACACTTATACGTAAGCTACTTGAAAACGGAAAATTGAATAAAGTAAATAAGTTTTTAAATAGACATTGGTCTATTATCGGAAAAGTGATTAAGGGCAGACAGCTGGGAAAAAAAATTGGATTTCCAACGGCTAACATTGATATAAACGATTACGTAGTAGCCAAACCAGGAGTTTATGCAGTTAGAGTAAAAAAACAAAATAGTAAAAAATTTATAAAAGGAATAGCAAATTTAGGATATAGGCCTACTTTTAATCAAAAAAAAATATTGTTAGAAGTTCATCTATTTAATTTTTCTGGAAATTTATATAATAAGTATTTAACAGTTAATTTTGTAAAATTTATAAGAAAAGAAAAAAAATTTAGAGATCTAAATCAATTAAAAAAACAAATTAAAATAGATTTACAAAAAGCAAAAAAAAAATAATGAGCAAATTTCAAATAAATTTACCCAAAACAGCTTTTTCAATGAAGGCAAATTTACCAGCTAGAGAGCCTGAATTTTTAAAATTTTGGGATAAAATAAATCTTTATAAAGAATTAAGAAATTCGAGAAAAGGTCAAGAAAAGTTTGTTCTTCATGATGGCCCTCCATATGCAAATGGAAACATTCATATGGGAACTGCGCTTAATAAAATCTTAAAAGATATAATTGTAAAATTTCATCAAATGGATGGTAAAGACTCAGTGTATGTTCCAGGATGGGATTGCCATGGCTTACCTATTGAATGGAAAATTGAGGAGCAATATAAAAAGAATAAAAAAAATAAAAACGAAGTCCCTATAGTTGAGTTTAGAAAAGAATGTAGATCTTTTGCAGAAAAATGGATTAAAGTTCATAAAGATCAATTTAAGAGATTGGGTGTTATAGGAGATTGGGAAAACTATTATTCCACAATGAGTTATGATGCCGAGGCTCAAATTGTAAGAGAGCTTGGAAAGTTTTTAAAAGAAGGAAGTTTATATAGAGGTTTTAAACCTGTATTGTGGTCTACTGTTGAAAAGACAGCTTTAGCAGATGCAGAAGTTGAATATCAAGATCACAAATCTGATACTATTTATGCTTCATTTCAAATTAAAAAATCTAATATCAAAGAATTAATTGACAGTGAAATAGTTATTTGGACTACTACCCCATGGACAATTCCAGCAAATAAAGCTTTAGCTTATAATGATAATTTAGATTATTTATTGGTCAAAATCTCTGACAAAAGTGATTTCGAAAATAAGAAGATTGTTATTGCTGAGGCATTATTAGAGTCAGTTAAAAAGAATTGTAATATTGAAAAATATGAAATACTAAAAAAGATTAAAGGAAAAGAATTAAAAGATACTGTTTGCAAACATCCTTTTTTTGATTTGGGTTATCATTACGATATCCCACTCCTAGAAGCTCGTTTTGTTACTACTGAACAAGGCACAGGAATAGTGCATTGTGCTCCAAGCCATGGACCTGACGATTTTAATTTATGTTTAAATAATGGAATAAAAGCCGTCGAAACAGTAGATGGAGATGGAAAATATACAAAAAATGTTGCTTTATTTGAAGGAATACACATTTTTAAAGCAAATCATTTAGTAATAGAAAAACTTAAAGAGCAAAAAAAACTTTTAGCAAATGGTGAGCTTATTCATTCTTACCCTCATTCATGGCGTTCAAAAGCACCTTTAGTTCATAGAGCAACTCCACAATGGTTTATTTCAATGGAAAGTCATAAGTTAAGAAATAAAGCATTAAAAGCTATTGATGATACAGCTTTTTATCCAAGCAAAGGTAAAGAAAGACTAAGATCAATGATTGAAACTAGACCTGACTGGTGTGTATCTAGGCAGAGAGTTTGGGGAGTACCACTACCTATTTTTGTGAATAAAAAGGATAAAAAGATTTTAATTGATGAAGATGTATTTGAAAATATAGCAAGAATTTATGAAAAAGAAGGCTCAGATTGTTGGTTTTCAGATGATCCTCAAAAATTTTTAGGAAGTAAGTATAAAGCAGATGATTACGATAAGTTGAGTGATATTGTTGAAGTATGGTTTGATAGTGGTTCAACACATTCATTTGTTTTAGAAAAAAGAGAAGATTTAAAATGGCCCGCATCAATGTATTTAGAGGGATCAGATCAACATAGAGGTTGGTTCCATTCATCGTTATTAGAGTCTTGTGGAACAAGAGGAAGAGCACCTTTTGAGTCTATTTTATCCCATGGGTTTGTTGTTGATGGCAAAGGCTTAAAAATGTCAAAGTCTCTTGGGAATGTAATAGCTCCAGAAGATATCTTAAAGAAATATGGAGCTGATATTTTAAGAATTTGGGTAGCTTCTTCTAATTATGCAGAAGATTTAAGAATAGATTATTCTATTTTAGATCAACATGCAGAATCCTACAGAAAAATAAGAAATACATTTAGATATTTACTAGGTAATTTAAATGACAAATTTGAAAATGTTGATCTAGAAAATTTAAACTTAGAAAATTTACCAGAATTAGAAAAATTTTTATTAAATAAGATTTATAATCTAAATGAAAGATTTAAAAAATATTTTGTAAATTATGATTTTCATAATCTTTATAAGGAATTATTAAATTTTTGTACAGTAGACTTATCAGCATTTTATTTTGATATTAGAAAGGATACACTTTATTGTGACCCAATAAATTCAGATAAAAGAAAATCAAGTATCATTATTTTAAACATACTATTGGACGCATTACTGAGATGGTTTGCACCAATACTTTCTTTTACAACAGAGGAGATTTACCAATTAGTTTCAAAAAAAAATAAAAGCATCCATTTAGAAAAATTTCAAAATTTCCCAAAAAAATTTAAAAATGAGGAACTAGACAAGAAATGGACCGAATTAATTAAAATTAGAAATATCTGCAATATAAGTATTGAGGAAAAAAGAGCCAGTAAAGAGATTGGTTCAAGTTTAGAAGCTCTAGTAAATATTCAACTTAATAACAGTTACAAAAAAATTATTGCTAATATTGATTTATCAGAGTTATGTATAACTTCTAAAGCAGAAATAATATATAATAATAATGAAGACATTGTTGTGAACACCAAAAAAGCCCTAGGAGAAAAATGTCCAGTGTGTTGGAAGATAAGCCCAGAACCTTGTATTAGACATTCTAAAAATGTTTAATTTTTTTAAAAAAAATTTTCATATTAATTTATTTATTGTGATCTCAATCTTTATCTTGGATAGAATCACTAAAATATATGTAATTCATTTGAGTGAAAAAAATTATGGTCAGGACTTATTTAACTCAAAATTTTTAGATATAACTTTAATTTGGAATGAAGGAATTGCATTTGGTTTGTTCTCATTCACTGAGAAAAATTTTTACCATTTTTTAACTTTATTAATTGGCATTATTATAATTATAATTATTTTTATGGTTAAAAATAATGAAGGTATTAAAAAATATTCTCTATTAATGATTTTGGGTGGTGCTGTTGGTAATTTTTATGATCGTATTTTCTTCAACGCTGTCCCAGATTTTATAGATTTTCATATTGAAAATTTTCATTGGTTTATTTTCAATGTATCAGATATATTTATTACTTTAGGTGTTATTTTAATGATTGTTTTAGAAGTATTTTCAAATAAAAGAGAACAAAATAATGAAAAAACTTAAATTTATAATTTTTATATTTACATTAATGTTATTTTTTCAAAGTTGTTCAACAATTAAGGAGGGATTTTCTTCTCAAAAAAAAAATAGTACAGATGAATTTTTAGTTGAAAAGAAATCGCCTTTAGTAATGCCGCCAGAATTTAATAAACTTCCTGAACCTAAAACTTTAAACATAAAAGAGTCAAAAAATGAACAAAAAATTAAAGAATTAATTTCTAATAAGAGCACATCAACAGATAACTCTATAAGTCAAAATGAAAATTTAGAGAATTCAATTTTGAAAAAGATTAAAGAAAATTAATGATTACAAATGGTATTTACTTTAAAAATTTTAAGTATAAGAAAAAAACTTATAAAATAGCAAACATTCTCAAAAAAATTTTAAAAAAGAAAGATTTAACTCTTCAGTCACTAAGTAAAAATTTTAAAGAGAATTACGATAAAAAACTATTAAGAAAATTTAGTACATCAAAAAATTTTCGAATAATTGGTATGGGGGGTTCCATACTTGGAGCTGAAGCAATTTACAATTTTTTGAAAGATAAAATTAAAAAAAATTTTGTATTTATTAATGATTTAGATGAGAGCATAAAGAATAAAAAAAATCAGAAATTCTCTAATTTGATAGTATCAAAATCTGGTGAAACAATTGAAACAATTGTTAATTTCAACCTTTTATCAAAAAAAACGGATAGAAATTTATTTATTACAGAAAACAGAAAAAGTTATCTTTATGAGATAGCAGAAAAACTAAAAGCGGAAATTGTTCACCACCATAATTTTATTGGGGGTAGATATTCAGTATTATCTGAGACTGGAATGTTACCTGCAGAATTAATGGGATTAAATTCAAAAAAATTTAGACAACTAAATACTCTGATTAATAATAAAAAATATATGAAGTCTTTAGTTGCTAATGTTGAGTCGATATTATTTTTTGTAAAAAAAAAGAAACATAACTCTATAATTTTAAATTATGATAAGAAATCTGAGGGATTATTCTATTGGTATCAGCAATTAATAGCTGAAAGTCTGGGAAAAAATAGAAAGGGATTACTACCAATAGTTTCAAATATGCCTAAAGACAATCATAGTCTAATGCAATTTTATTTAGACGGTTTTAATAATAATTTTTTTACTTTTTTTTATGTCAATGAAAAAAGTTCATCTAAGATTATCAATAATAAAATCTTGTCTAAAAGAAAATATCTTAAAAATAAGAAATTAACAGATATAACTTTTGCACAAAAAAAAGCTACAGAAAATATTTTTAATAACAGGAATATTCCTTTTAGAAGTTTTGAAATTTCGAAAAGAAATGAAAAAACATTGGGAGAATTATTCTGTTTTTTTATTTTAGAAACAATTCTGCTTGGCAAAGTAATGAAGATTGATCCTTATAATCAGCCTGCAGTAGAGTTAATTAAAGATGAAACAAAAAAAATTTTATCTTAATTAAATTTACCAAATATAATTTTAGATATTCCGTATTTCTTAATTTCTAATATTTTAAAATTCTCTGAGTAATTATCATTTTCTTTTTTATGTCGATGAATTATGATTATACCTTTATTTTCAAGTAATTTTTCGTTAAAGATTTTATCAAGTACAAGAGAAACATTTTTTTCTTTATATGGTGGATCTAAAAATATTATATCAAAGATATTTTTTTTATCAAATAAAGTTGAATTAGCAAAAATATCTTCACCTATTATTTCGTATCTTCTATCAATCTTAAGATTATTTAAATTTTTTTTTAAGATATCTAAAGCTAGCTTATAATTCTCAATAAATGTGACAAATCTTGCTTCTCTAGATAAGCATTCTATACCAAAAGATCCAACACCAGAAAATAAATCTAAAATTTTTGAATTCTTAATATCGACTTTAAATTTATTGGAATGATTAATTATGTTAAAAATTGATTCTTTTGTAAGGTCCTTCAAAGGTCTTGTTTTATTATCTTTAGGTTCAAGTAATTTTTTTCCTTTAAATTTTCCTGAAATTATTCTCATTTATCTATTACTTTATGGCCAATGTCTTTACGAAAAAAACCTTTAGACCAATTTAAATTTTTGAGATGTTTTATAATATTCTTTTTAGCATCAGCAAATTCTTCTGATAAAGATACAAAATTTAAAACTCTTCCTCCTACAGCAAAGACCTTACTATTTTTTTTGTCAGTGCCAGCGTGAAAGATAAAATCATCAGGATTTAATTTAATTTTATCTAAATTTTCGATTTCAACATATTTATCAAATCTGTCTGGATAGCCATTTGAGCATAGGACTACACAAAGACTTTTCTTATTATTCCATTTAACTTGGATTTCGCTGAGTTTGTTTTCACAGCACGACATAAATATTTCAGCAAGATCAGTCTGTAACATTGGGAGAATTGTTTGACATTCAGGATCACCCATCCTTACATTATACTCAATTAAATATGGATCATTATCAACAATCATTAATCCTGCGTATAAAAACCCTTTATAATGAGTGCCTATATCTTTTATAGCCTTTAAAGTTGGGTTTATAATTCTTTTAATTATTTTTTCTTCAAGTTGATTGGTAAGTAATCTTGAGGGAGAATAAGCCCCCATACCTCCAGTATTTTTCCCTTTATCACCCTCTAAAACTCTTTTGTGATCTTGTGCAGTTCCAAAATTTTGGATAGAAATTCCATCGCTTATAATAAAAAAACTCATCTCCTCACCATTTAAAAATTCTTCAATAAGAATATTCTTAGCGGGTCCAAATTTTCCATTAAAAATTTCTTTGGCAGCATTTATCGAGTCTTTCTCATTATTACAAATATATACACCTTTTCCTGAAGCAAGACTGTCTGATTTTATCACAATTGGGTGTATTGATTTTTTTATAAATTGATTTGCCTCTATGACGTTATTGAATACCCCAAACTTAGCAGTGGGAATATCATATTTTTTACATATTTCTTTAGTGAAAATTTTTGAACCCTCTAGCTGAGATGCAATTTTATTTGGACCAAAAACTTTAATTCCAAATTTTTCTAAATAGTCTACTATTCCATTAACTAAGGGTTTTTCAGGTCCAATTATTACTAAATTAATCTTTTTTTTTAATATGAAATTTTTTAATTTTTCAAAATCGTTTGTATCCAATTCAATATTTTTTGCAATTTTCGAAGTCCCAGCATTACCAGGAAAACAATATAATTCTGATACTTTTTTTGAATACTTAAGCATTTGAGAAATTGCATGTTCTCGTCCTCCACTTCCTATAATCCCAACAATCATGTATAAATATATAAACTAAAAATGAATAAAAAATTAGCAAAATTAAAATATTTACCAAATAATTTTCAAATTTTAGAGCCTGGTGACCATGTGATTTGCGCAGTTTCAGGGAAACCAATTAGTTTAGATAAACTAAATTATTGGAACGTTGATCTTCAAGAGGCATACTTTTCCTATCTTGAAGCATCACAAAAAAAAGAAAAATTAGAAAAAAAATAAATTTATTTCCATCTATTATGAGACCATATCCAATACTTAGGATCTTTTATTATCATTTTTTCAAGAATTTCATTTAATTTTAATGTTATGTTTTCAATTGTGTCATTATCTAAAAAATTTAAAGGTTTATGAATTGTCATTTTAAATTTTATACCTTCAAACCTTTCTATAAAAATTGGTACGACGGGAGTTTTAAACTTCTTAACTAATTGTGCTGGTATAGTGGTTGTAAAAGCTTCTTCATTAAAAAAAGTTAATTTGATACCTTCCGAAACTCTTTGGTCAATCATTAAAGCGGTAGAATATCCCTCTTTATTAAGTTTCACTAATTCTTTGATGCCACCAATTCCTTTCTTAATTTGTTTTTTGCAAATATAATTTTTCCTAATTTTTTCCATTAAAAAATTTAAAAAAATATTATTCAAAGGCCTATAAATTGCAGCAAGATTTATACCAGCTTTTTCTATTTCCATTGCCATTAACTCAAAATTACTAAAGTGACCAGATATAAAAACTACTTTTTGATTATTTCTTTTTATATCCTCAAGTATTTCTTTACCTTCAATTATGATATTTTCATTTTCTTTCTGGTCCCTAAATTTTTTAATAAACATATATTCAGCAAAAACTCTTCCATAATTATTCCACATTGAGGCTGATATCTTATTCAAATTAATTGGATCAATATCTGGAAATACTCTTTTGATATTTTTTTGAATAAGTTTTTTTGACCTGAAAATTGGGCCGATAATTTGAAAAAGTTTTCCACCAATAAAAGATGAAATTTTTAAACCTAAAATCTTAAAAATTGAAAAAAACAAAATTATTATAATAAATTGAAAAAAATATTTAATTTTGTTCATAGATTTTTGTTAATGTTTCAAAAAATTTTTCCTCATTTAATATTTCAAGTTTTGAGGAAATAAATGCAATCTTATCTGTCATATAATTTTTTAATCTAATAAAATCTTTTTCAGTAGTTAAAATTTTACAATTATAATTATTTGAAATTGAAATAATTTTATCAATATCATTTTTTGAATAATTATAATGATCAGGAAATTCAATATCTTTTACAATATTAAAGTTATTAATTTTTAGCATTGATAAAAATGTTTTGTGATTACCGATGCCTGAAAAAACTAAATATTTTGCATTCATATCAAATTTTTCAAGATTTTGTGGAACATATTTGCCGATATGAATATTTGCCTTGGGATTAGTATCTAAAATTTTTTTTTTAATGTTATCTATTTTTTCCAAATCACCATTTATAAAAATATTACAGCAATTTTGAATATTCTTGAAGTTTTCTCTAAGAGGTCCAGATGGAATTGGGAGACCGTTGCCAATCCAGTTTAAATTATTAAAACATAGAAAGTTTAAATCATAATCTATTGTTTCATCTTGAAAACCATCATCAAAAATTGCTACATCATAATTTTCCTTGATAGCATTTTTTAAAGCAACAACTCTTTTTTTTGATTTAAAAAGTTTCCCTTTTTTTTCTAAAATTTTCTGCTCATCTAATTGATCAATATAATCTTTTTTAATAAAACAAGTCTTTAGTTTTTTTTTGTTTAATATTTCATATATCTTTAAACTTAAAGAGGTTTTACCAGTGCCACCAACATAAATGTTTCCAACACATATTGTTTTAATATTCTTAAATTTTTTTTTAGAAATAAAAATTTTTTTAAATGAATTTAAAAGCTGTAAAATAATTGAAATAGGCCATAAAAGGTAGGCAAAAATATTTGGTTTTTTATAATCCCAAAATTGGGGTTTTTTTAATTTCATAATAAATTTTTTTATTTAATTCTTTAATGGTATTTTTAAAAATTACATTGCCAATTTTTCTGATCTTTTTAACCTTTGTCATATTTTTCTTAAAGACTACTTGATTAGAAAATTGTAGTGGGTCCTTTATTTCATTTGAAATTTTAAGAGACCTTAAAAAATCATAAACTTCAGTAAAATTTTGTATGTTAGGTCCATGAAGAATTTTTGCTCCATATCGTGCAGGTTCTAATGGATTTTGACCTCCTTTATCTGTTATTGATCCTCCTAAAAATACAGTTGTTGCAATTTTATAAAATTTTTTCGACTCTCCAAAAGTATCTACTATATAAATGTCTACATTTTTTAAGCTTTTAGCTTTTGAACTATGATGGATTATCTTGAGGTTTAAATTTTTAAGTTCGTTGTTAATTTCATTTACTCTATGTATATGTCTTGGAATTAAAATTGTTATGAGTCTTTTATTTTTCTTTTTTAACAAAATATGAGTTTTTGCAGCAAACAATTCTTCATTTTCATGTGTGCTTGCTGCAATACAAATCTTATATTTTTTAAATTGTAATTTTAATCTTTTATCAATATCATCTTGTTTATTTCTATCATTTTCAATAAATTTAATATTGCCGATTAAATTAATTTTTTTAACACCTAATTGTTTTAAATATTTTTTTGTTTCATTATTTTGAGGATAAGCAATATCTATTAAATTAAAAATTTTAAATGAATGTTTCTTAAATTTGTTCCATCGCCCAAAAGTTTTTTTAGTTATCCTGGCATTTAGAAGTATTAAAGGAATTTTTTTTGATTTAATTTCTTTATACATGGAGGGCCAAATTTCAGACTCTAAAAAAATTACTAAATGGGGTTTCCAATAACTTAAAAAAACTTTAGAAAAGAAAAAATGATCTATCGGAAAGAATTGATGATCTACTTTTTTAAATCTATATTTTTCTAAAATTTTAGATGAACTTAAAGTGCTTGAAGTAATTAAAATTTGATCTATTGAGTCATCGTTATCGTAATTATTTATTATAGGTAGTACGCTCATAATTTCACCTACACTTGCTCCATGAAACCATATTAATTTTCCTGATTTTCTTTGTTTAGATGTGAAGCAAAATTTTTCTTTGAATCTAATTATATCCTCTTTTCCTTTTAATATTCTAAATATTATAATTAAAGGGGATATTAAAATTGTTATTGATAATATTACTTGATAAATAAAAAACATATTTATTTTTGAATTTGTTTCTCATAAAAGTTTTTGTAAAGATCTGAATTTTTAACCAGATCTTCATGTTTACCATTAGCTACTACTTTTCCTGAATCAATTACATAAATATTAGTTGAATTAAGTATAGTTGATAGACGGTGAGCTATAACGATAGTTGTTCTATTTTTAGTCAAAATTGCCAGCGCATCCTGAATTTTAGACTCTGTTTCACTGTCAAGAGATGAAGTTGCTTCATCTAATAAAATAATAGAACTTTTTTTCATCATGGCTCTCGCAATAGAAATTCTTTGTTTTTCTCCACCTGATAACCTAACTCCGTTTTCACCAATCAAAGTTTCGTACTTATTTGGTAATTGATTGATAAAATCATCACAATGTGAGAGTTTTGCTACTTTTATAATTTCCTCATCGGAAGCATCTTCTTTTGCATATTTAATGTTATTCTTAATTGTATCATCAAAAAGAGTAGTTTCTTGACTTACTAATGAAATATTATTTCTTAGGGACTTAATTTTTGTTTTATAGATTGATTGATTATCAATTAAAATATCTCCAGACTCTGCATCATAAAATCTTGGTATTAGATTTAAAATTGTAGATTTACCAGAACCACTATGACCAACCAAAGATGTCATTTTTCCTCCAGTAAACTCTAGACTTAATGCATCAAGAACTTTATCTTCCTCTTTATTATAAGAAAATTTTATATTTTTAAAATTTATTTGAGCTTCTTTTAAATCCAATTCTTTTGCGTTTTCAATATCATTAATTTTATTTTCATTATCAATAATAGGTAAAATTCTTGATGCAGCTGATAAACCCTGGTTTAAAACCATATTAAGTGTAGATAGGGCTCTGACTGGTTGGTAGGCTAGCATCATTGCCGCCAAAAATGAAAAAAAATTATTAATATCAAGTTCATTTTGTGCCATTAATTTTCCTGAATAAAAAATTAATACCGCAATCATTATCCCTGTTAAAGTTTCCATTATTGGTGACATTCTAACAAAAACAACTTGAATTTTTTTGTTCTTATCTTTTAGTTGTTCTAAATATAGATTTGCTCTTGAGTTTTCATAATTTTCTTTTTGAAAAATTTTTATAAGTTTATGATTTTTAAATAGCTCAACAAGATATGTAGTTAAAAAACCTGATTTTTCTTGAGCTTGTGTTGTTACTTTTCCAACTCTTTTGCCCAAAGTCTTAGCAGATAAGCCAGCTAACGGGATCATGATAATTGAGATTAATGCTAGTTTCCAATTTTGAGTAAACATTACAAATAACAATCCAACCAAAGTTAATGAGTCTTTGAATAGAGTTAATAATGCATGACTTAGTAAATTTGTGATATGTGTTACGTCATAAGTAAGGTTTGAAATAAATTTTCCTGAATGTTTTTTGTCGATTATTTGGGTATCTGCTCTAATTAAGGATTTTGTCATATCAAACTGAAGTTTTTTCTTCACCTCTTCTCCCACACCAATCATAGTAGCCTTTGCAAAATAAAGAGATAATCCTTTTGTTGTAAAGGCAGCAATTATCATTAGTGGAATTAAAAAGATTAATGATTGATCTTTATCTATAAACAATTTTTTAATTGCAGGATCTAATAACCAAGCTATTGCGGAAGTACTACCTGCTACAAGTATAGAAAAAAAAGCTGATATGAAAATTTTATTTAAATATTTTTTTGAATAATCTTTATAAAGTCTTTTATAAATTTCAGCTTTTTTCATTAAAAAATCTTTCCTATTATTATGGTAATTAAAAGAATTAAACCAAATAAATTATTACTTTTAAATAATTTAAGGCAAGTCCCAGGGCTTTCTGATTCAAATCTTTTAATTTGATAAACAAACAAATGTAAAATCGGAATTGTTAAAAATAAAAAATATATCCAGCTAAATTCCATTAAATAACCACCAAAAATTAAACATAAGGTTAAAATTAGATAACATATAGACAAAAACTTTTTTGAATTACCCTTAAACTTTATTGAGGTTGACTTTAATCCTATAATTTCATCATCTTTAATATCTTGATATCCATATATAGTGTCGTAACCGAGTGTCCAAAATATGGCTCCAAAATAAAATATTAGTGCAATAAAACTTATTTCTTCAGAAATCGAAGTCCATCCAAGTATTAGCCCATAATTAAATGTTATTCCCAAAAAAAGTTGGGGCCAATAAGTATACCTTTTCATCAATGGGTAAGTAAATGCTAAAGGCATTGATCCTAAAGCAAGAATAATTGTTAATAAATTAAAGTTTAATAAAACAAGAAGAGCTAAAAAACATAAGATACCAGAATAGAGTAGAGCAATTATCCAAGAGATTTTTCCTGAAGCTAATGGTCTATTTTTAGTTCTTGAAACTTTTTTATCATATTCTTTATCTAAAATATCATTAACTATACATCCAGCAGATCTCATTAAGACTGATCCAAGAAAAAAAAGAATTAAATAAAGAAAATAAATATTTAGACTTTCATTAAAATTATAAACTAGGGTAAGACCCCAGGCACATGGCCAAAATAACAACATGTATCCAATTGGTTTTTTTAGCCGTGTAAGTTCAATAAAAAGATTAATTTGACTCATAAATTTTACTTGTAAATAACAAAGGCAACATTGATAATCAAACTGATTCGTATGAATATTGATTACACAGTTACTGCGCTAATGTTTCCTGCAATCCCTTTAATAATGGGAGTGTATAGTAACAGATTTCATTCCTTAAGTGCTTTGATAAGAGAACTTCATGATGAGCATGTTTATGAAAAACATGTTCCACCTGAATGGAAAAAACAGTTCATAAATTTAAGTGGAAGAATCACCTTGCTGAGATGGTCAATTATGTTCGGTGCATTTGGCTTTTTATTTAATATGCTTACAGTCTTGGGTCTTTATTTGAATGAAGTTTTTATAGCAAGATTAATTTTTGGATCTTGTTGCTTATCAATGATGATTTCAATAATTTTTTTTATAAAAGAAATTCATGTCTCAACAAATGCGCTCAGACTACATATGTCAGATATGGATGTTAAGGTTGATTAAGGAATAATCACAGCAGGGCCTAAAATTTTTCTTCCCTCTAAATCTTGGTGAGCTTTAACAATTTCACTTAGTGGATATTTCTTAAAAATATCTAATTTAAATTTTTTGTTAATAAACATTTCAAAGACTTTCTTAGCAGCCTCATCTAGCTCTTCCCTTGTAGATGTATAATGAGCAATACTTGGTCTAGTTAAATACAAACCCTTCGGCGCAAGAGATTTAGTAACATTACATGGATCTAAAGGACCAGAGGCATTTCCAAAAGAAACCATCATTCCTCTAACTTTTAAACATTCGATTGAACCATCAAATGTTTTTTTTCCTACACCATCATAGACTACGGGAACACCAACTCCATTTGTTACTTCTTTAACTTTTTCTACAAAATTTTCTTTTGAATAATTAATTACATGATCACAACCATTAGATTTTGCTATCCTAATTTTTTCATCAGATCCAACAGTTCCGATTACAATACAGCCTAAACTTTTAGCCCACTGACAAAATATTTGTCCAACGCCTCCAGCAGCTGCATGAAACAAAATTGTTTCCCCAGATTTAACTGGATAGGTTTTATGGAGAAGATAAAAAACTGTGAAGCCTTTAGTCATTAAAGTTACAACATCTTCTAATTCTATTTCATTTGGAACTTTAACAAGTTTTTTTGTTGGAAAAATTCTATGTGTTGCGTATGAACCAATAGGCATAGATGCGTAAGCCACTTTATCTCCAATTTTAAAATCTTTTACATCTGGACCAATTTTTTCAATTATGCCAGCTCCTTCAATTCCGATATTTGATGGTAGCTCAATAGGATAAAGACCCGATCTATGATAGGTATCTATATAATTTAGACCAATTGCTTCATTTTTTATGAGAACTTCGCCAGAGCTTGGATCATCTAACTTTATGTCTTTAAGTTCTAAAACTTCTGGACCACCATTTTTTGTTATTTTTACAGCTTTCATTTAACAAATGTGCCATTATGATAATCTTGGACAGCTTGTAAAATCTCTGCTTTGGTATTCATTACGAAAGGACCACCCCTTGCAATTTCCTCATTAATTGGTTTACCAGATATAATTAAAAATTTTGCTTTTGATATTGCTTTTATTTTTAACTCCTTACCTTTTGTTAGTAGAATTAACGTACTATCTTTAACTTTGTTATGTCTTTGACTACCAATTTTTATTTCGCCATTAATCAAATAAACAAAGGTATTATGCGTGGATGGTATATCAAAATTAATTTCTTTATCTTTGTTTAGCTCAACATCAAAATAGATAGGTTCAACGTTGTGTCCTTTAACAGGACCTTCAGCATTTTCAAATTTGCCAGCTATAACTTTGATTTGTTTGTCCTGATCTTTATGCACGCTCATTTTATCAGCATCAATATAAATGTATTCTGGTTTACTCATTTTTAATTTTGCAGGCATATTTATCCACAATTGAAAACCATGGAGTTTTCCTTCCTTCATAGCGGGCATTTCTGAATGAATGATACCACTTCCTGTTTTCATCCACTGAACATCTCCAGCAGTCATTCTTCCTTCGCCACCTGTGCTATCTTTGTGTTCAAAATCTCCAGCAAGCATGTAAGTAACTGTCTCAATACCCCTATGAGGATGAGGTGGAAAACCAGCAACATAATCCTCGCTGTTTTCAGAACCAAATTCATCTAACATTAAAAATGGATCGAAGTAGTTAGGCTCAACTCCGATACTTCTTTTCAATTTTACACCCGCGCCATCAGAGGCAGAAATAGGTTTAACAATTTGTTTTACTTCAATAGTCTCCATAAATGTCAAATAACAATTTTAATTTTTTATTCAAGATTACTTTTTATCCAGACAGTAACCTTTTGCACCATTTACTGACAAGAATAACAAACCACCAGCCAGTGCAAGATTTTTCATAAATGCAATTAATTGCATCTGTTCAGAAAAATCGTTGTGAAAGATAAAAGCTGTAGCTATACAAAACAAACTTAGGGCTCCAGCAGCAATTTTAGTTTGATACCCAATAATTATTAATATTGGCGCAAGTATTTCTAAAATAATGGCAGGTATTAACAAAAAACCAGGGATACCAAAACTTTCCATCCAGCCTACTGTGCCATTATAATTTACTATTTTATTAAATCCACTTAATAAAAAAATACCAGAGATTAATAATCGTCCTATTAAATCAAAAATTTTAATCATATTTATTATCAACACCTGTTACATCTAGTCGTTGCAAACATTTCATCCCATTCAGACTCTTTTTCCTCTACATAGTCCATTAAACATCTTAAAGCTTTTGATTTATCAGGAAGATCGTATTTTTCTACAATTTGATCTAACATTTTTTCTGAATCGTCGTAAATTTCGAAAGACACATCTTTTTTTTCACTCATAGTTTCCTCTTTTTTTTTATTTTAATTATGTCTCCTTAGTGAATATTTATATATTAAAATTCATTCAATAATCCAGACAAATCTTTTATTTCAATTTTAGGTTTATAATCTAATTTGTCAAAAATATTACTATTTCTATTGACCCAAATAGCTTCAAAGCCATAATTTCCACCACCGGAAACATCCCATGTGTTTGAACTTAGGAAAGCAACTTCATTTTTTTTAATATTATATTTTTTAATAGGTAAATCGTAAACTTGAGAGGAAGGTTTATATATTCCTACACTTTCAATTGAGAAAATATCATCAAAAAAATTTTCCAAATTATTACTTTTAACTAATTCATTTATTAAAGATGGAGTTCCATTTGAAAGAATAGCTAATTTATAATTTTTTTCCTTTAATATTTTCAAAGTTTCTTGAACTTCCTTAAAGGGTGAAAGAACTTTATACAGATTTAACAATTCACTTTTTAAAGAAGATTCTATCTTGAAGACCTTCATGGATTTATCTAGGCTATCTTCAGTGATTTGCCAAAAATTTTTGTGTCTTCCCATTAAACTTCGAAGCCAAGTGTATTCTAATTGAGTGATTCTCCAAAAATTTGCGAAGGGTTCCCATTTATCTCCTATTTTATTTTTACATTTCTCGGCAGCAGAATTTACATCAAATAATGTACCATAAGCATCAAAAATTATTGCTTTAATATTTTTCATAAATTAACTTAACATAAATGAGTAATATTCGATTATATTTTTCGGACACATTATCAGAGAATATGACTAGTAGATTAGATAAATCTCAATCACATTATTTAACTAAAGTGATGAGAGTTAAAGAACACGAAGTTTTTTCTCTATTCAATAGCAATGGAGAATGGGAAGCCAAGGTTCTTAGTACCACAAAAGGCAATGTTGAATTTAGGTTAATTAAACAATTAAGAAAAAAAGAAAGCCCAAAAGATTTATGGTTGGCATTTTCTCCAATCAAGGCAAACTATCAAAATTTTATGATTCAAAAAGCAACAGAACTAGGGATTACAAAATTCTTCCCTATTATTTTTGATAGAACAGTAGTAAGAAAAATTAATAATGAGCGTTTAAAAAAAATAGTTATTGAAGCTAGCGAACAGTCAAATCGTCTTAATGTACCTTTAATTGAGAAGGCTCAAAATTTAAAAAATTTTTTAAAATCTAATTCAATAAATTTAATCTTTACGGATTTAAATTCAAAAAATAAAAAGATTGATAAATCAAAGTTTAAAGATAAACCTATTTGTATAATAATAGGTCCAGAAGGAGATTTTTCAGAGAACGAGAGAAATGAGATTCTCTCTTTTGAAGATATTCAGCCTCTTAAAATAAATGAGAATATTTTAAGATCAGAAACAGCAGTGATATCGGCTATTTCAATCATAAATTATGTTATTAATTGATAAATTGTCGCGAAAACTAAAGTGTAATTTTCATAAAAGAGCTTTATATAGCTATTAAATGAAAAAAATTTTATTTATATTTTTTACTTTGTTAATCACTCAAAGTGCTTTGGCTAATCAGCCTGTTGATTGGCAACTAGGATTTCAAAAAGCAGCGTCAGAGTCAATGAAAGAAATTGTTTCTTTTCATAACAATCTTTTACTTCCAATTATTATTGCAATAAGTGTATTTGTATTATTTTTGATGCTTTATGCATGTGTGAGATTTAGAGCATCAGCAAATCCAAATCCATCAAAAAGAACTCACAACGTAACGGTGGAAGTTTTATGGACTTTAATACCGTGTTTAATTTTAATAGTCATGGCAGTTCCATCTTTTAAAATTTTATACAAACAAGACACTATACCAAAAGCAGATTTAACAATTAAAGCTATAGGTTACCAATGGTACTGGGGATACGAGTATCCAGATGAAAATATAATTTTTGACTCCTATATGATTGAAACAAAAGATTTAAAACCTGATCAACCAAGATTATTAGCAGTTGATAATGAAGTTGTGGTACCGGTTGATAAAGTAGTAAAAGTTTTGATAACAGCAAATGATGTTTTACATGCATGGGCATTACCATCTTTTGGTGTTAAGAGGGATGCAGTGCCTGGAAGAATTAATGAAACTTGGTTTAAGGCAGAAAAAGTTGGTACTTATTATGGGCAATGCTCAGAACTTTGCGGAATTAAACATGCGTTTATGCCAATTACAGTTAAAGTGGTAAGTGAAGATGAATATGAAGAGTGGTTATCAGAGGCTAGAGTTAAATTTGCGAAAGAAGTAAATGAAGATGATAAATTAAAAATAGCGAGTAATTAAAAATGTATACACAAACTGCATCACACGACGATCATCATACTCCTACAGGCTGGAAACGTTGGGCATATTCTACAAATCACAAAGATATTGGAACAATGTATTTGATTTTTGCAATTACTGCAGGTGTAATTGGTACAGCATTTTCTGTTTTAATGAGAATGGAATTGATGCACCCTGGTGATGGTATTTTAGGTGGAAATTATCATTTGTATAATGTTCTAGTAACCGGCCATGGATTGATCATGATTTTCTTCATGGTTATGCCAGCTATGATTGGTGGTTTTGGAAACTGGTTTGTGCCGATTATGATTGGTGCACCTGATATGGCATTCCCTAGAATGAATAATATTTCTTTTTGGTTGTTGCCAGTATCATTAACTTTATTAATTTTATCAATTTTTGCTGATGGACCCCCTGGTCAAACAGGAGTAGGTGGTGGTTGGACTATTTATCCTCCTTTATCCTCTAAAGCAGGTCAGCCTGGACCAGCAATGGATTTAGCAATTTTAAGTTTACACTTGGCGGGTGCTTCATCAATTTTAGGAGCAGTTAATTTTATTACAACAATTTTAAATATGAGAACCCCGGGCATGACATTACATAAAATGCCATTATTTGCGTGGTCAATCTTAGTAACGGCTTTCTTGTTACTATTATCTTTACCTGTTCTAGCTGGAGCAATTACAATGTTATTAACAGATAGAAATTTCGGAACCGCCTTCTTTGAGGCACAGACAGGAGGTGATCCTGTTCTGTTTCAACATTTATTTTGGTTCTTTGGCCATCCAGAAGTTTATATTTTGATTTTGCCAGGCTTTGGAATGATTAGTCATATTGTATCAACATTTTCTAGAAAACCAGTTTTTGGATATTTAGGTATGGCGTATGCAATGGTTGCAATTGGCATTGTAGGTTTTGTTGTATGGGCTCATCATATGTATACTGTTGGATTAAGCACAGATACAAAAGCATACTTTTTGGCAGCAACAATGATAATTGCCGTGCCGACAGGAATAAAAATTTTTTCATGGATAGCAACTATGTGGGGTGGATCGATAACATTTAAAACTCCAATGATGTGGGCACTAGGCTTTATATTTATGTTTACTGTAGGTGGTGTAACAGGTGTAGTTTTAGCAAATGCTGGTGTAGATACTGCGATGCACGATACTTATTATGTTGTAGCTCATTTTCATTATGTTTTATCTTTAGGTGCAGTTTTTGCAATTTTTGCAGGGTTTTATTATTGGTTTTCAAAAATGTCGGGATATGAATATTCTGAGTGGATTGGTCATTTACATTTTTGGTTAACATTTATAGGAGTTAATTTAATTTTCTTTCCTCAACATTTTTTAGGTTTAGCTGGTATGCCAAGAAGATATGCTGATTATCCGGATGCTTTCGCAGGCTGGAATTATATATCTTCAATTGGATCTTACATAGCTGTAGCAGGATTGGCTGTATTTTTTATTAATCTTATTTATGCTTTTGCAAAAAAGAAGGCTGCTGCTCAAAATCCATGGGGAGAGGGGGCAACTACTTTAGAATGGACTGTACCATCTCCACCTAATTTTCACACTTTTGAGGAATTGCCAAAGTTTGTTGATGATCAAGAAACAGAAAAATCTCATAGTTAATATTATAGTTAATAAAATCTGATGGATAATTCAAAGTTAAAAAAAAGAAATTTATCTCAAGAAGATTTATTTAATTTTTCAGAATTATTTAAGTTAATGAAACCAAGGGTAATGTCACTTGTAATCTTTACCTGTGCGGTGGGGTTGTTAACGGCACCAAATCTTGTCTCAACAAAAGATGCTATAATAGGAATTTTACTAGTTTCATTAGGAGCGGGTGCAGCTGGAGCATTAAACATGTGGTACGAGTCTGATCTTGATGCTTTAATGACCAGAACCTGTTTGAGACCAATACCTTCTGGCAAAGTTAACAAAAATCAAGCACTGATTTTTGGTATTATGCTATCAATAATTTCGGTTGTAGCACTAGATTATTTTACAAACCGAATTTCTGCATTAATATTATTATTTACTATTTTATTTTATGTGTTTGTTTACACAATTTGGTTAAAAAGAAGAACACCACAAAATATTGTTATTGGAGGAGCCGCAGGTGCTTTACCTCCAGTTATAGGATGGACAATAGCAACTGGTTCTCTCTCAATTGAACCGATAGTCTTCTTTTTAATAATATTTTTTTGGACACCCTCGCATTTTTGGGCATTAAGTCTCTATAAGTCTGATGACTATAAAAAAGCTAAAATTCCCATGCTCCCACTCACTGATGGCGTAGAACGAACTAAAATGAATATTTTTATTTATTCTTTGTTGATGCTTCCTGTAATTATTTTTCCATATTTGATAAATTTTGTAGGTTTAGCATTTCTAATCCCATCATTGTTGCTAACAGTTTATTACAATTTTTTATGTTATGAACTGTATAAATTTAAAAAGAATAAATTTGATGCAAAAAAAGCTAAGTCAATTTTTGGATATTCAATTTTATATTTATTTTTGATTTTTGTTCTTTTTCTGATAGATAAGATTTTATGATAACACCTGATAAAAAAACAAAAAAAAAAAATATAATAACAGCTTTGGCAATAGTAGCTTTTATGATTTTTCTATTCTTTTTTACGCTATATAACACTGGTGTATTTGATAGGTCGATATGATACATAAAAAAAATTTAACCCCTTTAATCTTAGCTGGAATATTTGTTTTAATGTTAGGATTATCCTATGCGGCAGTTCCATTGTATGATTTATTTTGTAGAGTAACGGGTTTTGGAGGAACAACTCAAGTATCAAATAGCGCTCCAAAAGTGGTATTAGATAAAGTTGTAAGTGTAAGGTTTGATACTAATGTAAATAATCTACCTTGGGACTTTAAAGCTAAATCAAATGTTATTGATGTTAAAGTGGGTCAGGTAAATAAAATAGAGTTTGAAGTAACAAATTATAGCAATGAGCCTACTGCAGGTGTAGCAAGTTTTAATGTTTCGCCTGCTAGTTTTGGAAAATATTATAGTAAGTTAGGTTGCTTTTGTTTTGAGAAGCAAGAGTTAAAAGCGGGAGAAAAAGCCAAATATGTTATGACTTTTTATTTAGACCCCGAAATGATTAATGATCCCACTGTAAAAAACCTACAAGATGTTACTATGTCGTATACTTTTTTCTCGACAGACTATTATAAACAATCATAATTAATCAAAATGTCAGCAGAAAAAAAACACGATTATCATTTAGTTGACCCAAGTCCTTGGCCAATTTATGTTTCATTTTCTTGTTTGGTTTTAGCAATAGGTGCAGTTTATTACATGCATTCGGACGTGTCTTGGGGTATGTATTTAGGTTTAGCATTATTGATTTATGGTGCATACATGTGGTTCAGGGACGTAGTGATAGAAGCTGAGCATCAAGGACATCACACTCCTGTAGTACAAATTCACCATCGCTATGGAATGACTTTATTCATAGCTTCAGAGGTAATGTTTTTTGTAGCATGGTTTTGGGCTTATTTTGATGTTAGTCTTTTTCCGAATGAGTTCGTAGGAAATGTTTGGCCGCCAAAAGATATTAAAACTTTTGACCCTTGGGATATTCCATTAATAAATACTCTTGTTTTATTATTGTCTGGTACAACTGTTACATGGTCACATCACGCTCTTCTTGAGGGCGATAGAAAAAGTTTTATCAATGGACTTATTTTAACTGTAATTCTTGGTGCGTGCTTTACTGCTTTACAAGCATATGAATATCATCATGCAACGTTTTCTTTCTCAAATCATATTTATGGATCAGTGTTTTATATGGCAACAGGATTTCATGGTTTTCATGTAATAGTAGGAACTATATTTTTAGCAGTATGTTTATGGCGTGGAAAATTAGGTCATTTTAACAAAGATCATCATTTTGGTTTTGAAGCTGCAGCTTGGTATTGGCATTTTGTTGATGTCGTTTGGTTATTTTTGTTTGCTGCAATTTATATTTGGGGAAGTTAATTTAATTTTTGAAGCATAAGTTTTTATTCTCAGTTTTTATAATTTTTTTTATTCTAGTTTTTATTGCACTAGGCACCTGGCAAATAATTCGTTTAAATTGGAAAAATAATCTTATATTAGAGATAGAAAATTCATTAAAAAATCCTCCTGTAGAACTTTCTCAATCAAATAAAGAAAATTTTTTAAAAATAAAAACATCAGGTATTATTGATTTTGAAAAACAAATTTATTTATACAATTTAAATGATTCTGGTACTCCAGGATTTGAAGTTATTAATCCAATTTTGATTAATGATGAAAATTATTTACTTAATCGAGGCTGGATACCATTTGAAAAAAAGAGTACCCAAGAAATAAATATATTTGATCAAAATGATATAGTAGGAACTCTTAAAATTCAGGGAAGGAAAAATATTTTTAAACCAGACAACGATATTAAAGAAAATTACTGGTTTAGTCTAAATAGAGAAGATATCTTAAAATTTACTGGTAAAAAATTTTCTAAATATATAATTTATTTAGATGGTAATTATCAATATCCTAGACCAAAAAAAATTACTGCTAATATTTCTAATAACCATAAAAAATATGCGATGACATGGTTTTCATTAGCGATTTCAATTTTTTTGCTATATTTATATTTTAGGAAAAAGAATTATTAAATGAATTATATAAGTACAAGAAATAATCAGATAAACTTTGCTTTTAAGGATGTTTTTCTCAAAGGTTTGGCAGATGATGGAGGACTATTTGTTCCCAAATCAATTAAACCCTTTAAAAAGGAAGAATTAGATAATCTTAAACACCTTAGTTACAATGATTTAGCGGCTGAAATAATTTATCCGTTCATTGGAGATTTCATGTCTAAAGATGATTTAATCTCTTTGATTTCAAAATCATATTCAAATTTCAGATCTAACGATGTTGTAAAATTTTCTAATATAGGAGACTTAAAATTATTAGAACTATTTCACGGACCTACACTTGCTTTTAAAGATATCGCAATGCAACTAATAGGTAACTTTTATCAATATCATTTAGGTCGTGATCAAAAAAAAATTAATATAATTGTTGCAACTTCAGGTGATACAGGTGCAGCTGCTATAGATGCTTTAAAGGGAAAAAATAATTTAAATGTTTTTGTATTGCACCCCAATAATAAAATTTCACCAGTACAAAGAAGACTAATGACAATACATGAGGAGAGTAATGTATTTAATATGGCAGTGGAGGGTAATTTTGACGATTGTCAAAATTTAGTAAAAGCCATGTTTAATGACGAAAAATTTTCTAAAGCTATTAATATGTCGGGTGTAAATTCAATTAATTGGGCAAGAATAGTTGCTCAATCGGTGTATTATTTTTACGCTTACTTTAATGTTGGAAATGGTCAACCTTTATCCTTTTCTGTTCCAACTGGAAACTTCGGTGATATTTACGCTGGCTACTTGGCAAAAAAACTTGGTCTTCCAATTAATAAACTAATCGTAGCTACAAATAAAAATGACATACTGCACAGAGCTATATCTGGTGGTGATTATAGTCAAAAGAAAGTCGAAGAAACAAATACTCCAAGTATGGATATACAAATAGCAAGTAATTTTGAAAGGCTTTTATACGACGTAAAAGATTGTGACTCAGAATTAACAAAAGATACTATGACTGAAATAAAAAATAATACTTATAAAATTGATAAAGATGATCTAGATAAGATTAAAAAAAATTTTATATCTGAAATGCTTGATGAAAACGAAACTGTTGAAATGATAAAAACTATCAATGATGAACATAAGATGGTAGTTGATCCGCATACTGCAGTGGGTATTGGTGCTGTGAGAAAATTAGGATTGGAAAAAAATTGCGTTGTATTATCAACTGCACACCCGTGCAAATTTCCAAAAGCAATAGAAGATGCAATTTCAAAAACTGAAAATTTACCAGAAAGTCTTAAATATGTTAATGACAGAAAAGAAAAATTTGAGGTTCTTCCCAATGATCTAGAGAAAGTCAAAGATTATGTAATGAATTCAATATGAAACTAAAAATAAAAGATAAAATTCCGGATACAGAAATTTTTCACCTTGTTGATGGAGAACCTCAAAAAAGCAAATTAAGTGAAATTATTGGTAATGGTAAAGTAGTTTTGTTTGGTTTACCTGGGGCATTTACATCAACTTGCTCAAAACTTCATCTTCCCGGATTTGTAGCAAATGCAGATAAAATAAAAGCAAAAGGAATAGAAAATATATTTTGTTTATCAGCAAATGATCCTTACGTGATGAACGGTTGGGGAGAGATTAATAGTACAGGAGATAAAATTAAGATGTTATCTGACCCGTATTTATCATTTACGAAAGCAATTGGAGCAGAAGTTGATCGTAACGCAAAAGGAATGGGAATAAGATCAAATCGTTATTTAATGGTGATTGAAAATTTCACAATTGTTAATATTCATGAAGAAAAGGAAACTAAAGAGTGTAGTTTAACCTCTGCGGAAAATTTATTAAATAATTTACTATAAGTAATGCGTTTTCCAAGCCGTGAGCTTTAATTATTAGCAGCTGACCTAGCAAGTAAATCCACTTCATTATTTAATTTGTCTGTTGAATGTGCCTTTACCCAATTCCAACTTATTTCAAATTCATTATTTAGAAGATCTAATTCTGTCCAAAGTTTTTTGTTACTTACATCTTTTTTGTTTGTTGTTTTCCATCCATTATTTTTCCAATTATGTATCCATTCTGTTATTCCAGATTTCACATATTTAGAGTCTGTAAAAATTTCGACTTTGCTACCTTTTGGAATTTCTTTAAGAGCTTTTATAGGCGCTAATAATTCCATTTGATTATTTGTAGTATTTTTTTCACTACCTTTTATTTCAGTTTTTTTTCCATCGTTTAATATTATCGCTGCCCATCCACCATTACCTGGATTTCCAATACATGAACCGTCAGTGTATATCTTGATCATTAATTTAGATAATCTTTATAAGTTTTTAAATTATTATGTATTACTAATTTTTGATAATATTCTCTAGGATCTTTGATCTTTATTAATGCTGTTTTAGGAGTGTTTGTATAGTCATAAAGTCTAGTTAGAAAATACCTCATTGCAGCTCCACGACATAAAATATTTAATGATCTCTTCTCTTTTTGTGAAATTTTTTTTACACTTTCATACCCTTTAATTAAATTTTTAACTTTTTTTTTGTTTACATTAAATTTTGTTTTATTTTTATCAAAACATAAGGCATTTACACATATAGCGATCTCATACATATAGTAATCATTAGCTGCAAAATAAAAATCAATTATCCCTGATAGCTTGTTTTTTTTAAAAAAAATATTATCAATAAATAGATCTCCATGAATTATTCCATAAGGTAATGATTTTGGCCATTTTTTCTTAATGTCTCTAAAATTAGTTTTTAAAAATTTTTCTATATTTGTAAATTTTTTAGATTTGAATTTAATACTATTTAATAGTGGATTAAGATTTTTGATACCCATAGAGTTTTTTCTATAAAGTTTGATTTTTTTTGTTGATAAGTGCATTTGAGCAACCATTTTACCAATATCAAAACAATTCTTATTAGTAAGTTTTTTTTTATCTTTTCCTTTTAAGAAAGTTACAATACATGCTAATTTATTTTTCAATTTTATAACAAAATCTCCTTGACGATTTTTAAGGGGTTTAGGACAGGCAATGTTAAGATCACTTAACTGATCCATTAATTCCATAAAAAAAGGTATTTCTTTTCTTGAGACTCTTTTTTCAAAAATAGTAAGAATGAATTTTTTATTTTTTGATCTTAATAAATAATTTGTATTTTCAATTCCCTGCTTGATGCCTTTAAAACTTTTAAAATTTTCAACATTAAATTTTTTATTAATTAAGGAGATATCCTTTTTATTAATCTTAGTGTAAACAGCCATTTAATTCAATTTTTTAGGAACTTTAAAAACAACATCTTCTTTGATAATTTCGACTTCATCTATAGATACTGTAAATTTCTTTTTTAAATTTTCTATGAAATTTTTTACAAGTATTTCTGGTGCCGAAGCTCCAGAGGAAATTCCTATAGTATTTGAATTTTCTATAAGATCATATGGTATCTCACTTTGAGAGTGAATTAGTTGAGAATTCAAGCAACCTGATTTTTTTGCAACCTCCACAAGTCTTACAGAATTTGATGAATTCCTACTTCCAATTACAAAAAACATATCACAATTTTTGGCAATATTTTTTACCGCCAATTGCCTATTTGTTGTCGCATAACAAATATCCTCTTTATGTGGCTCTCGTATTCCTGGAAATCTCTCTTTTAAGATATTGATTATATCTTTTGTATCATCCACGGAAAGAGTAGTTTGGGTAACAAAAGCTAAATCTTTTTTTTTTTTAAATTCATAATTTTTTGCTTCATCTTCATTTTGAATGAGATCTATAGATCCTTTAGGTAATTGACCCATTGTGCCAATTACCTCAGGATGATTTTCGTGACCTATTAAAATTAAATGGTACCCAGATTTAAAAAGATTTTCAGCCTCTCGATGAACTTTTGATACTAATGGACATGTAGCATCAACGTAAGTCATTTTATAATTTTCAGCATCTGAGGGAATCTTTTTTGGAACACCATGTGCTGAAAAAATTACTGGTCTTGTTTTGTCAGTAATCTCCTCAAGTTCCTCGACAAATATAGCACCTTTTTTTTTAAGATCATCTACAACAAATTTATTATGAACTATTTCATGACGAACATAGACTGGTGCACCATATTTTGTTAGAGCTTTTTCAACAATTTCAATTGCTCTTTCAACACCCGCACAAAAGCCCCTTGGTGCAGATAATAGTATTTTGATTTCTTTATTTTTCATTTTTTTCAATTAAATATTCGAGCAATATATGCGGAAAAGTCAAGGACGCCAAACCTATAAATATCATTTTTAAAATAGCACTATCAAAATCGTAATTATTATTTAAAAAAAAGAGACCAACTAAACAAATGATAGTAGTAAGTGTAG
Source organism: uncultured Pelagibacteraceae bacterium (assembly GCA_902627565.1). Lineage (GTDB taxonomy): Bacteria > Pseudomonadota > Alphaproteobacteria > Pelagibacterales > Pelagibacteraceae > Pelagibacter. Next base: position 138,454 of record CACOJM010000001.1, read on the forward strand.
TCAATGGAAGAGCCTTTTTGATAAAAATTAAAAAACCCTGGAATAAATTTTCTTGATCCAGTTCAAAGATTAATGAGATACTGTGTCTTACTGAGTGTAGAAAACAAAAATAAATCGTAAATGCAATCAAGGGTGTAAAATAGTAATTGATTATGATGATTGAAAAATAATCTAAAAATATTGCAAATTTTTTTAATTCAAACTTTTTAACAAATAAAAGAATACTTGATATTGTGCTAATAATAATTCCGATATGTAAAAAATTATTTTCTTCAATTATACTAAGGCTTGAATAAAATGTTTCATTTTCAATAAGTAAAAGTCTAAAAATTGATACAGTTTCATTAAAATGAAAAAAAAGGGGAGCTAGAATTATTAATGAACCTTTTAAGAAAAATAGGAATTGATTTATATAAGAATTTTCATCAATTAAAAACTCAGTGTCTTCTTTGCCAAAATGAAATGAGGCAATAATTAAAAAAACTATAAGAGTTACCGTGGGAAATAGTATCCAAAAAATTACTATTATAATTGCAAATAAAGTATAGGAAAAATAAAATGCGAACATATTATATATTTTCAAAGATTGGAGAAGTTTTTTTCCTTTTTCATGATCTAAAGCTCCATGTGATACACCAATTATTAAAATCAAAGATAAACAAACTACTGGTGAGATATTTGAATTGTCAATTTTCATAAATAGTAATGAAAAAATATTAATTAATAAAAAAAAAATGAAAGAATGATTTAAATTAATTTTTTTAGTTTGAATTTTCATATAATTAATAAAATAAGGCCTTTATAAAAGTCCATTTTGGCATTTTTAAAATAATATTTAAATCTTCTAAAAAATTACTTTTGTTCGATAAGAATTTTATAACAGTCCTCGGCGACGTATTAAACATATTGAAGAATATACCAGACATTTTTTCAGGATGTTTACTTAGGACCCGTAAAAAAATATCATCTAAAAATTGATATTTTTTACTTATTTCAAATTTTTTTGAATTTGAAATATTTTCAATATTTTCTCTAATATATTTACTGTGTTCTTGTATATTTAAAAAAGTATAACCTGTACTCAATCTTGTCATTCCCCCAGCAGTTCCAATATTAATTTTATTTTTTTCTTTTTTGTATAAAGGATAAAATAGGGGAATTGCACCTTCTTCTTTGTAGGTAATATTGTAATTTTTTATTTTCAGATGCTTTTCAATGTACTCTTTGATTTGTTTGTCATAGTCTTTTTGTGAGGAATCATTAATTTTTGATAACCAAGTGGTCTCAACTAAAGCCTTATTTTTTGAAAAGGGGAGTGTATAAAAGAAATGCACACTTTCTCTTTGTTCACAATCAAAATCCATGAGATTGAAAATTTCTTCATCGAAAAAATTATTTTTAGTCTCAATTTCTACACCACAAAAATGTTGCCAAAGATTCAGATGACTTTTTTTAATTTCTGGTACGCTATTAAAGATAAACGAATTTTTCTTATTAATTTCTGTGATATCTTTAAAAAAAGAGATATTTTTATTTTCTTTTAGTTTATTATTTATTTTTTCATAAAACTTACCACTATCGATACTCTGGTAAGGAAAATTTTTACATTCTAAATAATTAGTTTTACCTGGTATATTAATTGAAAAATTTTTCCAATTTTTTTTAACACAATCATCAAAGTTATGAGGTGTTACTCTCCAAAATGACCATGTTTTGTCTTTTTTATACTCTGATCTAGGTTCAATAATTGCTAAAGTTTTATCATTTAATTTTTTATGAATTTCTAGTTCATAAGCAAGTGATAGACCAGCACATCCACCACCGATAATTACATAATCAAATTCTTTCATCTAAATCCACTTCCTGACTTATAATAGCATGTTCCGTTGATCTTTGATGAGTTTCTATTTCCTTTAAATAAACTAAAATCAAATCAAATATAGATATAACAGTGTGATAAATTTTTTCAAAATTATTCACATATATTTTACCAGAGTTTTCATAATTTTTCATACTTCCTTTTTTTAAAATTTTTCTTCCAATCTGTCTGTAAATTCGTCTAGCTACAATTATTGAAAATTTGTATCTAAATGGAATTTTTTGTATTGAGCTAAATGAGCTTTGGTAAAACATTTCTGCAAGTTTTAAGGTCGCTATAATATTTTCAAAGTCTGGCTTTATATATTCTCTGTTCATTTTTTTATCTTCAACTACGTCTCTAGCAATATTAGTTAATTGCATTGCTATACCTAGATCAATTGCTCCTTTTAAAGCTCTTCTATCACTAACCTTCAATATTTTTGACATCATTAATCCAACTGTTCCTGCAACTCTATATGAATAAATTAATAAATCTTTTACCGATCTTATACGTACTTTTTCTTTTAAATCAGAGGCTACACCATCTATTAAGTCCTCTATTATTATTCTTTTAATCTTATAATTTTCAGCAATGGCAATTATATTTAGAATAATTGATTCATTTTCATAAGATGAATTCTTATCGAAATTATTTAAGTTAAAGGAATTTTTAAAAAAACTATTCATTTTGTTAAATTTTTCAATTTTTGTTTTTAAATCAGCCTTTTCGTCAGCTATATCATCTAGAACTCTACAAAAAGCATAAAGGTGAGAACAATCATCATAAATTTTTTTTGGTAAAAAAAGACCAGCCCAATTAAATGATTTAGCAAAAATAGCTAGATAGTTTTTTTTTATCATTAAATTATTTTATCCAAAACTTTTGCTGAAGATAAAACACCTGGTACTCCAGCGCCAGGATGTGTTCCAGCACCAACAAAATACAAACCATCATATACTTCAGACCTATTATGGAATCTAAAATAAGCAGACTGTGAAAATTTTGGTTGTATTGAAAAACCTGATCCATATTTTGTATTTAGATCTTTTTCAAAGTAATTTGGTGTTAGATAAAAATCTTCAACGATATTCTCTCTAAGATTTGGCATTAAATCATTTTCCATCTTATCAATTACTAAATTCCTCATTTTTTCTCCCTCAATTTCCCAATTAATTTTTGACTGATTATTTGGAACAGGAACTAAAACATAAAAACAATCTTTACCATCAGGTGCCATTGATTTGTCAGTTGCTGAAGGTCTATGAAGATAATAGCTTATATCAGAATTTAATTTTTTTTTATTAAATATATCGTCAAGATGTTCTTTATATTTTGTACCAAATTTAATTGTATGATGCTCTACTTCATTATAAGTTTTTTTAGTTCCAAAATAATAAACAAACAAACCCATTGAGTACTCCATTCTATTTTTTTTCCATTTAAAAAAGAATGAATTATTTGTATTGCCATTTATCATTTTTTCATAAACAGCAGGTGGATCAGCATTACAAATAACATTATTTGAATCTATAATGTTATTATCATCTAGTTGAACACCACTTATTTTCTTTTTATTTGTAATAATTCTAATTACTTCTTTTCCCTTAATAATTTTTATTCCAACTTCATTCATTAATTTTTCAAAACCTTTTATAATGTTTCCAGTTCCACCCATCGAGTAATGAATTCCCCATTTTTTTTCTAAGTATAAAATTAGTCCATAGATTGAAGTTGTCGTAAAAGGATTTCCTCCAACTAATAAAGGATGCATACTTAACATTCTTCTCAGTTTTTCATTTTTGATAAAAGATGAAACTAATGAGTAAACTGATTTATAACTTTTGAGTTTTAATAATGCGGGCAGTTGTTGTATCATGACAGACGGTTTATCAAATGGAACATCTGCAAGTTCAGTAAAACCTTTATCAAAAATTTTTTTTGTAAAGTTAACCAATTTTTCATAGCCTTTTACATCTTCTTTACTTATTTCCTCAATTTGTTTTTTCATTTCTATTTCATTACCTGAATAATTAAATTTAGTTTTATCTTCAAAAATAAATTGGTACCAAATCTTTAATGGAGAAAGTTTTATGTAATTTTTTGGATCTTTTTCGAATAATTCAAATAATTCGTTTATTAAATATGGTGCTGTAATTACAGTTGGACCTCCATCGTATATGAAACCATTTTTCTTAAATACTCTTGCTCTCCCTCCAAGATCTGGATGTTTTTCAATCAAAGTCACGTTGTGACCCTTGGCTTTTAGACGTAGTGCAGCAGCTATTCCTCCAAAACCAGAGCCAATTACAACAGAATTCATTTCGATAATTTATAGTTTTTTGAAAAAATTGTAAGAGTATTATGAGTTTATTTTTTTTAACTCTTCCTTAGTTTCATCTAATTTCTTTTGGAACAATGTATCTAATTTGGATTTATCTATAGATGTAGTTATAATTTTTTTCACAGAATCTATCGCAATTTTAACTGATGCATTTTTTATCTCTTTTAATGCTGTATCTTTCATTTGAGCAATCTTAATTTCTGCAGAATTTTTCTTTATTTCAGAAGATTTATGAAATTTATCATTAAGCTCTATAATTAATCTATCGCTATCTTTTTTTGCTTGTTCTATAATTTCATTACTTACTGATTGAGCAGTATCAAGTTTTTTTTGTGCGTTATCTAGTAATATTTTTGCTTCAGTTCTTAGTTTCTCACTTTCATCTATTTCATTTCTTATATCCAATATAAGCTTGTTGAGTATTTCGTTTATTTTTTGAGGTACTTTTAAATAAACTAGTGCTCCAAAAAATATAAAAAATGAAACCGCTACCCAAAAAGTTGAATCAATTATCATAGTATTTTCTCTCGTTTTTTTTTGATAGATCATCAACTATTGCCGAGATACTACTATTATTTATTTCTGTTCCCATTAAATTTTTTAGTATTTCAGAAGAGGTTTCAATCGCAATTTTATTGATTTTTTCTGGTGCAGTTTTTTTTAAAGAATTTATTTCAATTTCTGCTTTTTTTAATTCTTCATTGATTTGTTCATCTAAAGTATCTTTTTTTAAATTGATATCTTTAAGAGCTTTTTCTCTTGTTTCTTTAAAGATTTTTTTTGCGTCTAATTTACTTTTTGAAATTATTTCATCATATTCTCTAAGTTTAGACTCACTATCTTCTCTTTGTTTATCTGCAGCCTCAATATTTTCTTGTATTTGAGATTTTCTTAATTCAAGATTTGCACTTATTTTTGGCAATATAAGTTTTGATAAAACTAAATACAAAATACCAAAAGTAAATGTTAGCCAAAAAATTTGAGAAATCCAAAACTCAGGATCCAATTGAGGCATACCCCCACTTTCAGCCGCAAAAACCTCTTTTGAAAAAAAGAGGTTTAAAAATATTAAGTTAATAAAATATTTTTTATCCATTAACTTAAAATGCAAAAAGTATGATTAATGCAACTACTAATCCGAATAGCCCAGTTGCCTCTGCAAGAGCAAATCCCAAAAGTAAATTAGGAAATTGTTTTTGTGCTGCAGATGGATTTCTCATAGCCCCCGATAAATAATTACCAAAAATTATTCCAATACCAACACCAGCACCAGCTAAAGCGATTGCCGCTAAACCTGCTCCGATCATTTTTGCTGCTTCTAATTCCATTATATCCTCCTCTGTTTATTAATGGTGTAGATTTAATGCATCATTTAAATAGATGCATGTTAAGATTGCAAAAACGTATGCTTGAAGAAAAGCAACTAATATCTCCAAACCTGTTAGCGCAACCGAAAAACTCAGTGGAAGCCATCCACCGACTATTCCAAGACTTATTACAAAGCCTCCGAAAACTTTCATCATTGTGTGACCTGCCATCATATTTGCAAAGAGTCTTACTGATAGACTTATGGGTCTACTTAAATAAGAAATAATTTCTATAATTACTATTAAAGGAAGTAATACAATTGGAACCCCGCTTGGAACAAAAAGTTTTAAATAACCAAATCCATGTTTGATAAAACCTATTATTGTTACACCTATAAAAATAAAGGCTGCTAAGACAAACGTAACTATAATGTGACTAGTTACTGTAAAAGTATAAGGTATCATTCCGAACATATTACAAAATAAGACAAACATAAATAGTGAAAATATAAAAGCAAAATAAGGTTTAGCCTTTGATCCGGCAGTATCACTAATCATTTTTGATACAAAAGTATAACTTAGTTCTGCTAAAAGTTGTATCTTGCTAGGTATCATTGAATTTTTCTTAGATCCTAAATTAAAAATTATTAAGATTGCTAAAGAACTTACAATCATAAACAAACTTGCATTTGTAAATGAAATGTCAAAAGGACCTATTTTAATTTCTGGCCCAATTCTATAAACTTCGAATTGAGTCATTGGATTTGCTGCCATATCTTTTATTTATTTTTGCATATTTTTTGCAGATTTAATTACATTAGTAATGCCAGCAATTACCCCTACAAAAAAAAATATTAAAATTAACCATGGTTTAGTATCAAAGGTCTTGTCTAAAATAAACCCAATAATTGTCCCTACGGCAACTGCAGATACTAGCTCTGTGCTTAGTTTAAAAGCTGTACCAATTGGTGAAGGATTACTATTTTTATCGTTCAAATTTCGTTTTGATGCTTTTTTTTTTGCAATTTCTAAGCGAGTTTTGAACTGATCTTTTGGCATTATCAAATATTTAGGCGACCATACTTTCTGCTTTTTGTAAATCTACCGCAACTAACTGACTTATTCCTTTTTCTGGCATTGTTACTCCGTATAATCTGTTCATTTTTGACATCGTTAAAGCATGGTGGGTAACAATTACAAATTTAGTGTCAGTAATTTTAGTAAGCTCATCAAGTAAATTGCAAAATCTAGTGACATTTGCGTCATCAAGTGGTGCATCAACTTCATCCAAAACACATATCGGCGATGGATTGGTTAGGAAAACTGCAAAAATAAGTGATAAAGCTGTAAGAGCTTGCTCTCCACCAGATAATAAAGTTATTGATTGTAACCTTTTTCCTGGAGGACTCACTAACATTTCTAAACCAGCTTCGAGTGGATCTTCAGAGTCCACTAATTCAAGCTTGGCATTCCCCCCATTAAATAACTTGGTATAAACTTCATTAAATTTTCTATTCACTTTTTCAAAAGCTTCAATTAATCTTTCTCTGCCTTTTTGATTTAATTCATTAATACTATCCTTCAATTTAATAATTGCCGTAACTAAATCTGCTCGGTCTTGCTCCATCTTTTTAATTTCTGTTTCATATTTGTTTGTTTCCTCATCTGCCTTTAGATTAACTGATCCTAATTTTTCTCTTTCTTGTCTTTTTTTGTCTAATAGATCTTCTTGGTTTACAGCATCAGGTAATTCCTCGAGTCCGTAAAGATTTGAATTTTCTAAAATATTTTCTTCAGTTAAATTTAACTCAGAGACTATTCTATCTATTAAATCATTTTTTCTTTTCTTAAGACCATCAATAGTCGCGGTTGAACTTGCTTTTCTTTCTCTAATTTTTATTGATTGCTCCTGTACCTCATTGAGTTGGGTTCTTAATATTTCTATCTTTTGATCTGTTTCATTTATAATTTTTTCATTCATATCTCTTTCCTGTTCAGAAATTCTTAAATTTTCAGAAATTTGACCTTTTTTTTCAGCTTGAACTTTCGGTTGATTATCTAATTTTTCTAATTGTGTATGAGATTTCTTTTTTCTTTCAGATAATTCATTCACCATTTTTTCTGAATTTGAGAGCAAGTTTTTCCAACTTTCGATTTCTTTTTCAATTATATTAATTCTTTCATTTCGTTTAATGGATTCTTTTTTAATATTTTGATTCTGACTATAACTATCTGCATAATTTTCTATTCTATTTTCTAAATTATCTAATAGATTTATCGCCTCTTCACTTTTCTTAGAAGAAATTAAATTTCTAATTTTTTCAATTTCAGTTTTTAATATTATTTTTGTTTGATTTAAATCTTCTTTGGATTGTTTTTCAGTTTCATAATATTTAGAGTCAATTTCTATTAGATCAATTTTTTCCTCTTTTAGTCTTTTTTCATTTGAATTTGCATCAATTATAATTCCTTTTTCTCGTAAAATATCTTCATCAAGTATTAGTAGAGATTTCTTTATATTTTCTATTTCTTCGTGAATTCGAGTATTTTCCTCATCAAGACTTTGAAGTTCCAGATTAAGTCTTTGAATTTTTGACAAATTTTCAATATTTTTTTCTCTCAAGGGTGTAACTTTTTCTGACTCAGACTTAATTGCTTTTTCTAAATTAAAAATTTTTTCATTATATCCACTTACTTCTCCCTCAGCTTCAATATTTATCTCACTTTCAACATGAATTTCTTTGTCTATTTCCAGTAATTTAATATAATAAAGCCCTGCTTCGACTTTTTTTATTTCATTAGAAATATTCCTATACTTAGTAGCTTCTTCAGCTTGTTTTTGAAGATTTGCTAATTGTCTTTCTTGCTGTCTTCTTAATTCGTCGGCTCGCTTAAGATTATTTTCTGCTGCACTTAATCTTAATTCAGCCTCGTGTCTCCTAACATGTAAGCCAGAAATTCCAGCAGCTTCCTCTAGAATGGCTCTTCTGTCTGTTGGTTTTGCAGTGACAAGGGCACCAATACGTCCTTGACTTATCATCGATGGTGAATGAGCGCCTGTTGATAAATCAGCAAAAAACATTTGAGCATCTCTTGCTCTTACCTCTTTATCATTTATATAAAATTTCGATCCCTTATCTTTCTCAATTTTTCGCCTTACATTAATTTCATTAAGTTCACGATATTGGATAGGTCCTTCATTCTTTTCATTTTGAACTGTAACAGAAACTTCAGCAATATTTTTTGAGGCTTTGTTAGATGTTCCTGAAAATATTACATCCTCCATTCCTGATCCTCTCATACTCTTGGCTGAGGTTTCTCCCATTACCCATCTTAAAGACTCAACAATATTTGATTTTCCACATCCATTAGGGCCAACAATACCAGTCAAACCATCTTCAATTAAGAAATTAGTTTTATCGGCAAAAGATTTAAATCCATTTAGTTGGATTTTTTTAAACTCCATAAACTTATTTATATCAGTTTTTCCAACAATTTTTTTAAATTTTTATAATTAAGGGATTTTTCAAACTTTTTGTTGTTAATTATTATCGTAGGAGTAGCATTTATTTTGAAGTTTTTAGATCCTTCGATTCGATCATTTAAAACAAAATCTTCAATTAGTTTGTTTTCAATACATTTTTCAAAATCAATTTTGAATCCTTTTATTTTCAAATACTCTTTTAGACTACTATTGATATCCTCAACTGTACTTCCTTTAACCCATGCTTGTTGATTTAAATAAAGACTTTCCAAAATCTCTAATCCCTGATCACTTTTACATTGAGCAATTTTGGCAGCATTAAAAGCTGCAACATCTAATGGGAAGTGTCTAAATTCTATTTTAGCTAATCCTGTATCAATATAATCTTTTTTAAGTTTAGGATAAATATCCTTATGAAAATCTGCACAGTGTCTACATGTTAACGACTCATATGCAATGATTGTTATCTTGGCATTTTTTTTTCCTGAGGTTATACGAATAGTTTCAGCATTTAAATTAAAACTAATTATGCAAAAAACACATATAAATAAAAAAACTTTTTTCATTTTTTTCTGAATACTTTTGTCAATTCAAATAAAGATTTCTTAATTTTTTCATTTTTAACATTATCAATTTTATTTCGATATTTATTTTTTGCCACATTTTCTGTGAAAGATTCTTTATTAGGTATAATTTTTTGGTTATCCTCAAAACTAGCAAATTTAATTTTTTCTACAACTATTTTTCCAAAAAAATTATTCATTCTATCTATTATTTCTTTTTTTGAATATTCTAAATCTACCTCGTGACCTCTTTTAACCATGACCAATAAAGTACTAACTCCAAATTTATTTGAATTCTTAAAAGATTTTGGGTAGCATACTTTAAAAAGATTTTCTCCAGCTATAATCTTCCAGTTATTAAGAGTTTCTGAATAAATCTGACCTCTATTATGGATTATTTTTTTAATATTTTTTGGCAAAGTGTCTTTTAGGGATCTTAAACCTTGAATGGTACTAAATCTCTGCTTAGTATTATTTTTAAATTGCATATGAAAGAAAAGATAATAACAAAAAAAATTCTTAAATGGTACGATTTAAATAAAAGATCTTTACCCTGGCGAAAAGCATTTTCTTTACAAAGGAAACAATATTACACATTAATAAGTGAGTTTATGTTACAGCAAACCCAAGTTACGACAGTAATTCCTTTTTTTAATAGGTTTATTAAAGTTTTACCTTCTATAAATTCTCTTGCAAAAGTAAAAGAAAAAAAGTTGATAAAACTTTGGGAAGGTCTCGGATATTACTCTAGAGCTAGAAATTTAAAAAAAACTGCACAATCTATTATCAAAAATTTTAATGGAAAACTTCCAGATAATTTTGAGGATTTATTAACTCTTCCTGGTATCGGAAATTATACTGCAAATGCAATTTTAGCTATCGCATTTAATAAACCTTATATTCCATTGGATGGAAATATCGAAAGGGTCTTAAAAAGATATCTTTACTTAAAAAAAGAAAAAGAAATTCAGAAAGATTATCTTGTACAAAAAAAAGATATATTTGGAACTACTTCAAGATCCAGTGATTATGCTCAAGCGTTAATGGAATTAGGAGCCTTGATATGTAAACCAAGTAATCCAATATGTAATCAGTGTCCGATTAAACAAAATTGCAGTTCTTACAAAAAGAGAGATTTTAGTTTAACTAAGAAAATAAAGAAAAATAAAGACAAATATTTTATACTTAAAGTTTATGAAAAAGATAAAAGATATTTATTAATTAAAAACACAAAGTTTCGTTTTTTAAAAAATTTATCTATATTTCCTATGGAGGAACTCTCCAATCCTAAAAATTTTAATGAAAATTTAAATTTAAAAATGTCAAATATGAATATGAATATTAAAATTCAATATTTAAAAGATAATCAAAAATTCCCATCATCCTATTGGCTAGATAGTAAAAAATTGAATAGTTATATGTTACCCTCATTTACAAAAAAAGTTGTTCAGTATTTAGAGAAAAATTAATGAAAAAAGTTTGCATTATAGGAGCAGGTATTTCAGGATTATTTATTGCTAATTTATTTAAAAGAAATTCAAATTATCAAATTACAGTTTTTGAAAAAAACCATGCGATTGATTTAGATGAAGGTTATGGAATTCAGTTATCAGTTAATAGCGTGAAGCTTTTGAATCAAATTGGATTTGATAAATTTAAAGATGATAAAAAATTTAATCCAGACAAGATAAATTTTTATTCTATTAAAAGCTCTAATAAGATATGTGATTTGGATATTTCTGAATTTAATTCAAAAGAATGTAAATATACAACTTTGAAAAGGTCTGACTTAATCAATTTTTTAAAGACGGGTTTAGAGGAGTCAATTAAAACTAATCATAATATTTCGAAGATAGATCAGGAAATTAAAAAAATTAAACTTAATTTTGAAAACAATAAAATTTTTGAATGTGATTATTTGATAATTTCAGATGGAGTTTTTTCAAAAAGTAAGAGCCTAATTTCAAACAATGAAAATCATCCACGATATAATAAAACTTTGGCTATAAGAGGAACAATACCTAATTCTCAAAAAGTTGATTGCAAGAATATTTCGTTATTTTTAGGCCCTGATTTTCATCAGGTAATTTATCCTGTAAATCTTAGAGGGGATTTAAATTTTATAGCAATATTGAAATATAACCTTTCGATCAATCAGGAAAAAAACTATTTATTATTTAATGATGAAAATTTTATCAAAAAAATTTTAGATAATGTCCCCTTAGAAATGAGGGAATTTTTAGATAAAATAAAAGAATTGAAAATATTCCCAGTATTTGTAAGTGATAATTTTTCAAAGATAAAAAATAATAATATTCATTTTATAGGAGATGCTCTTTTTGCTTTTCCTCCATCATTTGCTCAGGGTGCATCACAGTCAATAGAGGGTGCTTATGAATTATTCAATTGTATAGAAAACAATACAGAAAATGATTTTTTTAAAAAAAGGGTTAATAAAATAAAAATGGTTAATAGAAGATCAAAATTTAATCAGTTTGCTTTTCATTTATCTAATCCTGTAATAAAGTTTTTTAGAAATATTTTTCTAAAAAGACTAGTAAAAAATAAAAAATTTTTAGAAAGTTATATCGGCAAAATTTATAGATAAGTTCTTCCGATTAGGAATTTTTGTCTTAAATTATCTATTGGTACAATAGAACTACCTAACTTATAATGCCAAAAAGTCCACCCATTACAGCTTTCAGCACCTAAAATTGTAGCTGCTACTTTATGGATTGAGCCTTCAGTCTGAGCATGTTTTATACTGCCATCAGCCATAATTTTTGCACTAATTTTCCTCTTATTGTCGAAAATAGTTGTGCCTGGTTTTATTAATCCTAATTCAACTAATGAACCAAAAGGTATTCTTGGTTTAGATCTGCCGTTTTGAAGAGTATCTAAATAATCATCCTCTATAGGTTTTGTTTTTCTTAATCTTTGCTCTGCAGCTTTAAAATACGTCATCTCTTTTTCAATGCCGTAGTAACTTCTTCCCAATTTTTTAGCAACTGTAGCTGTTGTTCCGGATCCTAAAAAAGGATCTAAAACTAAATCATTTTTATTTGAGGTTGCTAATAATATCCTGTGAAGTAGCGCCTCTGGTTTCTGTGTTGAATGCACCTTTTTACCGTTTTTTTTGAGCCTTTCTGAACCATTACAAATCGCTAATTCCCAGTTAGACCTCATTTGAAGATCGTCATTTAAACATTTTAAGGATTGATAGTTAAATGTATATTTTGACTTTTCAGATTTAGAAGCCCAAATTAAAGTTTCATGGGCGTTTGTAAAACGTGTTCCTCTAAAATTTGGCATAGGGTTTTTTTTATTCCAAATGACATCATTTAAAATCCAAAAACCTAAATTTTGAATAGCAGTGCCAACTCTAAAAATATTGTGATAACTACCAATTACCCAAATAGATCCATTTTTTTTTAAAATTCTTTTACATTCACTTAACCATGAATAAGTAAATTCATCGTACTTTTTAAAATTTTCAAATTGATCCCACTTGTCATTAACTGCACTAACTCTAGATCTGTCTGGTCTCGTTAACTCACTTTTTAATTGCAAGTTGTAAGGAGGATCAGCAAAAATTAAATCAAAAGTCTCATCAGGAATTTTTTTAAGCTCTTTTAAACTATCCCCATTAACTAATTTATTTTTTAAATTTAAATTCATTTTTGCAAAAACAAATTAGACTCCAAAAAGATTCTGTGGTCAACCTATGATTGAATTATTTGGATTCGATTTGTATAGAATTTTTTTAGGGCAACAAGATGTTGTGTTTCTACGTGAAACTTATTTCATTTTATTGATTGGTGAAAAGGTTTTTCGATGTTGGGTTGTAATGCCAAGTTTTTTTATTGCTTTTAGATGCTGTTTAGTACCGTAACCACAATTTTTATCCCAATAATAACCTTTAAATTTTTTCCCAAGAGTTAAGATCATTTTATCACGTGTAACTTTTGCAATAATAGATGCTGCAGAAATTGATGGTATTTTTTGATCACCTCTAATCACAGAATTAATATGATAATTTTTAATATCTGGCAATTTGTTTCCATCTATCAATATATGGGAAGGTTTTTTATTTAATTTTAAAATTGCTCTTTTCATAGCGAGCAAACTTGCTTGTAATATATTTATCTTTTCTATTTCTTTTACAGAAGCTTTACCTACAGACCAAATAGAATTTTTTTTAATATATTTAGCTAAAATTTCTCTTTGGGACTTTGTTAATTTTTTTGAGTCCTTTAATATTTTCTTGTTTATTGATTTTTTCAATATTACAGCAGCAGCATATACAGGTCCTACCAAACTCCCTCGACCAACCTCATCAACACCAGCAATAATTTTCATTAAATTTTTATATTTAGATCTTTAATTCGTTGCCTAATTTTTTTTAAATCTGCCCAAGAATATTTCTTATTTTCAGGAAATCTAATTAAATATGAAGGGCTAAATGTTATCATTAATGGATAGGTCTTATTTTTAATAATTATTTCTTTCCAATTTCCTCTCTCACTTGAAATTTTATTGTTGATCCCTGTAAGTGACTCCATTGCCGTACTTCCCATAAGAATTATCATTTTAGGGTCAATTATTGATATATGTTCTTTTAAAAATTTTGAATAACGATTTATTTCTTGAGCAGTGGGCTTTCTGTCTTCAGGTGGCCGAAAGTTAACTGAATATGATAAATAAACATTTTCTATTTTAATATTTATAGCGAGCAACATTTTTTTTAAAAGTTTTCCGACCTCACCTTGAAATACTAGATTTGATAAATCTTCTTCAAGCCCAGGAGCCTCACCTATTAACATTATAGGACTATTTACATTCCCATCACCAAGCATTAAATTTTTAGAATTATTTTTTAAATTACAATTTTCGATTGAATTAATTTCTTTTTTTAAATTTGATAGTCTCTCAGCTTTATTGAGAATATCTTTAGCTTTATCGGAATTAGAGATTTTTAGTCTATTTATTGGCTTGTTGTTGAAGTTAAAGTCAGGCTCAAAAGTGTCAATTAAATTCTGATTAATTTTGTCATTTTGATTTAATTGTTTTTTAGACATAAAATGTAATTATGTTTGATAAATTTTTAAAATTTTTTTTTATTATATTATTATATCAAACTCCATTATATTCCAAAAATATTAGTTTCAATAATTTTAATTCAAAAAATTTTTCTGATTATTTTTCCGGTATAGTTGCATTCGAAAACAGACATAACTCAGAGTCATTAAAGTTTTTTGAGTCATCCAAAATCTTGCTTAAGGAACACGACACATTTTTAAAAAAATATGTAACAACTTTAGTTTTGGAAAATAAAATTTCCAAAGCTATAAATGTTGTTAAAAATAATTTAAGTGAAAATAGAGTAGATTTTTTTGATGCTTATTTATTACTAATTGTAGATAGTTTTAAAAAAAATAAATTTGATGAGGCTGAGTTTTATTTAGAAAAAGCATCTATTTTTTTAAAAGACGAAAAATTTAATGCGGCTATAATAGAATCATTGAAACAATATAATTTTGTTTTTAAAGAAAGAAAAATAATTGATAATAAAAAAAATTTTGGAACTTTGTCATTAATAGCCGAAACATTTCAGAGATGTTATTTGGATGATGTAAAAACAGAAAATTATTTCCTAAATATAATAAATAAGAATGATGCTGATTATTCAAGATATATATATTTTTATTTAACTTATTTAATAAATAATAAAAAATTTGATGAAGCAAATACAGTTTCAAAAGATATTAATTATATAAACTCAACATTACTTTTATCCCAGGCTAAAAGTTGGATTGAAAAAGAAAATTTTGATAAATTTAATCAGATATTTTCATGTCAAAATCATAATCATATCCTGAGCGAGTTTTTATTTTTGATTTCAAATCTTTATTCATCACAAGATACTTTTGAAAAATCAAATTATTATTTATTCTTATCAAATTTTTTAAATCCAAAATTTATTTATAATCTTTCTTTAGCAGTTGAAAATTATTATCTAAACAATGATTATGAAAAAGCAAAAACTATTTTAAAAAACTTTAAAAAAGAGGATGACTTTTATTATTGGAGTAGAAAAAAAAAAGAGGCTCAGATTATTTTGACTCAAAAAAATAAAAATGAGTCTCTTAAATTTATTATCTCTGAATATAAAAAAATTGAAAAACCTAACAATAAAATAATTTTTGATTTAGCCAATTTTTATAAAAGATCAAAAGATTACGAAACTGCAATTAAATATTATTCAAAAGTTATTGAAAATTTAGATGAAAAATCAGATATAAAATCAGATCTTCTTTATAGAAGGGGCGGTAGTTATGAAAGAAGTGGTGACTATTTGAATGCGGATAAAGATTTGCTTGAGTCTCTAAATATAAATCCTGACGATGCATATGTTTTAAATTATCTGGCTTATTCATGGTTAGAAAGGAATTATAAAATTGAAGAAGCCATGAGAATGTTAAAAACAGCTTATGAGGCAGAAAATGAAGATCCTTATATAATTGATTCTATTGGTTGGGCTTATTATTTAATAGATGATTATAAAGAAGCAGAAAAATACTTAAAGCGAGCGGTAGTAATGATGCCTGATGATCCAATCGTTAACGATCACTATGGTGACATTTTGTGGAAATTAAATAGAAAAATTCAAGCAAGATATTTTTGGAAAAATGTTCTTAAAATGGAGAATGTAGAAATAGAAATGATCCAAAATATAAATAATAAATTAATTGAGGGTCCAAAAAATTCTTAAAAAATGGGTTTTGAAAAGATAAAATCAAATGCCAAAATTAATTTAGCACTAAATATTGTAGGTAAATTAAACAGATTACATAAAATAGAGAGCTTAATTGCATTTATAGATCTTCATGATTTAATTTTTATAAAAAGTATAAGATCAAAAAATCATCGTATTATATTCAATGGGAAATTTTCAAAAAATATTAATTCTAACAATACAATTACAAAATTATTAAAGGTTTTAGAAAAAAAAAAATTAATAGATCAGAAATATTTTATTAAAATAACCAAAAATATTCCACAAAAATCTGGTTTAGGAGGCGGATCAATGAATGCAGCTAATATCTTTAAGTATTTCTTAAAAAGAAAAATTATAAAATTGAATACAAGACAAATATCAGAAATTGCATACAAAGTTGGCTCAGACGTTATATTGGGTTTAGATTCCACTTATTCTATCTTAACCTCCAAAAAAAAAATAAAAAGATATAAAGATTGTAAAAGACTATTTACTTTAGTGGTAAAACCTAAATTTGGTTGTTCTACAAAAGAAATGTATTCTTATGTTAATAAATTTGACAAACCCAGATTTTCTAATCCTCAAAAAAAAATGTTTAACTTAAATAATTTAAGAAAAACAAATAATTCATTGGAAAAAATTGCTTTAAAAAAATATCCAGTATTAAGTAAAATTACTTCTTACTTAAAAAATTTAGAAAAACCAATTTTTGTAAGAATGTCAGGATCTGGATCTGCTTTTATTGCATACTATGCATCAAAAAGGCAATGTGATATAGCTCAAAAACGGTTTATTAAAGATCATAAAAAATATTGGTGCATCAGTTCAAAAACTATATAAATTTCATTTTTTATGTTATACGAATTTATTATTGGGGCGTAGCCAAGCGGTAAGGCACGGGTTTTTGGTACCTGCATCCTAGGTTCGAATCCTAGCGCCCCAGCCAATTATGAAATATTTATTGAATAAATTATTTTTAAGAAGCAATAATCTAGATAATGTTAGCATCGGTTTAAAGAACTTAACTTTAAAAACTCCAGCAAGTAAAATTTTTCACGCAATAAATTCTCACTCAGAAGTGAGTGAAATAAGATACGTTGGCGGATGTGTAAGAAAAATAATTAATAAAGAAAAAATTGATGACATAGATTTAGCAACAAATTTAGAGCCAAAAGATGTTTGTGATGCTTTAAAAAAAAATGGAATAAATTTTTATGAAACAGGAATTGAACATGGTACTATCACAGCACTTATAGATGATTATAAATTTGAAATCACAACCTTAAGAAAAGATGTTTTAACAGATGGTAGACATGCAGAGGTAAAATTTTCAAAAGACTGGAAAGAAGATGCATCTAGAAGGGACTTTACAATTAATGCAATTTACTCTGATAGGGGAGGTAATTTATTTGATCCGTTCAACGGCAAAGAGGATTTGGAAAAAGGAGAGGTTAATTTTATTGGTAATCCTGAAAAAAGAATTAAGGAAGATTATTTAAGAATACTTCGATATATAAGATTTTTTTTAAACTATTCAAAACAAAAACATAAGCCTGAAATTATTAAGTATTTAAAAATGAATCTTGATGGCATTTCGAAATTATCAAAAGAAAGATTAATAGATGAATTAAAAAAAATATTACGTCCAAAAATTTTGATAAATTTAACGAAAGATAAATTTAGCCTAGAAATAATAGAAACGATTTTTCCTCAATTAAAACATTTTAATATTTTTTCGAAATTAAATTCATACTCAAGTATTCTTTTAAAAGAAATTGATTTTATCTTAATTATTTCGTTATTAGTTACCGATCAAACTGATAATGTGGATTACTTTTTATATAAATTCAATATTTCAAAAAAAGATCAAAAAAGAATTAAAGATATTCATGAATTCTACAAAGATAGAATTTTTTCCAAAACTTTATCCAACGAAGTTTTAAATAAAATCTTTTATTATAAAGGAAAAGAAACTGTAATTGACATTTTAAATTTTAGAATATTCAAACTTAGAAAATTAGATAATAATTTGATTCAACAAATTAAATTTTATAAAGATATGGTTAGACCAAGTATGCCTATCAAAGCAGATAATTTAATGGTCAAATATAATATTCCAGAGGGTAAAGTTTTAGGAGACAAACTTAGAATGATAGAAGAAGAGTGGGTAAATAATAATTTTAGGATTTCTGATCAACAAGTTGAAAATATTATTAATAATTAAAGATACTTTACATCTTTAATTTCAAAATTTTTTATCCCTGCGGGTGTATTAATTTCAACTAGGTCATGTTTATTTTTTCCAATTAAACCTTTTCCAATAGGTGATTGAAAGTAGATCAATTTATTCTTAAGATTGGCTTCATCTTTACCAACAATTTTGTAATTTATTTTTTCCCCTGTGTCTAAATTTTCTAAAAAAACTGTTGACCCAAAAATTATTTTACCTTCATTGTTTATTTTAGTTACATCAATAACATTTGCTCTTGCTATAATGTCATTTATTTCTGTAATTCTTCCCTCATTGTGCGATTGCTCTTCTTTTGCTGCGTGGTATTCTGCATTTTCCTTGAGATCGCCATGCGATCTAGCTTCAGCGATAGCTGCAACGATTTCAGGTCTCTTTTTTTCTTTTAGAAAAACTAATTCCTCTTTTAATTTATTTAATCCATTTAAAGTTATAGGTTCTTTTTCCATATCATTTCCATTTGGCTAATGGAGGAAGTGACATTAATATACCATCAACATTTCCACCTGTTTGTAATCCAAATTTTGTTCCTCTGTCATATAATAAATTAAACTCAACATATCTACCTCTTTTAATGTATTGTGTTTCCTTTTCTTTATACGTCCACTTCCTTTTTATTTTTTTTCTAATAATTTTTTCAAAAATAGATTGAAATGTTATTCCAACATCTCGTATAAATATAAAATCTGTTTCAAAATTATTTTTTTTATAATCAAAAAAAATACCTCCTATTCCTCTAGACTCCTTTCTGTGAGGTAAATAGAAATATTCATCGCACCATTTTTTATATCTATTGTAATAATTCTTATTATGTCGATCACACATTTTTTTTAATATTTTATGAAATTCTTTTTTTTCATTTTTATCATTTATAGATGGTGTTATATCTATCCCTCCACCAAACCAATCTTGTGTAGTACATATATATCGAGTATTAAAATGCATTGCTGGGATGTGGGGGTTTTTCATATGCATTACAACCGAAACTCCAGATGCCCAAAACCTTGGATCTTTTTTTGCTCCAGGAATTTTTTTTTGAAAATTTTTTGAAAATTTTCCATATACCTTTGAAAAATTAACTCCAACTTTATCAAATATTTTTCCATTTTCTAGAATTCTGAATTCACCACCTCCTTCATCTTTTTTTTTATTTCTTTTCCATATTGTTGATTTAAAAGTTAACTTATTATTTTCTAAATAAGTTATTGAATTACATATAGATTCTTGGATCATTTTAAACCAATTGCTTGTTAAATCTTTTTTAATTTCAATATTCATTTTAAATTAATTTAGTTTGCCTTAAACTTTCAGCCAATATAATAGCTACCGACGTGGCAACGTTAAGTGAACGCATATTTTTTTTCATAGGTATTATTAATTTATTTTTAATCATTTTATGCACTTCTTCAGGAACGCCAGCACTTTCCCTTCCAAATAAAATAGTATCATTAATATTAAATTTAAATTTTGTATAAGATACCGTCGCTTTTGTAGTCATCAATATGATTCTTTGATTTTTTTTGTTTTCGAAAAATTGATTATAACTTTCATAGAATATAATCTGATTTTCCTTCATATAATCCATCACTACTCTTTTGAATCTCTTATCACTAAATAAAAAGCCGCATGGCTCTATAATCTCTAATTTTGCTCCAAGACAAGCACATGTCCTGATTATTGCCGCAGTATTTTGAGGTATATCTGGTTCAAATAATGCAATATTCGGCCTATCATTTATGAGATTATGTGTCATTCTTTCAGTAGAAAAATAATACTTTTTTATTATATGTAATCATATATTAACTATTTAAATCAATATATAGAATTATACAGACTTACAAATGGCGGAAAAAAAAACCAATAGAAGAGATTTTTTATTTACAGCAACCTATGCTGTTGGCGCAGTTGGAGTAGGCGCCACAGTTTGGCCAATGATTGATCAAATGAACCCAGACGCCTCTGTAAAAGCCCTGGCTAGCACAGAAGTTGATGTAAGCTCAGTAAATCCAGGAAAAACAATTACAGTTCTTTGGAGAGGAAAACCAGTTTTTATTAGAAGAAGAACAGATGAAGAAATTGCAGAGGCAAGAGCAGTAAAATTAGAGGAATTAAAACATCCAGAAAAAGATGAAGATCGAGCACTTAATCCAGAGTGGTTAGTAATGCTTGGAGTTTGTACTCACCTTGGTTGTGTACCTCTCGATCAAAAAGGAGATTATAATGGTTGGTTTTGTCCATGTCACGGATCACATTATGATACGTCAGGTAGAATTAGAAAAGGACCTGCCCCAACAAATATGGAAATCCCAAAATATGAATTTGTAAATGCAAACACAATTAAAATTGGATAAAAATAATTATGAGTGATCACGAATATAACCCTAAATCAAAATTTGGTAAATGGTTTAATGATCGTCTACCTCTATTAACTCTTGCAAATCATTTGACAGATTATCCAACTCCAAAAAATTTGAATTATTGGTGGACATTTGGTGGAATTTTAACTTTTTGTTTAATCACTCAAATTGTAACAGGTTTGGTATTAGCAATGCATTATATTGCTCATGCTGATATGGCTTTTGATAGTGTTGAACACATTATGAGAGATGTTAATTATGGTTGGTTGATTAGATATATTCATGCAAATGGTGCATCGATGTTTTTTTTAGCAGTTTATATACATATATTTAGATCATTATTTTATGGTTCTTATAAAGCTCCAAGAGAAATAATTTGGATTATAGGTATTATAATTTATCTTTTAATGATGGCAGCGGCATTTATGGGTTATGTGCTTCCGTGGGGGCAAATGAGTTTCTGGGGAGCAACTGTAATTACAAATTTATTTAGCGCAATACCTCTTGTAGGAGAAGGAATTGTAACCTGGTTATGGGGTGGTTACTCAGTTGATAATCCAACACTGACTAGATTCTTTACTCTTCATTATTTAATACCATTTTTAATTTTGGGTTTAGTTATTTTGCATATTTGGGCTTTACATGTTCCAGGAAATAATAATCCTATTGGTATTGATGTAAAAAAACCATCAAAAGATACAGTACCATTCCATCCTTATATTGTAATCAAAGATGGCTTTGCTTTGCTAATGTTTATGATTGTTTTTGCTTTTTTTGTTTTTTATACGCCTAACATATTAGGTCATGCAGATAATTATATTGAAGCAGATCCTTTAGTTACACCAGCACATATAGTTCCAGAATGGTACTTGTTACCTTTTTATGCGATTTTAAGATCAGTACCTGATAAGTTATTGGGAGTAGTTGCTATGTTGTCTGCTATTTTTATTTTAGCAGCGCTTCCTTGGTTAGATACTTCTAAAATTAGATCAGCAGTATTTAGACCTTTGTATAGACAATTTTATTGGATACTTGTCGCCGATGTTTTGGTTCTAGGCTATGTGGGAGCAATGCCTGCAGAAGGATTGTATTTATTGATAGCTAGAATAGCCACAGCATATTATTTTTTGCACTTTTTAGTAATATTGCCTGTGTTAGGTTTTAAAGAAAAGACACTCCCAATACCATTAAGTATCACAGAGCCTATTTTGGGTGGTTCTCCAAATTTAGCTACAGCAAAGAATAAAGAAAGTTTAAATAGATAAGTGAAAAACTCTATCAGAATATTTTTTTTAACAACAATTATTCTTGGATTTCAATTTAATTCTAATGCTGCCGAAAAAGTAGAATATTTAAAGACAGACTGGAGTTTTAAAGGTCTTTTTGGAAAGTTCGATCGCTCAGCGCTTCAGAGAGGATATCAAGTTTATACAGAGGTTTGTTCATCATGTCATTCTATGAAATATTTGAGTTATAGAAATTTATCAGAAAAAGGTGGACCAGAATTTACAGAGGCACAGGCAAAAGCTATTGCTGCATCTTTTGAGGTAAAAGATGGACCAAATGCTGATGGTGACATGTTTACAAGACCAGGAAAATTATCTGATAAATTTGTTATGCCTTATGATAATATTAAAGCTGCACAAGCTGCTAATGGTGGTGCCTATCCCCCTGATATGTCTGTTTTAGTTAAAGCAAGAGGAGGTGGGGTAGATTATATATATTCACTTCTTCAAGGATACGTCGATCCACCCGAGGGAGTTACGTTAGATGATGGAGTTTATTATAACAAATACATGTATGGAAATAAAATTAAAATGGCCAATCAATTATCAGATGGTTTAGTAGAATATTCTGATGGAACAAATGCAACAATTGAACAAATGTCAAAAGACGTGACTACATTTTTAATGTGGGCAGCAGAACCCCATTTAGAGGCAAGACATAAAATGGGATTCAAAGCTATCGTATATTTAATTATTCTTACAACTTTGGTTTATTTTAGTATGAAAAAAATATGGTCACGTATTGAAACGAAAGTTTAATATATCGCCATCTTTCACGATATAATCTTTACCTTCTAACCTCATTTTCCCATTTGTTTTTGAATTTACCCATCCTTCATTTGCAATAAAATCATTATATGAAATCGTTTCAGCTCTAATAAATCCTTTCTCAAAATCTGTATGAATTTCACCAGCCGCTTTGGGTGCAGTACAATTTTTTTGAATTGTCCATGCTCTTGTTTCCTCTGGTCCTGAGGTAAAAAACGTATCTAATTCTAGAATTTCATATCCTTTTTGAATCAATATATCTAGACCAGTTTTTTTTAGACCAATCATATCCATATAATTTTTTCTCTCATTCATGTCTAATTCATTTATCTGATTTTCAATATCTGCTGAAATTACTAAAGTATTCTCATCTCCAAATTTTTTAATAAATAAATTTGAATAATTATTACCTTTTTGAATACTTTGCTCATCAACATTACAAACAAATATTTTAGGCTTCACGGATAATAATCCACTCTGATTTAGCTTTTTCCTGTCAAATTGATTCTGCAGTATAGATATATCTCTATCATTATTAATACAGTCCAGGGCAATTTCAAGAATTTTTATTTGTTCTTCATCTATATTTTTTTTGTTATTTTTTTCTAATCTTTTTTGTATGGATTCTAAATCAGACAACATCATTTCCGTCTGAATTATTTCGAGATCTCTTACTGGGTCAACATTTGGATTTACATTTTGAATATCATTAGAGTCAAAACATCTGACCATATTTATAATTGCATCAACTTCTCTTATATGTGAGAGAAATTTATTTCCTAGTCCCTCACCTTTTGAAGCACCTTTGACTAAGCCTGCAATATCTACAAATGATATAGTTGTATTAATAACTTTTTTTGATTTTGAAATTTTTGCCAAATTTTCCAATCTGGGATCTGGTACAGGTACAACCCCAATATTTGGGTCAATAGTGCAAAAAGGAAAATTTGCAGCTTGAGCTTTATTTGAATTTGTTAATGCATTAAATAAAGTAGATTTACCAACATTAGGCAATCCAACTATTCCACATTTAAAACTCATTATTTATTATTAACAGTGCTGGAAAATAAATCTAATTTTTTTTCCACAAGAATAGAAATAGAATCTGTAATATTTTTTGAAACTTTTTCTATACCTAAAGTCTCTTCCTCATCGAAATTTTGCAAAACATAATCAGCAATTTCAATTTTATTTTTAGGTTTTCCAATACCAATTCTTACTCTTGAATATTCTTTTCCAATAAATTTATCAATAGATGCTATTCCGTTATGGCCAGCACTAGAACCCCCAAACTTTGTTTTTATTTTGCCAAATTCCACATCAAGATCATCATGAAAGACAACTACATCTTCTGCATCAATTTTAAAATATTCAATTAGTTCTCTAATGCAAATTCCTGAGTTATTCATAAAAGTTAGAGGTTTGATAGCATAAACCTTTTTTTTGCCAATATTTCCAGTTGTCAATAAACCTTTAAATTTAGGTTTTTGTTTTGAAAGACCAAACTCTTTATTTATTGAGTCTATTATTTTAAACCCAACATTGTGTCTGTTATTTTGGCTATCTGGTGTTGGATTGCCTAGACCTACAAATAAAAGCATATACTAAAAGATTAATATTAAATTCTAATTGATTATTTTTTTTCTTCTGCGGGCTTTTTATCAGCAGATTTTTTATCATCACCCTCTTTTTTATCACCGTCAGCTGCGGGTTTTTCTCCATCAGCTGCAACGGCTCCTTCAGCTCCTTCAGCTCCCTCTTCACCACCTGCAGCTTCTGCTTCAGCAGGTTTTTCTGGTTCTTTCATGACGGTTGGTGCCGCGAGTGTTGCAATTACAAAATCTCTTCCTTGAATGGTTGGAATTACATCTGAGTCTAGTTTCACCGATGAAATTTTAAAACTTTCACCTATATCTATATTATCTAGATCTATAGTGATGCTTTCAGGTATTTTTTCACTAGGACATTTTAATTCAACTTTTCTTCTTACTATATTTAAAACACCACCTCTCTTTAAACCTGGAGATTTTTCATGATTAATAAAATTTACAGGAACTTCAATTTTAATTTTTACTCCAGGCAATACTCTCAAAAAATCAACATGAGTAGGCTCATCAGTTATAATGTGATACTTTACCTCTCTTGGCAACACATTCTGAGATTTTCCATTAACATTTAATTCAATAATGCTGGATAAAAAATTTTCTTTTTCGATAAATGTTTTGAGAAGCTTTTTTGATATTGAAATTTTTTGGTTTTCATCTTTACCTCCATAAATTATTGCAGGTACACTTCCATTATTTCGTATAGCGTTTAATTGACCTTTAGTTTTATTGTCTCTAATGTTTGCATCTAAAGAATTCATAAGTGTCAGGGTTTTAACCCATGATCATAAATAATCAAGGTAATTATTTGAATAAATCAGAGACAGAGGTTGAATTTGAAATTCTTTTAATTGCTTCTCCCATAAGTCCAGAAATTGGCAAAACTTCTATATTTTTTACATTTTTTGTTCTTGTGTAATTATCAATTGTGTCTGTTATTACTAAATTTTTTATTACCGAATTTTTTATTTTTTTCACTGCTTCACCACTTAGAACACCATGAGTGATATAAACATAAACCTCCTTGGCTCCTCTATTTTTAAGAGCTTTTGCAGCATTTACAATTGTTCCTCCTGAGTCAATTATATCGTCTACAATTATACAAGTTTTACCTTTAACATCCCCGACTATATTCATTACTTGTGATTGCCCTGGTTTAGGTCTTCTTTTGTCCACAATAGCTAGACCGACATTCAAAATTTTTCCAAGCGCTCTTGCTCTTTCTGTTCCACCAACGTCTGGAGCTACACAAATCATATTTTTGCTTTTAATCTTTTTTTTAACATGTCTTGCAAAAATTGGAGTTGCAAAAAGGTTATCAACCGGGATATCAAAAAATCCCTGTATCTGTCCTGCATGCAAATCTACAGTTACCACTCTATCCGCCCCAGCTTTAGTAATTAAATTTGAAACTAGTTTAGCTGAAATCGAAGTTCTTGGAACAACTTTTCTATCTTGTCTGGCATATCCGAAGTAAGGAATAACCGCTGTTATATTTTTTGCTGACGATCTTTTAAGAGCATCAATACAAAGTAGTAATTCCATCAAATTATCGTTTGCAGGAGATGAAATAGACTGAATTATAAAAATGCTATTTCCACGAATGTTTTCATTTATTTCTATATAAATTTCTCCGTCAGAAAATTTTTTTATGCTAGAATTTACAATCTTTGTTTTTAAATATTTCGCAATATTTTTACTTAATACTTTATTGCTATTTCCAGTTAATAATTTCATTGAAAGATGTTTAATTAATCATAATTATTGAAATATTTCTACCATAATCATCATGATTTAGACTAATAGATCGCCTTGCACTGAAAAAATTATTTTTATAATCAAAAGTATCTATATTTATATGGTCTATATTTGATATTTTATTGGATATAAGTTGTGATTTTATATATTTAGGTAAATTGAAATAGATTAATTTTTTCTTTTTTTTAAAAAATACTATGTTCTTTTTGTTTTTTTTCAAAAATTTTCTGAAAAAATCTATTTTCACATTATAGTTTTTTTGTGCGATGCATGGGCCAATTGCGGCATAAATATTTTTTATTTTACAGCCTTTTTTAATCATGAATTTAACTACATTATTTATTATACCTTTGTATGCACCTTTCCAACCAGCATGTATTGCTGCAATTATTTTTATGGTATCATCACAAATCAATACAGGAACACAATCAGCTGTCAAAATACCTATAGGTAATTTTTTTTTATTAGTAATTATTGCATCAGCTTTTAATCTTTTGCTCTTAAACTTATAATTGTTATTTATGAATACAAATTTTTTACTGTGTATTTGATGTACTAAGAAGATATCTTTTAAATTTTTACCAATTTTATTTTTTACAATTTTTAAGTTTTTTTGAATATTTTTTTTTTTATCATTTGATCCTACTCCGCAATTCAAACTTTTATACATACCTGTTGATTTTCCACCATTTCTATCAAAAAAACCATGACTAATACCTTTTAATTTTTTCAATTTTTTTGATTTAATCACTTTCAAAACCCAAATTAAATTTTATAGATTTGTTTCTTATCAACATTACTTTAAAAAGATTTCCCATTTGTTTTGTGTCAATTAATCTCTCCAATCTATAGTAAATATCTGCTTTTTTTAGAAATGGTAAATTTTTAGAAATTATCTCAGCCCTTTTTTTAATACCCATGTTAATTAAAAAATTTCTTTGAGTTGTGGTCAATTCTTTTAAACCTTCAATCTTTTTAATAATTTTTTTAAATAGATTAAAGTTAATATTGTGAGTTATATCTGAATCTCCCATTTTTTCTAAAACATTTGAATATTTTTGATTTGAAATTGCTTGAAGGGTATTTTTCATTTTATCCTCAAAATACCCATAATCTATTATCAATATTCCTCCAGATTTTTTTTTTATTATATTTGAAATTTTTCTTAAATAATCTACTCCCATCTCGGAATACTCTATAAAATTCTGTTTATAACTAATATTATATTTTATTTTTTTTTCAAAATTTTTCATATTAAATTTTTTGTCAAAAAAAAAAGCCTTATTCTTATCCTTTATACTTACAAATCTTTCTAACCATGAATTATCTAATTTGATGAATTGTTTAATCGCAATTGCATCAAAAAATTCATTTGCAATAAATATTGTTGGGCAGTTTCTAATTTTATTTATATTAGAAATCCAAATTATTTTATTGCCTTTAAGTTTTTCTTTTTGAATTTTTTTTAAAATTGGACTTTTTTCATAAATATATAAATTACATGCATTAAAAAAATTCGAGAAATTTTTAAAACTTTCAATTAAAACTTTCATCATTTCACCATTTCCCGCACCAAGCTCAACTAAATTTAAATTTTTTGGTGAGCCTAAATTTTCCCAAAAATTTATAATCCAAATTGAAATCATTTCTGAAAATAATCTTGATATATTGGGTGCAGTGGTGAAGTCTCCTTTTTTTCCAAAAGGATTCTTTTTCATATAGTATCCTTTTTTTTTATCATACAGCGCCTGATTTATATATTGATCAAGAGTAATATTAATTTTCTTTTTTGATTTCATATTTTAAGGCAATTAAATAGATACCAATAATAAAAAAAATTAAACTTATAATTTGTCCCATAGTTAAATTTAAAACTAAATAACCTAATTGTTCATCTGGTACTCTAAAAAATTCAATTATAAATCTAAAAAACGAGTATAAAGCTAGAAATATTCCAGAAATAATTCCAGGAAAATTTAAAAAACCTTTTTTTCTAAAAAAAAATAAGATTATAAATAATATTAATCCTTCAAATACAGCCTCATATAATTGAGATGGATGTCTGTATAAATCATCTACTTGAATGAATTTCACTCCCCAAGGAAGATTGGTTACAGTTCCATATAATTCAGAATTTATAAAGTTAGATATTCTTCCAAAGAATATTCCTATTGGAGCAACTAACGAAATTATATCTAAATAACTAAATGGATTTTGATTATTTTTTTTTGCAAACCAAATTGTTATCAAAATAATTCCTACAAGACCTCCATGGAAAGACATACCTCCTTGCCAAATTTTAAAAATATCGATTAAATTTTTTGAGTAATAACTAAAATTATAAAATAAAACATATCCTAATCTTCCACCAATAATTATTGCTAAAATTATATATGTGACATAATCATCAAATTTTTCTTTAATATTTTTATTCTCAATAATAAATTTTTTGCTGAGTATCCAACCGATTAAAATTCCAAAAATATAGGCTAAAGAGTACCATCTGATTTCTATTGTGAAAATTTGTAATGCTATAGGGTCAAAATTATTAGTGAACATTTTTAATAATAATTATAAGCTTAATTTTTAAAAAGTAATTAAATAATATATGAAAAGCTCTAAATTTGTAATTGATAAGCTCGCCAGATTGTTTGAACAAGGCATAGTTTCATCAAAAGATCTTTCTACAGAGTTATTTACAATATTGAAATCTAAAAGAGATGAATTAGTTTTCAGATTAAAGCTTACAAGCAAAGATGAATTTGAAATTTTATCTAAAAGAGTAGATACTTTAGAGAAAAAATTAGAAAAATTAAAATCAAAAAAAAAAAATTTATCTAAACGGGTAAAAAGATCCTAACTTCAAGACCATTCATTTTTGATTTTTCTAACTTAATATTCCCTCCATGAGATCTAATAATATCAGAGGCTATTGATAATCCCAGACCAACACTAGATTTAGAGTCTGCACGTCCTTTGTTAATTTTATAAAATGGCTTAAACACATTATCGTATTCTTTTTCTGGAATTCCAGGCCCATTATCTTCTATCTTCAGAAAAAGATTATTGTTGTTTTTATTAAGCTCCACATTTACTTTTTTTCCATATTTAACAGCATTATCAAGTAAATTATTAATACATCTTCTAATTAAATTTTTTCTCCCATTAAAATAAACCCTTGGTGCTAAATTAGTTGATATGTCATCTTTGTCATATTTTTTAGTAATTTCATCCAATAATTCTGTTAAATCAAATGTCTCATCTTTTTCCTGAAAAGAGGATTTTGTAAATTGTAAATACTCATTAAGCATTTTTTCCATTTCATTTATATCTTCAGCAAGTTTATTTGAAAGATTCTTGTCTTTAATAAAAGCAATTTGCAATTTCATTCTTGTTAAAGGTGTCCTTAAATCATGGCTTATTCCTGAAAGCATTTCAGATCTTTGATTTAGGTGTCTGATAATTCTTTTACGCATTTTATCAAATTCATAACCTGCTTGTCTTATTTCTGAAGCACCTGAAGGTTTAAACTCCTCAATTTCCTCACCTTTTCCAAATTTTTCAGCAGCTCTTGCGAGATTTGTAATTGGTCTCGTTTGATTTTTAAGAAATATTAATGATATTAAAACCATTATTAATGCTGGAACAGTTATCCATAATGCAAATATCCTTGCAGATGAACTTGTGATTCTGTCTCTTGGAACTAAAAATTTGAAATAACCAGACTCATATTTAATTCTTATATCAATTAATTCTTTGTAGTTTGTTGTATCAAACCAAAAATTATCCAAATTAAATCTTGATTTTAACTCTCTTCTTAAAGTTCTATCAATAGGACTAAACCATCTTTCATTATATTCAAAATTAAAATCCTTATCTTCAACTAATTCAAAATTTAGATCTTGATATACAGAGAAAAGTTTAGTTATCTCAACTTTATCGTAATTTTCATCATTGTAAAATTCTAAAAAAGTACTAATTTCATTAACGAGAGCTCTAGTCATACCCTTTGTTGTTTTTATCCAGAGACTGTCAAAAAAAACTATTGTTATAACAAGTTGTAGTACCAATACAGGCACTGCCACGATTAAAAGTGCTCTATAAAATAAACTTTTAGGTAGGATGTTTTTAATAAAATTATTCAATCCATAAAACATATCCTGCTCCTCTAATTGTTTGTAAGAATTTAGGGTTTTTTGGATCTACTTCTATTTTTTTTCTTAATCTAGTTATTATTACATCGATAGATCTTTCTTTATCAAGTTTTATCAAAACTCCAATATCTTCTCTTGCAAAAGTTTTTCCAGGATTATTAATCATTTTTTCTAATATTATTTTCTCAGTGTTGTTAATTTTATATTCTTTATTATTTTTTAAAATTATGAGTTTGTTTAAGTCAATTACTATATCATTAAATTTAATCATTCTTTTTTGATCTATTTTTTTTGTTTTACTTAATATATTTTGTATTCTTAAAATTAATTCTTTTGGCTCAAAAGGTTTTGGAAGATAATCATCTGCTCCAATTTCAAGCCCTTCAATTCTCTCACTAGGTTCACCTTTTGCTGTGAGTAAAATTATTGGAGTATCTAAATATCTTTTATTTTCCTTGATAAATTCTAGACCACTTTTGCCTGGCATCATAATGTCTAAAATAATTAGGTCAAATTTGATTAGCTTAATTTTTTTTGATGCATTTTCAGCACTTTCTGCTGTCGAAACTAAAAAATTATTTTCGGAAAGATATTTTTTTACAAGTGATCTAATACCATCATCATCATCAACTACTAAAATGTGTGCTATTAAATTATCCATTAATTATCTTTTTTAACACATTATCAAAATTAATTACTTCTTCAGAACTTGAGTTTAACAAAGCATTATAAATTCTTTTTTTTTGTATTATGAATATTTCGTCAAATATTCTTTTTCCTTTTTGATTTAAAAATATATGTTTTATTCTTGTATCTTGTTGATCTTTTTTAAAAGTGACAATTTCTAATTTGATTAAATCCTTTAAGACCCTGTTTAGACTCTGTTTTGTAACCTTTAATTTTTTTAGTAATTCAGATATTGAAATACCCTCATACATTGAAAGTAAATGAATTACCTTTTGATGAGCTAAACCAATTGAGTATTTATCCAAGATTTTTTTGGAGTCTGAAAATGTTTCCCTATATCCAATGAATAATTTTTCAATTAAATCTTTTAATTGATCATCTTTTAGATATAAAAGTTCTTTCATTATAGGTAAGTTATATTGACATATTATAGATACAAAGATATTTTTTGTTAATAATTTTTTTTTAATATTTCAAAAATGATACCCTACGATAAAAGATCAGGTAAAATATGGTACAATGGAGATCTAGTTGATTGGTCAGACGTAAAAGTACATGTTTTAAGTCATGGTTTGCATTATGCAAGTTGTGTCTTTGAGGGTGAAAGAGTTTATGATGGTTCTATTTTTAAGTTGGAGGAACATACCTCAAGGTTATTTCATTCAGCAAGAAGAATGGGGTTTGAAATTCCATACAGTGAAGATGAAATAAATATTGCTAGTAAAAAAATTATTGCAACTCAAAAGGTTGAGAATGGATACGTAAGACCTGTAGCGTGGAGAGGAAGTGAAATGATGGCAATTTCTGCTCAACAAACAAAAATTCATGTTGCTATTGCAACTTGGGAATGGGGATCATATTTTGACCCAAAATTAAAAGTTGAAGGTATCAAATTAAATATTTCAAGTTGGAGAAGACCAGCACCTAATACAATACCATGGGATACAAAAGCATCTGGTTTATATATGATTTGTACTTTATCAAAACACGAAGCTGAAAAACAAGGTTATACCGACTCTTTAATGCTTGATCACGAGGGCAATGTAGCAGAAGCTACAGGAGCTAATATTTTTTTTAAAGATACTAATGGAAATTTACATACTCCTATACCAGACTCTTTTTTAGATGGAATAACTCGTAGAACAGTAATTGAAATTGCTAAATCGAAAAATATTAAAGTTAATGAGAGAAAAATAAGCCCAGATGAACTTCCAAATTTTGTTGGTTGTTTTTTAACTGGAACAGCTGCGGAGGTGACCCCAGTCTCATGTATAGCTGATAATCAATTTAAAGTTTGTGATATGATAATAGATTTAAACGAGAGTTATCAAACACTTGTAAAAAAGAAAAAAGCTGCTTAATCTTTATTGTCCTCTGAAATAGCATGGTCTATCCCCTTACGCATATAATCGTAACCTGTAAAAAGTGTTAGAGCGGCAGAAAGCCATAAGAGAATTATGCCTATAGTCTGAGCATTATAATCTTGAAAATTTATAATTTTATTTCCTGTATCACCTGAAAGCAAGAGAGCTATAGAAACCATTTGTAAGACTGTTTTTAATTTAGCTAAATTTGAAACAGGCAATTTTATTTTACCCTTTGCTAAAAATTCTCTTAATCCTGAAATCAAAATTTCTCTTGTTAAAATAATTATTGCAGCAATTACTTCATAATTTCTAATTGTTCCATCCATAACTAAAAGTATAAGAGCAGTTGCTACAATTATCTTGTCAGCAATTGGATCTAATAATTCTCCAAGTTTAGACTCTTCACCTAGTAATCTTGCTAACATACCATCTAAAAAGTCTGTGAAAGAGGCGATAATAAACAATATTAAAGCAGTCAGATCTCCGTAAAAACCTGGCAAATAAAATGCTAATACAAAAAAAGGAACAATAAGAATCCTTCCCACAGTTAATATATTTGGTATTTTTCTGAGCATATTTTTTATTCGTGAAAGAAATTATATATCTTTTTTGCAACTTTTGCTTCAACACCTTCAACAGATTTTATTTCATCTAAACTTGCAGACTCTACTGCTCTCGCTGAGCCAAAATGGTTCAATAATGCTCTTTTTCTAATGGCGCCAATACCCTCGATTTGGTCCAATAGTGATTTTGAAATTCCTTTTTTTCGTTTGGCTCTATGTGCACTAATAGCAAATCTATGAGCTTCATCACGGATTCTCTGTAAAAAAAATAGAGTAGGATCATTTCTCGTAAATTTATAATCTCTACCGTTATGAAAAAATGTTTCATTTCCACTATTTCTAAATTTTCCTTTCGCGATAGCTATTACCGGTATTTCATTTAATCCAAGTTCATTTAGAGTTTCTCTTGCAGATGAATATTGACCTTTACCACCATCAATTAACACCAAATCTGGGAATGATAAATAATTTCCTTTTTCTTGTATTGCACGCTTGAATCTTCTTCCCAAAACCTCTCTTATCATTCCATAATCGTCCTGTTTGAAGTTTTCATTTTTAATATTAAATTTTCGATATCTTTTTTTTACAAAACCTTCCTCACCATAAGTAATTAAAGCACCTACACTGTTCGTCCCTTGAATATGACTATTGTCATAAACTTCAATAAGGCTGATATTATTTTCAATTTTGAATTTCTTTGAAATATCGTCAAGTAATTTTCTATTATTCTGATTTTCATATAGGTTTCGATTTAAACTATTTTTAGCATTTTTAATCGCAAGGTTAATAATTTTTAATTTTGATCCTTTTTTTGCGATAGAAATATTTATTTGTTTATTTTCTTTTTCTGAAAGAGTTTTTTCAATTAATTTTTTTTCTTTAATTTCCTCACTAATAATAATTGATCGTGGAACAGCTTTATTTTCGTAAAATTGGGATACAAAAGAATTTAATATGTTACTAAATTTTTCATCAGGGTCGTGTTTTGGAAAAAAAGCCTGATTACCCCAATTTTGTTTTGATCTATAGAAAAATACTTGAATACAAGTTTTGCCAGATTCCTTATATCCAGCTATTACATCTGCTTCAGTCAAATTAACATCACTAATCGTTAAAGATGATTGAATAATATTTAAAGATTTAATCTTATCTCTTACTATAGCAGCTTTTTCAAAATCTAGTTCCTCACTTGCATTTTCCATTTGTGATGAAAGTGTTTGTTGTATCTTTCTTGAGCGGCCTTTGCTCAAAAATTCGTCTGCTGCCTCTACTAATTTAGCATAATCCTCTCTATTTATTTTTCCACCACATGGACCAGCACATCTTTTTAAAAAATAATTAAAACAAGTTTTATCTCCTGCTTCTACTTGTTTATCGGTGCAAGATCTTAGTAAAAAAATTCTTTGAAGAGTTTTAATTGCACTATTAACAGCAAGCGAACTTGCAAAAGGTCCATAATATTTACCTGGTTTATTTTTTGCTCCTCTATGCCTTTCTATACGAGGGAACTCATGTTTAGAAATAAATATATACGGAAAAGACTTATCATCCTTAAGTAATATATTAAATTTAGGTTTATGTTTTTTAATTAAATTAGCCTCTAGCAACAAGGCTTCACTTTCATTTGTAGTTGTAGTGATTTCAAGTTTAACTGTTTGAGACAACATTCTTTCAGTTCGAATAATATGATTTTTTTCAGAAATATAACTTTTAAGTCTGTTTGGTAAATTTTTTGCTTTGCCAACATAAAGTATATCTCCATTATCATTCAACATTCTATAAACACCAGGTAGTTTAGGAATTAAAGGAAGTTCTTTTTTAATTACTTCTTTTCCAACTTCAGCACTTATCATGACTTCTTTTTTTGGTAATTTGTATACCAACTGATGAACATTCTTTTAAAATTTCTAATTTTTCAATCTTCAACATTATTTTACCTATTCTTTTATCTTTAAAAAGTTCATCAAAAACAGCTTCAGCTAGAGTTTCCAAGAAGTTATAATGCTTCTTTTTTATTAGTTTTTTAATTAATTTAACAATAGTTGAATAATTTACAATTGATCTAAGGTCTTTATCATTCGAGGGCTTTTTATCTTGATAATCAATTTCCAAACTAAATTTTACTTTTTGTGACTTCTCTTTCTCAAAATCATAATAGCCCAGCTTTAAATCTAAAATAAGTTCATTAATAAGAATTTTTTTCTCATAATTAAACAGGGTTTTATTTTTATCTATTTTTACAACTTTAAGATTATTTTTTTTCATTCTTTGCTTTTAATTATATCTGGCGTTTGCCAATTTAAGCTTTGACCACTATCTATCGCCAAAACTTGACCTGTAATAGATCTGTTTTTTATAAAAAAGTCAACTGCATTACAGATCTCATTTACATCAACTTTCTGCTTGAGTGGTGTAGCTAAATATTGACTTTTAAAATGTTTTTCAGATTGCCTTTTATTTTTGATTGTTGGTCCAGGTGCTATTCCATTAACTCGTATATTAGGTGAGAGGCTCATTGCACTAGTTTTAGTTAAAGTATATAGACCTGTTTTACTTAATGTGTATGAGAAGAAATATGGGGTTAATTTAAATATTCTTTGATCAATTATATTTATTATATTGTTATTTTTACTTCTGACATTTTTTGAAAATTCTTTTGATAAAAGAGCAGGGGCTTTAAGATTAGTTGAAATATGCTTTTCCCAACTTTTAGAGCTAAAATTTTCAAGTTTATCGTTTTCAAATAATGAGGCATTATTTATTAAGCAGTCGAAAAATCTCATTTTTGACTTTGAAAATTTGATTATTTTTTGAACATCTTTTTCTTTACTTAAATCTCCGCTTATCAAATAAACTTTAGTGCCAAGTTTTTGTAATTTTTTTCTTAAACTTTCTGCTTTAGATTTTGATTTATTGAAATGGATAGTAATTTCTATGTTTGGTCCAGCTAATTTTTCTGCAATAGCAGCACCTATTCTAGTTGCACCGCCGGTGATTATTATCTTCCGTGCTTCCACTTTTTATCTCTTTTCTTTGTAACTCTGGTGCCTGGCATTCCTAGAGTGGATCTACCTTTTGGGTAAATTTTATTTTTTACATCATACTGTCTAATCTTAGGGTTTAAAGTGATTTCTAGTTCTGTACTTTGTAACTTCCTTATTTCATCTCTTATTTTTGCTGCTTCCTCGAACTCAAGGTTTGAAGCTGACTCCTTCATTTTCTTATCTAATGCTTTTAAATGTTTTTTAAGATTTCCACCAACATTAGATCCCTCACTGATTTTTACATAATCTTTTTCATACACACTCTCTAAGATATCACTAATTTCTTTTTTAACGGTCTTTGCATCAATCTTATGTTTTTTGTTATATGCAAGTTGGATAGATCTTCTCCTATCAGTTTCTTGAATTGCTTTTTTAATACTTTTAGTTTCTTTGTCAGCATAAAGAATAACTTTGCCATCAACATTTCTCGCAGCTCTACCAATAGTTTGTATCAAGGAAGTTTCAGATCTTAAAAAACCTTCCTTATCTGCATCTAAAATACCAACTAGAGCACACTCAGGTATATCTAAACCTTCTCTTAATAAATTTATTCCAACCAACACGTCAAATACTCCCATTCTTAAATCTCTCATAATTTCTATTCTTTCGAGAGTATCGATATCGGAATGTAAATATCTTACCTTAACTCCATTTTCATGGAGGTATTCTGTTAAATCCTCAGCCATCTTTTTTGTTAGAGTTGTAACTAAAACTCTGTGATTTTTTTCGACTACTCTTTTGCATTCATGCATAAGATCATCAACTTGATTTTTTGCAGGTCTTATTTCAACTGGTGGATCGATAAGACCCGTAGGTCTTATAACTTGATCAATATATTTTCCCTTAGTTTGAGCCAATTCCCATGGACCAGGTGTTGCTGACACAAATACTGTTTGAGTTCTCATTAAATCCCATTCCTCAAATTTTAATGGTCTATTATCCATACATGACGGAAGTCTAAAACCATATTCAGCCAAAGTGCTTTTTCGCGATCTATCTCCTTTATACATTCCGTTAAGTTGAGGAACCGTTACATGACACTCGTCTACAAAAATTAATGTATTATCTGGAAAATATTCAAAAAGAGTAGGAGGTGGCTCACCTGGTTTTCTTCCAGACAAAAATCTTGAATAATTTTCAATACCAGCACAAGAGCCAGTTGCTTCAATCATTTCAAGATCAAATTTTGTTCTTTCTTCTAATCTTTGTGCCTCTAATAATTTATTTTCTGCTTTATGTTTTTTTAATGTAATTTCTAATTCTTTTTTTATATTTATAACAGCCTGTTCAATAGTTGGTTTAGGAGTGATATAATGGCTATTTGCATAAACTTTAACTAAACTTAATTCTCTAACTTGATCTCCTGTAAGTGGATCAAATTCTTCAATTTTTTCTAATTTATCTCCAAACAAACTTAATCTCCAAGCTCTATCTTCTAAATGTGATGGAAAAATTTCTAAATATTCTCCACGAGCTCTAAAAGTACCTCTATAAAAATTTTGATCATTTCGCTTATATTGTAAAGCAACTAAAGATTTAATTATTTGTTCTCTATTATAATCATAATTTTTTTGAAGAGTTAAAGTCATTTTGCTATAAGCTTCAACTGAACCTAAACCATATATACAAGATACACTTGCAACAATAAGAACATCATCTCTTTCCAAAAGAGATCTTGTTGCTGAGTGTCTCATTCGATCTATTTGTTCGTTAATAGATGCTTCTTTTTCAATATATGTATCTGATCTTGGAACATAGGCTTCAGGTGTGTAATAATCGTAATAAGATACGAAATATTCAACTGCATTATCAGGAAAAAATGTTTTCCTGAACCTGTAACTCCAAGCAGAACTTGATTAAATTCCTCTTTGTTTGCTCCATTAACTAACTTTTTGATAGCTTCTGGCTGATCACCTGCAGGTTTAAAATCTGATTTAATTTTGAATTTTTTTCCACCTTCAAGTTTTCCACTGATTTTTGGATTTTTACTCTGAATATCAGTAATTAAATCTTGATAAGTATTTTCCATATATTAAGAAAGTAGTAGAATTAAATTATATTTCAATGAGCATAATATCAGACAGTTTAAAAAGAATAAAACCATCGCCTACTATTGCTGTTACTCAGAAGGCTAGAGAATTAAGGGCGGCAGGTAAGGATGTGATTGGTCTTGGAGCCGGAGAACCTGATTTTGATACTCCTGACAACATTAAAAAAGCAGCTATTAAGGCAATAAAAAGTGGAGATACAAAATATACAGCAGTAGATGGCACACCTGCTTTAAAAAAAGCAATTATTAGAAAGTTTAAAAGGGAAAATAAATTAAACTTTTCTTCAGATCAGATAACAGTTGGAACTGGTGGAAAGCAAGTTCTTTATAATGCTTTTATGTCAACTTTAAATAAAGGGGATGAAGTGATTATTCCAGCACCTTTTTGGGTATCATATCCAGATATGGTTTTATTAGCAGGCGGAAAACCAAAGATAATTAAATGCACAGAGCGAGAAGGATTTAAGCTTACTCCAGAAAAACTAAAAAAAGCCATTTCAAAAAAAACAAAATGGTTAATTCTTAATTCACCTTCGAATCCAACAGGTGCAGGTTATTCAAAAAAAGAAATACAAGATTTAGCAAAAGTTTTAGTAAGAAACAAAAAGGTTTATGTTTTAAGTGATGATATCTATGAACATATTAGATATGATAATTTTAATTTCTTTACTATTGCTCAAATTTCAAAATTAAAAGACAGAACTCTTACCATGAACGGTGTAAGTAAATCTTATGCAATGACAGGGTGGAGAATAGGGTATGCAGCAGGTCCAAAAGAAATAATTAAAGCTATTGGTAAAATTCAATCTCAGTCGACTTCAAACCCCTCATCTATAAGCCAAGCAGCAGCTGTTGAAGCTTTAAATGGAAACCAAGGATTCATTCAAAAGAGATCAAAAGCTTTTAAAGAAAGAAGGGATTTTGTTGTTAGAAGTTTAAATAATATAAAAGGAATAAAATGTTTAACGCCTAACGGTGCTTTTTATGTATTTCCAAGCTGCAGGGGTCTGTTAAATAAAAAAACAAAATTAAAAACCGATACAGATTTTGTTCAAAAGTTATTAGAAAAATCAAATGTAGCAGTAGTACAAGGATCAGCGTTTGGTTTAGATGGTTACTTTAGAATTTCCTATGCTACTTCAATGCAAAATTTAAAAAAAGCTATGGATAGAATTAAATCTTTTTGTGAAAATTTAATATAGATAATATTATTTTTGATCTAATATTCTTTTAGCAGGAGCAGTTTTTTTTATCCAAGATTTAGGAATAGTATTCACTCCTTTTAGAGCAGCAAAATATGCCCCAATAAAGTTAACTCTTGAACAGTTACAGCCACCAGCTTTAATTGTTCTTAAAATTGCACTCTTATAATTTGTTGAATTAATAATTGAGTGAATTGAGCTATTAAAAGTTCCAGGATAGCTACACGCCATTCCCAATTTTCTAACCACTATCGGGTGAGGTTTTGATTTTAATCTTTTTACCTTTTTAATGTCTTCAACAACATTTTTAAAATATGAATTCTTTTTGAACTTTTTAAGGAATTCATTTATGGGATCTTTGGCACCCTTAAGAGCTAAATTTATCAAATGAAACTTAGCTAAAGCATACTTAAGGCTTATCTTTGAAATAGTAACAGTTGAGATAATTTT
>CACOJM010000002.1 GCA_902627565.1 uncultured Pelagibacteraceae bacterium
AAATCAAAAATCTCGTTTTAGAATGCGGCAAAGTCAGATATATAAAGCTAAGTTATCTGGAAAAAAATATAACTTTCAAAAAGAATATAAGTAAGGATTTATTTGCAGCAATCACTTAAATTAACAAAGGATCCAATTTGGTTTTTATTAAGAAAAGTTACAATACCAGCAAGTATTGGATCATTATTTCAGACTTTTTATAATCTAGTTGATACGTGGTTTGCAGGTAGAATATCTGCTGAAGCAATAGCTGCAATAGCAAAATCATTTCCCATTTATTTTTCAATTATTGCTATCGGTGTAGGTTTAACAGCTGGAACGAATACTTTAATAGGTAATAATCTCGGAGCAAAAAATAAAAAAAAAGCATCATTATTTGTTGCTCAATCAATAATATTTGCAATCTTTTTATCAATTTTAGTAACTTTTTTTGGATTAAATGTTTCAGATTTTTTATTAAGTATTATGGGATCTGATCAAGAGGGTATAATTTTATCTAGAAAATATTTAGATATAATTTTTTATGGGACTATTATTGTCTTAATACAGATTTCTTTAAATGGAACCCTTAATGCACAAGGAGACACTAAAAGTTATAGAAATGTATTAATTTTTAGCTTCTTTTTAAATATATTGTTGAACCCTTTATTTATTTTTGGATATGGATTTATTCCTGCTTTTGGAATATCTGGTTTAGCTATTGCAACTGTTGTTGCTCAATTTATAGGTCTGTTATACTTAGCATATAAAGTTTTTTGTTGTGATTTAAAACAATATCTAAAATTTCAATGCTTTATTCCTAAGTTTGATTTATTAAGTGAACTTGTATATCAAACAATTCCTGTAATGTTTAGCATGTTGTTGATTGGAGTTGGCTTGTTTAATATACTTTATTTTATCGGACAGTTTGGTGATATCGCTACAGCAGGCTATGGAGCAGCCTTAAGAATTGAGCAAGTTTTTTTACTTCCTGTAATAGCATTAAATACAGCAGTTTTATCTATTGGTGGACAAAACTTTGGAGCAAGAAGTTTTGATAGAATAAGAGAACTATATAAAAAAGCTCTTCTTTTTGGTTCTTTTTTTATGATTTGTGCAGGAATAATAATTTTTTTTGGCGCAGAATTTTTAGTTTCATTATTTACTAGTAATCTTGAAGCAATAAAACATGGGGCAATATATCTTAAGGTTGCAGCTCTTATTGGTCCAATTTACCCTGTTTTCTTTATTACTACTGCAGTATTTCAAGCAGTTAAGAAACCACTT
This sequence comes from uncultured Pelagibacteraceae bacterium, assembly GCA_902627565.1. GTDB lineage: Bacteria > Pseudomonadota > Alphaproteobacteria > Pelagibacterales > Pelagibacteraceae > Pelagibacter. Next base: position 1,267 of record CACOJM010000002.1, read on the forward strand.
TACAGTCTTTACATGAGTATATTGAGATTAACAGCTCTTCCATTTTTAAGCTTGTGGTATGTAATTAATATAAAAGGTGGCGATTATGAGGATATCTTTTTTACGATATTGATAACAAATTGGTTAATGGGAATTGCAGTTTTGATATTTATTGGATATTTTTTAAATAATGTTTTTAAACAAAATAAAAGTCTTTTTTTTTATTAGTACCTGCTTAATATTTTTCTTTTCAAATAATGAAAATCTAAAATCTGATGAAGCTAAGATAATTTCTGGTATAGCCAAAGTTACCGATGGTGACACAATTCGAATAGATGGAAAAAAGATACGTTTTTATGGAATTGATGCTCCAGAAAAAAATCAACAATGTAGAAAACCTTGGTTAACTATATCATTTATATCTTTTAGTAAGGACTATCCATGTGGACAAATTTCTACAGATAAGCTTAAAAAAAAAATAAATAATAGATTGTTAATTTGCAAATGGACCAATAAAGATAAATATAAAAGATATATTGCTGAATGTTTTAAAGATAAAACTAATGTTAATGCCTGGATGGTTAAAAATGGTTATGCAGTAGCATATAGGAAATATTCTAAAAAATTTATATCACAAGAAATTTTTGCTAAAAAGGAAAAGTTAGGTTTATGGTCTGGCACTTTTATGATGCCATGGGATTATAGAAAAAATAATTAATCCTTCTGTAGTTTTTTTTCCAATTTCCTAACTAAATATGAAACTATCAAGATTAAAATTAGGTATTCTAAGATTAAAAAAGTGTAAATCTCAAGTGGTCGATAAGTTGTAACAACTAATTCATTAGCTTTTCTTGTTAAGTCTCCAATACCTATTATTGATACCAATGATGACATCTTCAAAACATAAACGAATTGGTTTCCTATAGCTGGTAAAATATTCTTTATTGCCTGAGGAAGAATTACTAATTTTAATTTTCTAAAAAAATTTAATCCTAAAGAACTTCCCGCTTCCCATTGTGATTTTTTGATTGAATTTATACCAGCTCTAAAAATTTCAGCTTGAAAAGCACTTTCACTAATTGATAATGCAATGATGCCAGACACAAATGGACTGAAACTTATACCAGTCATTATTGGTAAACCATAATAAATCCATAAAATAAGAACTAATAACGGTATTGCTCTTACTATCTCGACATAGCCAATATTTAAATAAGTTAAAAATTTGTTCTTAGCCAAAGAGGGTATCGCAATAACTAACCCTAGAAATATAGAAATGATTATTGAAACTATGGAAATAAAGATTGTTGTAGTCAAACCACTTAATAAGAATCTTAAATTAGTTAAACCCTCCATATTATTAGGAGATAAAATCAACCAATTAAGTTCACTTTTACCACATGATGTTAAAGGTAAAACTAAAAGTAAAAAAAATAAATTTCTCACTCTTAAAGTTATAAAGAATTAAAAATTAATTACTAATTGATTATAAGCTTTTTAGATTATATTTAGCTAGCAAGTTATTGAAGAAGCCTGATGATTTTTTCTTTTTTATCCAATCATTAACATAATTGTTCCATTTATTATCACCCTTTGGAACCATCATAGCTAAGAATGCTGGATTTTTTTCTCCATCAGGAACTATTGCTAGTTGCGGATATTTGATAACTAATTTATTGGCTTCAGTTGAACTTGTTATATTTCCATCAGCTCTTCCAGCTAAAACTTCTTGAAAATCTCTAGCAGGAGCTTCTACTGAGTTTAATTTTGATTTTGGAAAAAATTCTTTTGCTTTTTCTTCTTGTGATGTACCTAGAGTAGTAGCAATTGTTACATTTGAGTTATTTAAAGAGTCCCATGTTGAGAATTTTTTTAAATTTTTTTTAAGCACTAGTGGAACAGTTCCATATTTGTAATATGTATCTGTAAAACCTGCTACTTCAGCTCTTTTAGGCGTTTTTGTTACACTTGTTGAAATGTCATATCTTTCAGATGTGATACCTGAAACAATTGTTTTCCATTCAGCTGGAACAAACTCAATCTTAACCCCCATATCTTTTGCTAGTTCATTCATTACATCGATATCAAAACCTTTGTATTTATTTGTTGCTGGATCCTTCATTGTCATAGGATCCCAATCACCAGTTGTTCCAACTTTTAAAACTCCTGATGATAGAATTTTGTCTAAATTAGAGTCTGCATTCGAAGAAAAGGGTAAAAGAGCAAATAATGCTAGTAATAATATTTTTTTCATAATTCTTAATAACTTATTTTGAAATAAATGGGACTATAATCTTGACGCACTATCATTCATCCACGAAAATAAATGTTGTGAAAAAGAACGTCTGACAAAAAGATTTACCTCATTTTGGTTTTGATTATGAATAATAACATCAATTTTAGCAAGAATTGTTTGAGTAACAGAACCTTTTTTGTCTCTAAAATCATTAAAATTAAAAGGAGATCCAGTCTCGAATAAGTCAAAGATCTTGTCACCTCTAATGTTTATAAGAACAAATTGATCAGTAACATCTGTCACAGCTCCTAAATTTGTTTTAGAAATATTCTTATTTAATAAATTTTCAGTTTCATAGTCATTACTTTCAGGGTTTAACGTTTCGTTTGAGTAAATCATCCATTCATCTGGACTAAGCCAAAGAGCTGTTAATTTTTCACTTCTTGATGATGTATTAGCTTCAGTAGGTAATAATAAATCTAATGATTTACCAATTGCAGATAAAAATTCTCTTTTTTTACCTCTAATAATTAATTTCATAATAGGTTTGATTTCTTTCATTTGTAAACTTGAATAAGATTTTTCATCAGTTATTGTATTTGAGTAATTAAGCATTTAATCTTTTATTTTCCTTATCTAAAAAAACTGGGTCTGCAACAGTTACATTAATTTGTTTATTTTCCATTGGAATGATTAATTTTTGACCTATCATATTTTTTCCACCTCTCACAACCCCGAGTGCAATAGATTTTTTCAAATTTGGACTATAATAACTTGAGGTTACATGACCTAACATTTCAACTGGGGTTTTTTTGAAATCAGCTACGATTTGTGCACCCTCTTCTAAAACTTCATCAGGATTTTCTGTTAATAGACCAACCAATTGTTTTCTATCTTCTCTTATTGTATCTGATCTATACAATGATCTTTTTCCTATAAAATCATATTTCTTTTTACTTACTATCCAATCCATTTGTAAATCAATAGGAGTCATTGTTGCATCTGTGTCTTGACCAACAATTATGAATCCCTTTTCAGCTCTCAACAAATGCATTGTTTCAGTACCGTAAGGAGTGATGTTGAAATCTTTTCCTGCCTCCATACATTTTTCCCATACTGATTTACCATAATTAGCCTGAACATTTATTTCATAGCTATGTTCACCTGTAAAACTTATTCTCATCACTCTGCATTTAATTTTATCAATTTTTGTATTCTTAAAAGACATATGAGGAAAATTTTCATCTGAGAAGTCGAGATCAGGAATTACTTGAGAAACAATTTTTTTACTATTTGGTCCACATACACTTACTGTAGCATAATGGTCAGTTACTGATGTTAAGTAAACATCCAATTCAGGCCATTCTGTTTGCAAATAATCTTCTAGTTTTCCTAAAACGGTTGCAGCTCCACCAGTAGTAGTAGTCATAATGTAATGATTTTCACCTAATCTTGTTGTTACACCATCATCATACACCATACCGTCCTCGTTAAGCATTAAACCATATCGGCATTTTCCAATAGCGAGTTTAGACCAAGCATTTGTGTATACTCTGTTTAAAAATTCAGAGGCATCTGTACCTTGAATATCAATTTTACCCAACGTAGAAGCATCTAATATTCCCGCACTATCTCTAGCAGCTTTACTTTCTCTTTGTACTGCCTCATGCATAGTTTCTCCATTTTTGGGATAGTACCAAGCTCTCTTCCACTGTCCAACATTTTCAAACTCTGCTTTATTTTTAACATGCCAACTATGAATTGGAGTTTTTCTAAATATATCAAAATATTCACCAACGTTTCTTCCAACAATTGTTCCAAATGTAAGAGGAGTGTAGGGTGGTCTAAAAGTTGTAGTACCAAGCTCCCCCATTTTAGAACCTGCAGTTTCAGAAATTATTCCTAGGGCATGCATATTGCCAAGTTTTCCTTGATCAGTCCCCATACCAGTTGTCGTATATCTTTTTACATGTTCTATAGATCTAAAACCTTCTCTTAATGCTAATTTTATATCTTTTGCTGTAGCATCATTTTGGTAATCAACAAATGGTTTTGTTTTGCCAATAACTTTATCAGAAGGTAGTAACCATATATTTCTTTTCGATTTATTGAATGAAGAATAAACTTCTAAATTTTCATAATCAGTTTTCTTAACTTTCAAAAAATTCCTAAGAATATTTGGTATATTTGATAATATTTCATCTAAAGTAAAATCACCATTACACGATCCTACGCTAATTTGATCTGATGAATAGATATTTGGAATAAAAACCTGATCTTCATCTCTAAATTTTAATTTACCTCCAGATTGTGTGAAAAGATGAACAGCAGGAGTCCAACCTCCTGAGATTCCTAGACAGTCACATGTAATGGATATTTTGGAACCAACTACTTTTTGGCCATCTTTTGAAATCTGCATTATTGAAACTTTATTAATTCTTTTATAGCCATAGGTGTTAACAATCGTGTATCCTTTGTAGATTTTGATATTATTTTTCTCTGTTTCCTTAATTAATTTTGAGTCTATTTCTTCTCTGTTATCAATAATAGCTTCTATATTTATCCCTTTTTGATGAAGACTAATTGCTGTTTCATAAGCACTATCATTATTAGTAAATAGAACATTTTTTTCTCCACAAGCTACTCCAAATAGGTTTGCATATTTTTCTACAGCTGAGGAAAGTAAAATACCTGGACGATCATTATTATCAAAAACTAATGGTCTTTCTAAGGATCCAGTTGCAGTTATCACTTTTTTTGCTCTAATTTTTAGAAGTCTTTGGCGAGTTTTATTATTTCTCTGTTCTAAAGGAATATGATCAGTTAAATTTTCTCTAGCTAATAAAAAATTATACCCATGAAAAGCAGCCACACTTGTTCTAGTTTTAATTTCTAAATTTTCAAATTTTTTAATTTCACTTATTTCTTTTTCTAACCAAGAGCTTGAAATTTGATTATTAATTTTGAAATGTTCAGAATTTTGGTAAATTGTTGAGCCTCCTAAATAAGGTTTTTCATCAACTAAAAGAGTTTTGAAACCATTTTGTGCAGCTGTTTTTGCCGCCATAATCCCTGAAATACCCGCTCCAATAACCAAAACATCACAATGAATGTATTTGTGTTCATATATATCAGGATCAGGCATAGTTGGTGATTTACCTAATCCTGCAGATTTTCTAATAAAATACTCATATTTTTCCCAAAAGCTTGCAGGCCACATAAAAGTTTTGTAATAAAAGCCTGCTGGCAAAAGTGGGCTTAAAATATTATTTATTCCACCTATATCAAAGTTAACACTTGGCCAACAATTTTGACTTGAAGCCTCTAAGCCTTCATAAATCTCCACTTCAGTAGCTCTTACATTCGGTTCTGTTCTTGGCGAGTTTTTATGTAATTGCACAATTGCATTTGGTTCTTCTGAACCTGCTGTCATTATTCCACGTGGTCTATGATATTTAAAGCTTCTACCAACCAAATGAATGTTATTTGCTAAAAGAGCAGAGGCTAAAGTATCTCCTTTATATCCGTAATAAGTTGTTCCATTAAATTTGAATGAAATCTTATATGTTTCATCAACAAACTTACTTGTTTTAACTCTTAAATTTTTTGTCATTTTATTTAGTTGGAGGTTTTTCACCCATTTTATAAACTGCTTTAATTATATCATTTGATGTGTCTCGAACTACGTTAAACCATTTTCTACAACCATGTGTATGTACCCATCTTTCAAATTGCATACCTTTAATATTTTTTCTCATAAAAAGATATTCAGCCCATTGATCATCACTTAATTCAGTTGGTTGTTTGGGTCTAATTATATGAGCTTCACCACCTGCTTTAAATTCACTTTGCTCTCTTTCACCACAATAGGGACATTCAATTAAAAACATTAGTGCGCCACAGCAGCTGCACCGTGTTCATCAACCAGATCACCACTTACAAATCTGTTTAAATTAAATGCAGCATTCAGTTTATGTGGTTCATCGTTTGCAATAGTATGTGCAAACAAGTCACCTGAACCAGGGGTTGCTTTAAATCCACCAGTTCCCCAACCACAATTAAAGTATAATCCTTTGATAGAAGTTTTACTTATAATTGGACTTGCATCTGGGCATATATCTACAATTCCACCCCATTGTCTCAACATTCTCATTCTACTAAATATTGGATATAATTCTAAAATTGCATTTAAGGTCCCTTCTACTATATCATGACTTCCTTTTTGAGAATAAGATACATAATCATCTGTACCCGCACCAATTACTAACTCACCCTTGTCTGATTGGCTTACATAGGCATGAACTGCATTTGACATCACTACAGTATCAATTATAGGTTTAACAGGTTCCGATACTAAAGCCTGAAGCGGTTTACTCTCTAAAGGTAATTTAAGTCCAGCCATATTTGCAATTACACTTGAATGGCCAGCTGCAACAACTCCAATTTTTTTGGCTTTAATAAATCCTTTTGTTGTTTCAATTCCCTCAACACTATCACCATTTCTTTTTATACCTTTAACTTCACAATTTTGAATAATATCTACACCCATTTCATCAGCACCTCTAGCATAACCCCAGGCCACAGCATCGTGTCGTGCTGTACCAGCTCGTCTTTGAAGAGTTCCACCTAAAACAGGATATCTAATATCGGGAGACGTATTTATAATTGGACAAAATTTTTTTACTTGTTCAGTATTTAAATAAACAGCATCAATTCCATTCAATCTGTTAGCATGAGTTCTTCTTTTTAAATCTCTTACATCTTGCAAGTTATGAGCGAGATTCATAACTCCCCTTTGACTAAACATTACATTGTAATTTAACTCTTGTGATAAACTTTCCCAAATTTTTAAAGCATGGTCATAAAGTCCTGCGCTTGCGTCCCATAAATAATTCGATCTAATTATAGTGGTGTTTCTTCCAGTATTTCCACCACCAATCCATCCTTTTTCTACTACCGCTATATTTTTCATGTCGTGTTTTTTTGCAAGATAATACGCCGTAGCTAACCCATGACCACCACCACCAACAATTATAGCGTCATATTCTTTTTTGGGTTCTGGATCTTTCCATGCTTTTTCCCAGTTTTCATGATATGAAAAAGCATTTTTTACCAGTGAAAATAAAGAGTACTTATTTCTCATTGTAATAAATAATTACTTTATTAATAACGATTATTCAATACAATCAGAGGTGACAAATTTCCTGGAAGAGTGGGTGAGAGGCTTAAACCAGTCGTTTGCTAAATGACCGTGCGAGGAAACTTGTACCGAGGGTTCGAATCCCTCCTCTTCCGCCATTTTTAATATAGAGGCTCATCTTTAAAGAAATTTTTCATTTTTATTGGTTTTTGCTCTAGTATATAACGGTATACATTATAATTCTCGAGTACCCTTTGAACATAATTTCTTGTTTCTTTAAATTTAATTAACTCAATCCAATCGACATAACTTATTTGTTTTTTTTGAGGATTCTTGTTTATTTTTTTCCAATATCTCACTCTTTTTGGTCCAGCGTTATAAGCGGCAATTGCAAATGGATAAGCGCCATCATACTCAAGAATTAATCCTGCAATATAATGAGATCCTAAATTAATATTATACTCTGCATCTTTTGTGAGTCTTGATTTTGAGTATGGAAGCTTAGCTTGTTTTGCAACTACTTTGGCTGTGTAAGGCATTAATTGCATTAAACCTTTTGCACCTGCATGACTATTTGCACTTAAATCAAATTCACTTTCCTGTCTTATAATTGATAGTATAAAAGCTGTCTCAGGAATTTTTCTTCCATTAATATATTTTGGTGTACTTATTATTGGGTAATTAAAAGAGTTGTGGAATCTTTTTTCATAAGATGCTATTTTTGAAATTTGAATAGCAAAATCAAACCTATCAATGTTAGTTGCAAGTTCAGCAGCTAATATTTCACTCCCACTTTCAATGTTGTCATTAGCTAAGTGTCTAAGTATATGTTTGGTGTATTTATCTTCATCCAGTTCATCGAGTAAATAAATTGTTTTAACTAATTCTTTTTTAAAAAAAAAATCTCTATAATCTTCTGATACATCCATATCTTTAGAAAGTTCAAAAGTTTTATTTGGATTTAATTCTATAAAAGCTAATTGACCATAGTATGTTGTTAGAAAATTTGCAGCTTTCTCAAACCATTGTATAGCGATATCTTTTTTTCCTAATTTCTGATAGGTTTTAGCTAACCAATAGGCTCCTCTCGACGTGCTTATTGGATAACCAACATTATTGTAAAAATTTTCAAAATGATCTTTAGCTAATAATGGATCATTTAAAAAACTAAGAGCAATCCATCCACTCATCCATTCTGCAGCTGCATATTCTGGCCCATCAGTTAAAGCATGTTTGCTAGCTACCTTATAAGCTAGTTCATATTTCTTTTTATAGATAAGAGATCTAGAAATAATTTCTCTTTCTATCCACCATTTGTCAGGTCTAACTAGATAATCTTTTGTATTTTTTATAGAAAGTAATATTTCAAGAGAACTATCAACTCTTCCTCTTTTTCTTCTCCATTTTAATCTATCATAATTTAATCCAGCATCATTTTTAAATTTTGATGGTACTTTTGCTATTGCATTATCAACTCCATAAGATTTACTCATTAATAGTTGCCTCGCTGTGTATAATAATTCGTAATCTTTTGGTAGATATCTTAACAATCTTCTTAAATCCCAATATTTATTGTTCCAAGCAAGATAGTCAGCTCTTTTAATATAATCATCTGCATTAAGATATTTCTTAAATTTTTTTCGGTAAAATCTTAATTCTGATTTACTTAATTCTGCTGTTACCCATCCCTCTTTAATAAATGATAATCCTTTTTGAGTTTCACCATTTAAAATTAAACTTTCGCCTAATATCATTTTACCAAAACCACTTAAAGGTTCATTTCCATCAAACCAATCAATAATTTTTTTTGGTGAAATAGAGTTCGTTGAAAGCTTATGTTCTGCCAAATATCTTATCCTACCTATTCTTGGATAATTTTCATTTGAGTCTATAAAAGTTTTATAATCATAATATGATGCTTTGTTTCCCCTAGTAAGAAGATGTCTCCATTGAATGAAATTGTATATGGATTTATCCCTAGCTTTTTTTGCAGTTTTTAATGCACTAGGCCATTTAGCTTGTTTCATCTCTAAAATAGCTTTTTTTGCAATAGCAAAATCTTTTTTGCTATAATATTTTGATTTTTTGGGAGCACTCTTCTTTTTTGATTTAACAATTAAAGGCTTTTTTATAGGTAGAATAATGCTCTTATTATTTTCCTTTTTTGATACTATTTTTTTCTTTGGTTGTTCTTTATTTTTTTTTATTATTGGTTTTGGTAAAGGTTTTAGTACATCAATTAATAATTTCTGTTCTTTCTCTTCTTTGCTTTGATTTGGTTTTTTTAAAGGTATAATTTCAGCAAACAATAAAAGCGTTATATTAGAAAAAATAATCAAACTTATAAAAAATATGAATTTTTTTAGCATAATCTTTTAGTATATGAATCGATAAACTATGTTATAAGTATTTATGTTTAAAGGTTCAAATGTTGCTTTAGTCACCCCATTTAAAAACAATAAACTTGACGAAGAAACTTACATTAAGTTAATTCATTTTCACATTAAAAATGGTACAAATGGCCTTGTTCCTGCTGGAACTACGGGAGAGTCACCAACCTTAAACCATAATGAGCATGAAAAAGTAATAGAATTATGTGTTAAAGAAAGTAATGGAAAATTGCCTGTGTTTGCTGGTACCGGATCAAACTCCACCGAAGAAGCAATATCTTTGACAACTCATGCTGAAAAAATAGGTGCAGATGGAGCCCTGATTGTTACTCCATATTATAATAAGCCAACTCAAGAAGGATTATATCAACATTATAAGTCAATAAATGATAGTTGTGGTATTCCAATCATTATTTATAACATACCCGGTCGATCTGTCATAGATATGACTGTTGATACTATGGCGAGATTATTTGAATTAAAAAATATAATCGGCGTTAAGGATGCAACAGGCGATTTAGATAGAGTAAAACAAACCTTAGAAAAATTAGGTAAAGATTTTATTCAATTAACTGGCAACGATGATAATGCATTAGAATTTAATAGAAGAGGTGGAGTAGGTGCAATTAGCGTAACTGCAAATATTGCTCCAATGTTGTGTTCAAAATTTCAAAAATACTCAGTTGATAGTGATGACAATTCAAAAAAAGAGGCTGAAAAATTAGATAATATTTTACAACCTTTGCATCATGCTATGTTTGTTGAAAGTAATCCAAGTCCAGTGAAATATGCCGCAAAATTATTAAAACTTTGTGATGATGATGTAAGACTACCACTAGTAAAAGTCACAGATAAAACAAAAGAAATTGTAAAAAAAGCTCTTGAGACATCAAATCTTCTTTAATGATAAATAAAACCAATCCAGGTTTAAAAATAATTTGTTTAAATAGAAAAGCTAGTTTTAATTATTTTTTTGAAAATATTCTAGAGGCTGGGATAGTATTAAAAGGCTCTGAAATTAAATCTGTTAGAGAAGGTAAAGTCAATATTGCAGACTCTTATGCGGTTGAGAAAAATGGTGAGTTAATTCTTATTAATTCTCATATAGCGTCTTATAAACAAGCAAGTTATTCAAATCACAAACCTTTAGATGAAAGAAAACTTTTATTAAATAAAAAAGAAATCAATAAATTAATTGGTAAAATTCAAAGAGATGGCTTTACAATTGTTCCTACAAAAATGTATTTCAAAAAAGGTAAGGCAAAAGTTGAACTTGCTGTCGCAAAAGGAAAAAAACAATTTGACAAAAGAGCTACAAAAAAAACAAGAGATTGGAATCGTGATAAAGCAAGATATATTAGAAAAACAAGCTAAAATTGCTTTTTTGAGTATAGGATCCAATCTTGGAAATAGGATTAATTATATTGAAAAAGCAAAATCAAAACTCGTTGAAAAAGATATAATTATAATAAGTTCATCTAGTTATTATGAAACTGTTTCATGGCCTGATCCAAGACATCCAAAATTTTATAATATAGTTTTAAAAATAAAAACTATTTTAGATAAAAAAGAATTACTTCAAAGATGCAAAGAAATTGAAAAATTTTTAGGTAGAAAAAAAACTCCCAGAAATTTCCCTCGAGAATGTGATATAGATATTTTAGATTTTGACAATAAATTATCTCATAAAGAGGTAGATTTACCTCATCCGAGAATGCATACTAGAAATTTTGTTTTATTACCTTTGTTTGAAATAGATAAAAATTGGAGGCATCCAGTGTCCAAACAACATATAAAAACACTTATTTTTGAGTTATCAAATAGTGACATTAGTTCTATTAAACAAATTTAAAATTAATGTTATAGTAAGACATGCTGAATTCTGAAGAATTAATAAATAAAGTTAAAAATTACAATAAATTTTTAAATCCAGAAAAACTTAATAAAGCATATGATTTTGCTGTAAAAGCACATGGAAATCAAAAAAGAGCTTCTGGTGACCCTTATTCTGTTCATCCGATTGAAGTAGCAAATATTTTAACTGATCTTAAATTAGATAGCGCAACTATAACAACTGGATTGTTACACGATACTATTGAAGATACATATGCAACTTACGAAACAATAAAAGGCGAATTTGGATCTGAAGTTGCTGATTTAGTAGACGGTGTAACAAAGATATCAGCATTAGAAAATACGGCATCATCTAGTTCAAAAGCTGAAAATTTTAGAAAATTAATTTTAGCAACATCAAAAGATATAAGAGTTTTGTTAGTGAAAATTGCTGATCGGCTTCATAACATGAGAACAATTAAAGCAATAAAAAGTTTAGATAAAAGAAAAAGAATTGCACAAGAAACAATGGAAATTTATGCTCCACTCGCTGATAGAATGGGTATGCACAGAATTCGAGATGAATTGGAAGATCTTTCATTTGAAGTATTAAATAATGACGCAAGAAGATTAATTCAAAAAAGATTAGATGAAATTAAATTAGATAAAAAAGATATATTTGAAACCCTTTCGGGGGAAATCAATTCACATTTGGAAAATAATAGTATTGTTTCTAAAATTTATGGTAGAGAGAAAACACCTTTTTCAATTTGGAGAAAAGTCCAAAAAAAAAGAGTTTCCTTAGAGCAAATAACAGACATTATTGGTTTTAGAATAATTTTAGAAAATATAGATGACTGTTATAAAACTTTGGGGATATTACACAAAAAATGGAATTGTATACCTGGTAAATTTAAAGATTATATCTCTTCTCCGAAAATTAACGGTTATAAATCTATTCATACAGCGGTAATTGGGTCATACAAAAAACCAATTGAAATTCAAATAAGGACAAAGAAAATGCATGATTTTGCTGAAAGAGGTATTGCATCTCATTGGCAGTATAAATCTTCTGAAAAATTTAATTCATTGACATGGAAAGAATATGATTGGTTAAAAGATTTAGTAGAAATTATTGAAAGAAATGAAAATCCTGAACATTCATATGAATATACAAAATTACAAATGTTTCAGGAAAATGTTTTTTGTTTTACACCAAAAGGCTCTGTCATCAAATTACCAAAAGATGCTACTCCAATAGATTTTGCCTACGCAGTTCATACAAAAATTGGAGATACAGCAATTGGATGTGAGATTAATGGTAATAAAAGTGAACTTCAAAATATTTTGAGAAATGGTGACACAGTAAAAATAATAACGTCAAAAAATAATTCACCATCTCTTCATTGGATTCCAATAACAAAAACAGGAAAGGCTAGATCTGCTATAAGAAGATATTGGCACGATAGAGGTGAAAAAAAAGAGGAAAGAATAAAAAAATATAATACCACCCTATGGATATCACTACCTGATAAACCGGGTCAGTTAGGAAATGTAAGTTCTTTAATTGGCCAACATAAATTAAATATTTCAAATCTAGAAATGGTAGGTAAAAACCCCAATTACATTAATTTTAAATTTCAACTAATTATAAGAGATCTAAAAAATTTCACTAATTTTATTGCAGAGCTTAAACAAAAAGGTATAAAATTTAAAATAATTAGACACGAAGATAAAAGAAATGCTTTCACCCAAAAAATCCTTAAATATTTTAAAAAAAACTAATGCATTATTAGAAGGACATTTTGTATTATCATCTGGCCTTCATTCATCAAAATATATTCAGTGTGCCAAATTACTAAGTTATCCTCATTTAGCAGATAAGATTTGTAAATCTTTAGCAAATAAAATTAATAAATTTATCCAAAGATTTGATTTAATTTTAGCACCTGCAATGGGAGGTATTATAATTGGTTATGAAATTGGAAAAATTTTAAAAAAAGAAACTATATTTTGTGAGAGGGTAAAAGGAAAATTTACACTTAGAAGAGGTTTTAGTATTAAAAGAGGATCAAAAGTTCTAATCATCGAAGATGTAATTACAACAGGTAAGTCAAGCATGGAATGTGTTAAATTAGTTGAAAGATCAAAAGCTAAAGTTGTTGGTTTTGCATCTATTATAGACAGATCATCAAGAAAAAGTTTGAAAATTAAAAAAAAAATAATCTCTCATTTAAAAATTGATGTTCCCACATATAAAAAAAAAGATTTACCTGATTATTTAAGATTTATGCCAATTACAACTCCAGGAAGTAGATTTATAAAGTGACAAGATTAGGAGTTAACATAGATCATATTGCAACCCTACGTAATGCAAGAGGTGAACATCATCCAGATCCAATAATTTCTGCAAAATATGTAAAAAAAGTTGGAGCAGACTCAGTAACAATTCATTTGAGAGAAGATAGAAGACATATAAAAGATATAGATGCAAAAAGAATATGCTCTATTAAAAATTTAGATGTTAACTTGGAAATTTCAACTAATAAAAAGATTGTAGATATTGCGATGAAAATTAATCCTGATTTTATTTGTATCGTACCAGAAAATAGAAAAGAAATTACTACTGAAGGCGGACTAGATTTAATTAAGAATAAAAACAGAATACAAAGAATAGTCTTAAGATTTAAAAAAAAAAAGATAAGAACAAGTTTATTTATAAATCCTTCACTTAAAGATATAGAAATTTCAAACCAAATAAATGTTGATTGTATTGAAATTCATACTGGAAAATTAGCTAACCTAGTTAAATTAAAAAAAGATTATTCAAAAGAATTGGAGAGAATTAAAAAATGTTCAGTTTATGCAAATAGTCTTGGAATAGAAGTCCATGCTGGTCATGGACTTGATTATAAAACAACTAAAATTTTATCAAAAATCAGAGAAATAAAAGAATTCAATATTGGTCATTATTTAATTGGGGAGTCAATATTTCATGGATTAAAAAAAGTAATAAATAATTTTAAAAAGATCATTAAAAACTGAATGAGAATTTTTGGTATTGGAGTAGACATTGTAAAAAATCGAAGAATTAAACTTTTAACTAAAAAAAAAAAATTTATTGAAAGAACTTTTAGCGTAAATGAAATTAATTATTTTAAGAAACATAAAAATAATAGGAATTATTTTTCAAAAAGATTCGCAGCCAAAGAGGCTTTCTCAAAAGCACTAGGTACTGGAATAAGAAATGATTTAAATTTTAAAGATATTGAGATCTTAAATGACAAATTAGGAAAACCATATTTTTTAAAAAATAAGAAAATCAGTAACTTGATAAGTAAAAGATTTAAGACAAAAAAATACAATTTGTTCCTTTCAATTTCTGATGAAAAAGATTATTCAATAGCATTTACAATTATTCAAAAACAATAATGTTTAATAGAAATTTTATAATAGATAATTTAACAACATTATTTTATGCTTTAATAATTGCTGTTTTTATTAGATCATTATTTATTCAGCCTTTTTATATACCCTCGTCTTCAATGGAGCCAAATTTATTAGTTGGTGATAGATTATTTGTGACTAAATATTCTTATGGATACAGTAAACACTCTTTTCCGTTTAGTCCTCCAATTTTTAAAGGACGTTTTTTTTTTAAAGAACCTCAAAGAGGAGATATAGTAGTTTTTAAAACACCTGCAGACAACCGAACCGACTATATTAAAAGAGTTATTGGTTTACCTGGTGACAGAATTCAATTTATAGACGGTGAATTATATATAAACAATAATGTTATTTTTAGAAATCTAAAATCTGAAACTGATGTAGTTTTTTGTGGAAAAGAGCCTATTAGTGTATTTACCTTTCAGGAAGAACTCTTAAATGGAAAAATATATAATATAACAAATCTTAAAAAATCATCGAATGAAAACTCTGACCCATATAAAGTTCCTGATGATCATTATTTTTATTTAGGAGATAATCGTGATTGTTCTAAGGATAGTAGATTTTTATCGAGTGTAGGTTACGTCCACAAGGATAATATTGTGGGTAAAGCGAGATTCATTTTTTTTTCATCAGACAAGAATATCGGTAGTATTTTCTATTTTTGGAAATGGAATAAGTCGATACGTTTCGATAGATTTTTCAAGAAAATTAATTAATGAAAATAATTTATCAAAATTTAGAAAAAAAATTAAAGTTTAATTTTAAAGACAAAAAAATTTTAATAAAATCACTTACTCATAAGAGCTATGATAATCAGAAGAATAATGAAAAAATGGAATTTCTTGGTGATCGCGTTTTAGGATTAGTTGTTGCAAAAAAATTATTAGAAATTTATCCTGATGAAAAAGAAGGTATATTAGATAAAAAATTTGCATCTTTAGTGAATAAAAAAACTTGTTTAGAAATTGCCAAAAATTTAGATTTAGAAAAATATATTCTCATTTTTAAACCAAAAAATAAGAATATTAAAATTGAGGATAAAGTAATCGCAGATTGTTGTGAAGCTTTGATAGGTGCAATTTACTTAGATAAAGGCTTTATAGCTGTAGAAAAAATTATTCTTTATTTGTGGAAAAAGAAAATAGAGGAAAGTGTCATCACCGAAATTGATGCGAAAACAAAATTACAAGAATTTTCTTTAAAAAAATTCAAAAAACTACCAATTTATAAGTTAATATCTAATACCGGACCTAGACATAAACCAATATTTAAAGTTGGAGTAAAATTAGTGAACTCTAAATTTTATGTTTCAGAAGGTAAATCAAAAAAAGATGCAGAACAAAATGCTGCAATTCTTTGCTTAAACAATCTTAGATAATTATGACTTGGGATGATAAAGGTTTTTTACTTTCAAAAAATCGATATAGCGAAAATTCTTTAATTGTTGAAATATTTACAAAACATCATGGAAAAATTTCTGGAATAGTTTTTGGTGGTACTTCAAAAAAAATAAAAAATTATTTACAAGTAGGAAATGAATTATTTGTTAATTATAATTCTAAAAATATAAATAAATTAGGTTATTTCAAAATTGAAATACAAAAAGCTTATTCCCCATTATTTTTTGATAGTCGTCAGAAACTTTTTTGTGTATCTTCCGCTATGCAATTGGTAAAAATTTTGACCGCAGAATCACAAAAAAATCTTAAAATATATGATTTACTAAATCACTTTTATGAAATTATTGATTCTGATAGATGGGTAAAAAATTATATATTTTGGGAATTAGAATTATTAAGTAACATTGGTTTCAATATAGAACTAGAAAAGCTGGTAAATAAAGATATTAATAATAGTGATGATGTATATAAAATTACTTCATCCACCCAAGTAAAATATGTTCCGAATTTTTTAATAGATAAAAATAACGATAATCCGAGTCAAAAATCGTTGCTTGATGGATTAAAACTAGTAGGTGATTTTTTAGATAAAAATATTTTAAAACCCAATAATTTGAGCCATCCCATTAATCGATTACAATTTATTGATGCTTTGAAATAGTTATTTTACTATTTCATCTAATCTATCAGCATAATAACTTACAATTGCATTTGCACCAGCTCTTTTGAAAGATATTAAACTTTCTAAAATTACTTCTTTATCAATTAAACCTTTTTTAATAGCACTAGATAATAAACTATATTCACCTGAAACTTGATATGCCATAACAGGAATCTTAAAATTTTCTTTTACTAATTTGATTATATCTAAATATGGAAGTCCTGGTTTAACCATTACCATATCAGCTCCTTCTTTGATGTCTAAAGCTACCTCTCTTAATGCCTCAGTGTTATTTCTAAAATCCATTTGATAATTTTTTTTATTTCCTTTTAATAATCCTTTAGAGCCGACAGCATCCCTAAAAGGTCCATAAAAACTTGAAGCGTATTTCACAGCATAAGATAATATTTGAGTCATCTCAAATCCGTTTTTATCAAGAGTTTTTCTAATTTCACCAATTCTACCATCCATCATATCTGAAGGTGCCAGAACATCACAACCCATTTCTGCTTGTATCAGTGATTGTTTAATTAAAACTTTTATAGTTTCATCATTTAATACATACCGATTTTTTAGTATACCATCATGACCATGCGAAGTGTATGGATCTAAAGCAACATCACACATGATTCCAATTTCATTCTTAAATCTTTTTTTAATCATTTGAATTGCCCTACAAACTAAATTATCTTCATTTAATGCCTCTGAGCCAATTTCATTTTTTTTCTTTTTCTCTGTGTTAGGAAATAATGCAATCATTGGTAGTCCTTTTTTTATAGCTTTTTCAACTACATAATTAAGTTTATCAAGTGAATAACGATAAACATCTGGCATTGTCTTAATAGGTAACTTTTTATTTTTTCCATCAATTAAAAAGATTGGTAGTATAAAATCGTTTGGTGTGAGGTTGTTTTCCTGGATTAGTCTTCTAGCCCAACTACTTTTTCGATTGCGTCTAAGTCTTAAACTAGGGTATTTACCTGTTATCATTTTTAAATATATTTATTATATGCGACAAATGTTATATACAAATATAGCTTAAAAAGGATATTAAACAATATTAGGAGACAATAAATTACATATGAACTTAAATTTTAATGATTTTCAGAAACAAGATGTCAAATTTGACATTGATAAACTTCAAGAGGCTTACAAAGAATTATTAGCTATTAAGGGATTTACTGGAATTGATGGTATATCAAATTTTGGAGCAATATCATTAACACAAATTCCAGGTGATCCAGATTCTATCAAAGGTCATAAGGCACGAGGGGTTTTCTGGACCAAACCAGACTCCTCTGGTAAAGAAGCTATAAGAGATGAAATGATTGATGAGGCAGCTTATTCTGAATTTATTAAGGATTATAAAGAAACTTATTTCAAAGAAGTTTTTGATGTTTTATCCTCAAAATATAAATTAGGACGAGTAAGAATTTTATTAAAACAACCAAGATCAACTTTAAGCTGGCATAGAGATCCAGAGCCCAGACTTCATATTCCAATCATTACAAATCCCGGATCGATAATGGTTATTGACAATGTAGCAAAGCATATGCCTGCAGATGGCTCAGTTTGGATTACAAACAATACAAAATATCACAATGCTTTTAATGGAGGAGAAGAAAATAGAATTCATTTAGTAGCTTGTGTTTTAGATTACAAATTTAATTAATTTGAAAAAAATATTTATTTCTTCTGATCATGCTGGATTTAATCTCAAAGAACAGATTAAAAATAAATTTAAAAAAAAGTACATTTTCCAAGATTTAGGTACAAATGACTCAAAAATATCTGTTAACTATCCTGATTATGCACATAAACTTTGCAAAAAAGTATCTAATAATCATAAGAATATGGGAATTTTAGTATGTGGTTCTGGAATGGGTATGTCAATGGCAGCAAATAAACATAAAAAAATAAGAGCTGCAGTGTGTTATTCTATAAAAAACACAAAATTATCTAGATTGCATAACAATGCAAATATTATTACATTAGGCTCAAGATTGATAAAAAAAAATATTGCTTTTAAATGTATTGAAGTCTTTTTAAATACTAAATTTGAAGGTGGCAGACATACAAAAAGGGTAAGAAAGATTTAGGAATATTATGTCAAGTGAAAAAAAGTATTTGAATTCAAATTATGAGGATTTCTTCGAAAAAAGTTTAGAAAAAACTGATCCTGATTTATTTAAAGCAATAAACGACGAATTGATAAGACAACAAAATCATATCGAGTTGATTGCATCAGAGAACATTGTCTCACAGGCTGTGTTAGAAGCTCAAGGATCAGTTTTAACAAATAAATATGCAGAAGGATATCCTGGTAAAAGATATTATAATGGATGTGAACATGTTGACATTGCAGAACAATTAGCACTTGAGAGGATCAAAAAACTTTTTAATTGCAAGTATGCAAATGTACAACCTCATTCTGGTGCTCAAGCTAATGGAGCAGTTTTTTTAGCGTTATTAAAACCAAATGATACTTTCATGGGGATGAGTTTAAATTCTGGTGGGCACATTACCCATGGACTTAAGATTTCAATGTCTGGAAAATGGTTTAATGCAATTAGTTATGATGTAGACAAAAAATCTGAGCTTATTGATTATGAAAATGTTGAGAAACTTGCATTAGAGCATAAACCTAAACTTATTATTGCTGGTGGGAGCGCTTATTCAAGAATAATTGATTTTAAAAGATTTCGTGAAATAGCAGATAGTGTTGGAGCTTATCTGATGGTTGATATGGCCCACTTTTCTGGTTTAGTTGCAGGAAAGGGTTATCCTAATCCTTGTGACTACGCACATGTTGTAACTTCAACAACTCACAAAGTTTTTAGGAGTGCAAGAGGCGGTATTATATTATCTAACGAAGAAGATCTTGGAAAAAAATTTGATACAGCAGTGTTTCCTGGATACCAAGGAGGTCCATTAATGCATATTATTGCAGCTAAAGCTGCAGGTTTTTTTGAGGCACTTAAACCAGAATTTCAAACTTATATTAAAAATGTTTTATCCAACGCTAAGATGCTTGCTGAAACTCTTAAGAATAATGGATTTAAGATTTACTCAGGTGGAACAGATACTCATTTGATGTTGGTAGATTTAAGACCTTTTAATGTTAAAGGAAATTTAGCTGCTGAAAGTTTATGTAGAGCAAATATTACCTGCAACAAAAATGGGATACCTTTTGATACTGAGAAACCAATGATCACATCTGGAATTAGATTGGGCTCTCAAGCGGCAACAACTAGAGGATTTGGTTTAAAAGAATTTGAAAAAGTCGGGGAATTAATAACAAAAGTTATTAAAGGATTGTCTGAAAACCCGGAGGATAATAGTAAAGTGGAAAATGAAGTACAAAAAGAAGTTATTGATCTGTGTTCTAATTTTCCAATTTATAAAAATTTGAATAAATGATCTGTTCAATATGTAAAAAAGGTGAGACTTCGGTCGTAGACTCACGTCCGACTGAAGATGGGACTGCTATAAGAAGAAGAAGATTATGTGTTTGTGGAGCAAGATTTACTACTTTTGAAAGAGTTCAATATAGAGAAATTATGGTAGTTAAAAAAAATGGAAGAAAGTCAGTTTTTGACCGTGATAAATTATCTAAATCTATTTTTATTGCATTAAAAAAAAGACCGATAGATACTGAGACGACTGAAAAATTTATCAGTCGAATATCAAGATCTTTAGAGGAGCTTGGTCAAAGTGAAATATCAACAAGCACTATTGGAACAATGGTTATGGAAGGTTTAAAAGAACTTGATCCTGTAGCTTATGTTAGATTCGCATCTGTTTATAGAAATTTTAGAGAAGAAAAAGATTTTGTACAATTTGTGGACAAATTAGATGTCTACAAAAAAAGATAAATTTTCATCAAAAGATAATAATTATATGAGAATTGCTATTAATTTAGCGAAAGAAAGAAAAGGATTAACAGGAGAGAATCCCTCTGTAGGTTGTGTGATAGTTAAAAAAGATAAGATAATTTCTATTGGTCAAACTGGATTTAATGGAAGACCACATGCAGAGATTAATGCAATTGAAAACTCGGACGAGAACTTATCTGGTTCAAAAATGTATGTAACACTTGAACCTTGTAATCATTATGGAAAAACTCCTCCTTGTACAAAAAGCATAATCAATAGTGGTATTAAAGAACTTTTTTATTCAATAAATGACATAGACAAAAAAGTTAAAGGCAAAAGTTTTAAGATTTTAACAAAAAAAAACATTAAAGTTTGGAGAGGCCTTTTAAAAAAAGAAGCAATAGACCTTTATGACTCGTATATAATTAATAGAAAATATCAATTACCTTTTGTTACAGCAAAAATGGCTGTATCAAAAAATAAACTTTTATATAGTGAAAAAGTAAAAAAAATAACAAATCAATCTTCAGATAAATTATCCCATTATTTAAGATATAAGAATGAAGCAATAATGATTTCTAGCAACACTCTTAATATAGATAATCCAAAATTGAATTGTCGTTTGATTGGATATGAAAAATTTTCTCCTAAAAGAATTATTTTAGATAAAGATTTAGATATAGATTTGAACACTTATATTTTTAAATCAGCAAAAAAAAACAATACTATAATTTTTCATTACTCCTCAGATCATTCTAAAATTAACATTCTAAAAAAAAAGGGGATAACTTTAATTAAATCAAGATTAAATTTTAAAAAAAGATTTAATTTAAAAATCATCCTAAAAAAATTATTTTCGTTAGGTATCAGAAACTTATTGGTAGAGGGTGGAGAAAAGATTACAAAAAATATGCTTAAGAATAGATTAATAAATCAATTTTATTTATTTGAAAGTTTAAAAACACTACAAAAAACAAAAAAACACGTTATTTTTACATCAAATGATATATTGAATAGAAACTATAAAGTTAAAACAATGATAAGCCCAAAACTAGTCAAAGACAAAATTACCATTTATAAAAGATAATATGTTTAACGGAATTATTTTTAACAAAGGGACTGTAAAAAAGATTATAAAAAGACCAAAAGGTATTAATATTTTTATTCGATCGAATATAAAATTATCTAAAAAAGATATTGGAGTTTCAGTGGCTTGTGATGGTGTTTGTTTAACTCTTATAACAATTAAGAGTAATATAATGGAATTTTATCTATCTAATGAGACAATCAAAAGATCGAAATTTAGATTTTTAAAAATTAATGAACAAATAAACTTAGAACTACCACTTAAATATGGTCAAAAAATATCAGGTCATATTTGCCAAGGACATGTTGATACAATAGGAAAGATTAAAGATATTAAGAAAATAGATAAATCTTATCTTTTCGACTTTGAAATTCCATTAAAAGAGAGGAAAAATATAATTGAAAAAGCCTCAATATGCATAAATGGTATTTCGCTAACTATATCTAAAGTTACAAAAAAAGGATTTCAAATTTGGGTAATTCCTCATACATTTAAATTAACAAACTTATCTACAATTAACCGAGGCAATTTAGTTAATGTTGAAATAGATATACTTTCTAAATATGTAAAAAATTTTTTTAATGAAAAAAAGTAACTATTCATCAATTGAATCGATAATTAATACCGCTAAAAAGGGTGGAATGTTTATTTTGGTTGATGATGAAAAAAGAGAAAATGAAGGTGATTTAGTAATATCAACAACAGATACAAATGCAAAAAATATTAATTTTATGGCAAAATATGGTCGAGGTTTAATTTGTTTAGCATTAGATAGTTTACAAGCAAAAAGATTAAATTTGTCATTAATGTCCCCAGTTAATCAATCAAGAAATAAAACTGCTTTTACAATTTCAATAGAGGCAAGAAGGGGAATAACAACAGGTATATCCGCAAAAGATAGAGCTAGAACTATTAAAATCGCATCAAAAAAAAATGTAAATAAAAAAGATATTGTTTCTCCTGGTCATGTATTTCCTATAATCGCTAAAGATGGAGGTGTACTCGTCAGAGCAGGTCATACAGAAGCTTCGGTTGATATTTCAAAACTTGCCAAGAAAAATAACTCAGCAGTTATTTGTGAGATAATGAATGAGGATGGCACGATGGCTAAAGGACAAGAACTATTTGATTTTGCGTATAAACATCAACTTAAAATTGGAAAAATAGAAGATCTCATTGCTTACAGACTTAAAAAAGAAAAATTGATAAGATTAAAGAAACAAGGTGTTATTGACGTAAAAAATCAAAAATATAAAATTAGAATTTATGAAAATCTTTTGGATGGATCTGAACACTTTGCTCTTATTAAGGGAACAATTAAAAAAGGAATTACACCAAGAGTAAGGGTAATTTCATCTAATGTTGTTAAGAATTACCTAATAAATCAAAAATTACCCAATTCGTTTAACAAAACACTTAATTATTTCAAAAAATTTAATAATTGTGTTTTAGTATTTATCAAGGATAGTAATCTCAAATCTGTAACACAAACTTTAAAGGATTATAAAGACAAAGATCTTTACAAAAAGAGTAAAGAAAAATCACTTAAAAATTACGGTATTGGTGCTCAAATAATTAAAGATTTAAAAATTAAAAATATGACTTTAATTACAAAGTCACCTAAAAAGGTTATCGGTTTAGATGGTTTTGGTATAAAAATAACAAAACAAGAAATTATTTAATGAAAAAAAAAATTTTAATTGTTATAGCTGATTATTATAAAGATATATCTATTGGATTATTAAAAAGTGCACAAAATAATTTACCAAAAAATTTCCGTGTTAGAATAATTAAAGTTCCAGGTGTTTTCGAAATTCCTGTTACAATATCAAAAAATTTAAAAAGATATCACGCTTTTATTGCTCTTGGTTGTGTTATAAAAGGACAGACTCCTCATTTTGATTTCATCTCACAAGCATCAACTGACGCAATTATGAATTTGTCAATAAATTCAAAAAAACCAATAGGAAATGGAATTTTAACATGTTTAAATATGAAACAAGCTAAAGCACGGAAGAAAAAAGGTGCCGAAGCTGCTAATGCTATTGTTTCAATCTTATCACAAAAATGAGAACTACTTTTAGTCCAAAAAATAATCCTAGAGTTATTATTATCCAAAAATTATATGGAAAATTTTTTAATAATGAAGAAGAATTAGTTTTTCCAAAACACAGATTCAAAAAATTTATTAAAGATGTAGTTGCTGGAACAATTGAACGTGATGAAATTTTGATAGAAGAATTAGATAAAAGATTAGGTGATAAATTTCGATTTAGTAATTTAGATAAGTTATTTCAAGTAATATTAAAATCTGCAACATATGAACTCTTATATAAGCCAAATGTTTCTATAAAAATTATCATTAAAGAGTATCTAAATGCCTCAAATTTCTTTTTAGATGTTTCTCAAACAAAATATTTAAATGCTTTATTAGATAATATTGCTAAAAAGATAAGATTAAATAATGCATGAGTTTGAACTTATAAATAAATATTTTTCAAAATTATCTTCTTCTAATAAAAGCTCTTTAAATTTAAATGATGATGTTTTTTTTGATAAATCAAAAAAATTAGTTATTTCTGTGGATACATATGTAGAAGGTGTCCATTTTATAAATTTTCAAAATCCAGATCTAGTTATCAAAAAGATTATTAGATCCTCTATATCTGATTTGATTTGTAAAGGTGTAAAGCCAAAATATTACTTTATTTCTGGTTCTGGTAATAAAAAAACTTTTACTAAAAGAAATCTTGAAATGATTTCAAAATCCCTACATCAAGAACAAAAAAAATTTTCAATTAATTTATGTGGTGGAGATACTACTTTTTCAAAAAAATTAAGCTTTTCGATAACATCTGTAGGATTTTCAGATAAAATTTTATTTAGAAATAAAGCAAAACTTAATGATGATATATATGTAACTGGTAATATAGGGGATAGTTTTATTGGTTTGAAAGTTTTACAAAAAAAAATTCATTTGGATCAAAATCTATCAAGATATTTTATAAATAAATATTTTCATCCAAATTTACATATAAATTTTACAAAAAAATTATTATCAATTGCTAATACTTCTATTGATTTATCGGATGGGTTAATTGCTGATTTAGAAAAATTAATTAATAATCAAAAACTTTCTTATGAATTATATTTAAATGATATTCCGATATCTAAAAACCTTAACAAATTAATTGATTTAAAAATTATCAAAAAAATTAAATCCGTATCTAGTGGTGATGACTACCAGATATTATTTACTGCCTCACCTTCAAAATCTAGAATCATCTCTAAAATTAGCAGGTCTCTTGGGGTAAAGATTTCAAAAATTGGAAAAATTTGTACTTACAATCGAAGATCTCAAATTATCGATGAAAAAAATAAGAAAATTACCCTCAAAAATAAAGGTTATTTTCATAGATTTTAAAAGTTAATCATTGCCTTTTATAGCTTTTTTTGTATTGTCCGGCTTTTAAAACTAACAACCAACAACTTAATTAAGGTTAATATGAACTCAATAACAGAAACCATTCTTTTATATACAATTGCAGCCGGACTTTTATCAATTGTTTATGGATATTTTACTGGAAAAAATATATTAAATTCAAGTGCAGGTAATTCAAAAATGCAAGAAATTGCATCTGCTATTCAAATCGGTGCTAAAGCCTATTTAGCAAGACAGTATAAAACTATTGCGATTGTTGGTGTTGTTGTATTGGTTATTGTTAGTGTTGCTTTTAGTCCGCTTGTTGGATTAGGTTATTTAATTGGTGCTGCGTTATCTGGTATTGCAGGATATGTTGGAATGCTTGTTTCTGTCCAAGCTAATGTTAGAACTGCTGAAGCATCAAGAAAGGGATTAGCAAGTGGTCTTTCAGTTGCTTTTAAATCTGGTGCTGTAACTGGAATGTTGGTTGCAGGTTTAGCTCTTTTAGCAATTGCAGTTTATTATTATTTATTATTAAAATTTAATGTCAATGAAAGAGAAATTGTTAATGCTCTTGTAGCTTTAGGATTTGGTGCTTCTTTAATTTCAATTTTTGCAAGATTAGGTGGAGGAATTTTTACCAAAGGAGCTGATGTTGGGGCAGATTTAGTTGGAAAAGTTGAAGCTGGAATACCAGAAGATGATCCAAGAAATCCTGCTGTAATTGCTGATAATGTAGGTGATAATGTTGGTGATTGTGCAGGTATGGCTGCAGACTTATTCGAGACCTATGCTGTAACAATAGTTGCTACAATGGTTTTGTCATCAATTTTTTTTCCTGGTGATATGTCAATGATGATTTATCCATTAACAATTGGTGGATCTTGCATATTAACATCTATTATAGGAACTTTTTTTGTCAAATTAGGCAAAAGCAAAAATGTAATGGGAGCTTTATATAAAGGTTTTGTGGTTTCTGCTCTTGCTTCATTAGTAATTTTATATCCAGTAACAGATTTTGTTTTGGGTTTAGAAAATAGTTATAATTTAAATAGTATGTCGTTTTCTGGTATGGATTTATATTATTGTGGAGTTATTGGATTGATAATTACTGGTTTACTAATATGGGTCACAGAATATTATACTGGTACAAATTATAGACCTGTTAAAAGTGTAGCTAGTTCTTCAACTACTGGACATGGAACAAACGTGATTCAAGGTTTAGCGATTTCGTTAGAAGCTACAGCAATACCAGCTTTAATTATCGTAGCAGGTATTTTGCTTACAAATCATATTGCAGGTTTATATGGTATCGCTATTGCAGTAACAACTATGTTAGCATTGGCTGGAATGGTAGTTGCACTTGATGCTTATGGTCCCGTTACAGACAATGCTGGAGGAATTGCAGAGATGTCAAAATTACCAAATAATGTTAGAAAAACAACTGATGCCTTAGATGCTGTAGGTAACACTACAAAAGCAGTCACCAAAGGTTATGCTATTGGATCAGCTGGATTAGGAGCTTTGGTGCTTTTTGCAGCTTACACTGAAGACATTAAACATTTTTCTAAAGTGGCAGGATCTAAACTTGAAGGTATTGTTGTTACTTTTGATTTATCAAATCCTTATATAGTAGTTGGGCTTTTAATTGGTGGAATGCTTCCATATTTATTTGGTTCAATGGGAATGCAAGCAGTAGGTAGAGCAGGAGGTGCTGTTGTGATTGAGGTAAGAAGACAATTTAAGAAATATCCCGGTATAATGAAGAAAAAACAAAAACCTGATTATGCAAAATTAGTTGATTTATTAACCGTAGCTGCAATTAAAGAAATGATTATACCTTCATTATTACCAGTTTTATCACCAATTGTTTTATATTTTATAATTTTTGCTATCGGTGGGCAAGTTGCTGCGTTAGCATCTGTTGGCGCAATGTTACTGGGTGTAATTATAACTGGATTATTTGTAGCCGTATCAATGACTGCTGGTGGAGGAGCCTGGGATAATGCAAAAAAATATATAGAAGATGGAAATCATGGAGGTAAAGGTTCTGAAGCTCATAAAGCAGCAGTTACTGGCGACACAGTCGGTGATCCTTACAAAGATACAGCTGGTCCTGCAGTTAATCCGATGATTAAAATCACCAATATTGTAGCGTTACTTTTGCTTGCTGTTATCGCTGGTTAATTTTTTCTTTTTGCTTGGCCCTAACACCTAAAGGGTCATTAATTTTTTGTCTCATACTAGACATAAAATCATATATAAAGGAATTTTTAGAAACAGTTGTTGATGTTGTATTTTTTGCTATCTTAATATTATTCATATCATTTATATTGTAAAAATCCTTTTTTTTTAGGAGACCATTGTTATCTATTTCAAGAACAAGAATGTCATTCTTATAAATTTTCATTTGTCCAAGGTTTTTCAGTCTTGATTGTGTTTGTTTTCTTTCTATATATATCCATACATCATTGTCAAATTTACTTGTTGTTGAGGGATTGCCTAAAATATCAATTATATCATTTTTATTTGATTTATTAACTGTTAATGATTTTTGTTTTTTCTCTAAGAATGATACACCATGATGTTTTACAACTTTTTTAAAAGAACAATTGGCCACTATTAATGAGATAATAATTATATATAATACGTTTTTCATGAATAAAAATTATATAAATATTTACAATATCTTAATTGATTACACTAGAAATAAAAAATTATACATATCATTAAATAGAAAAGATAATTTTTCTGATCGTTTAAGGTTGTTTTTATTACATTTTGCTTTTTTTCTTAAGAATTTCAAAAATAAAGAAAATAAACAAATTTTACAGGAAATTTATGACTTTAATTTTAGACAATTAGAACTTAGTATTAGAGAATTGGGCTATGGGGACCAGTCAATTAATAAAAAAATGAAAATTTATATTAATCTATTTCATTCAATGGTAAGTGAAATACATTTTTGGGATGATTTGGAAAAGAAAGAAAAAATTCAAAAGTTATCTCTTTTTTTTGAGGATTTTAACAAAATTGATGAATTAGTTGAATATTTTGAAGATTTTAAGTTAAATTTAACAAAAAAAAATTTGAATTATTTATTAAAAGGTGTAATTAACCATTAATTATGGCTGTACCTAAACGCAAACAAACTCCGTCAAGAACTGGAATGAGAAGATCTCAAAATATGAAGTTCTCACCGAAAAATATAATTGAGGATAAAAAAAGTGGAGAATATAGATTATCTCACCATTTAGACTTGAAAACAGGTATGTACAAGGGTAGACAAGTTTTAGACCCAAAAGAATAATTTATTATTTGAAATGTCAAATTTGATAAAGATTGCAGTCGATGCAATGGGAGGTGATGGTTCACCAAAAAAAATCATTGATGGAATAGTTCATAACCATAATTCACATAAAGAAAATTTTTTTAAAATTTTTGGTGATAAAAACCAAATTCTAGAAATTATAAGTGGTAAAATTGATGATAAATTTTATGAAATTGTTGATACAAAAGATATTGTTAAGAGCACCGATAGTCCTCTTGAGGCAGCAAAAAGGGGAAAGAAAACAAGTATGTGGCTCTCAATTGAAAGTGTTAAAAAAAAAGAGAGCGATATTGTGATATCAGCTGGTAATACTGGTGCGTTATTGGTTATAGCAAAATTAAATCTTAAAATGTTAGAAAATATTGACAAACCTGCACTTTCAGCTTTATGGCCAAATAAAAAAGGTATGAGTGTTGTCCTAGATCTTGGCGCTAACATTGAATGTAGTTCTAAAAATTTAGTAGATTTTTCAATTATGGGAGCATCACTATATAAATCACTGTATCCTGATGATGTTCCAAATGTTGCATTATTAAATATTGGTTCTGAGGAATTAAAGGGAAACGAAATAATTAAAGAAACTTTTCAAAAATTAAATGAGAAAGGTAATCAAAATTTTGATTTCTCTGGATACATTGAAGGAAATGAATTAATGAATGGTAAAGTAAATGTTATTGTTTCAGATGGTTTTACAGGTAATGTTGCATTGAAAACAGCTGAGGGGACAGCAAATTTTATTACAGAGGAATTAAAAGAAGCTCTAAGTGGATCATTATTAGGAAAAATTTCCTCCTTTTTGAATATTTCGAATTTAAAAAAATTTAAAAAAAGATTAGATCCAAGATTGTACAATGGTGCTATTTTTATCGGACTAGATACACCGGTTGTAAAAAGTCACGGTGGAACAGATTTTATTGGATTTTCAAATTCCTTAAATGTTTGTAATAGAATTATTAAAGGTAATTTGATAGATAAGATCAAAGAAAATATTTAACGATGAGAATTAATTTAACTAAAAAAGAGTTAGTTAACATAATTTATATGCAGATTGGTTTTTCAAAACGAATTTCTGAACATTTAATTAATGATTTTTTTTCCTTAATAATTTCAAATTTACATAAAGAAAAAAAAATTAAGATATCAAAATTTGGAACATTCTATGTACGACAAAAAAATTCAAGAACTGGAAGAAACCCAAAAACAAAAGAGATAAAAACTATATCAGAAAGAAATGTAATATTATTTAAACCTTCAAAAGAGTTTAAGGAATTTATTAATTCTAAAAGTAATGAGTAAATTTGATGATGCTTATAAATCAATAGGTGAGGTTGTTAAAATAATTGGTTTAAAATCTAAGAAAAGCCAATCATTGCCTACTCACACAATACGTTATTGGGAAAAAGAATTTAAACAAATAAAACCAAAAATCCTTAATGGCAAAAGAAGATACTATAATAAAAAGAATATTGAATTAATTAAAAAAGTTCATTATTTATTGAAAGAGCAGGGAATGACAATTAATGGAGTAAAAAAAATTTTGGATAAAAAAGACTCTTTAAAACTTGACGAAACCCAAAATAATTCTATAAAGACTTATGAAGTTAGAGATAAATTATTAAAAATCTCTAATCTTTTAAAAAAGATAAAAAAAATTAAATAATATGGCAAAAAAAACTCATGTTAAAGTAAGATTGGTCCCAGAATCTAAACCTGACAGCCCATTCTTCTATTATGTAAAAAAACCTGCAGGTGGTGAAAAGGCTAAAGTAAAACTAAAAGCGAACAAGTATAACCCATCTACAAGAAAGCATGAAATATTTGTGGAAAAAAAGCTTCCACCGCACAGTAAATAGTTACTTTTTTTTAAAATTCCTTTTTTCGTAATCAATATAAGACCAAATCATATTTTTCCATATACGATGTGTTATTTTTGGATCGATACTAAGTTTTTTCGATTTATTTCGAATTTTTTTAAGAATATAATTTATTCTTTTGGTATCAATTATCTCTTTTTTAAACTCTTTTAATTTTAACACTTCATTAACAAGACCAGTTCTATATTTTATTAAAGATAATAATTTGTTATCTAATTTATCTAGTTTTGATCTGATTATACTTAATTTTTTTTTATTTTTAGGCGACATTTAATTTATTGGAATATTTAATAATTATTATATTTATCTAGTCATGTACAGTCAGAATATTTATTTAAATAATCAACTAAAAATTTGGATGATTTCATTATTATCATTAATTTCTTTGATTATATTAGTTGGTGGCCTTACTAGATTAACGGACTCGGGGTTATCAATTACTTCTTGGGAATTATTTGTGGGTTTACTCCCTCCATTATCCAATGAAAAATGGATTGATTATTTTGATTTATATAAATCAATACCAGAATTTAAGGAACAAAATTTCAACATGACACTTGAAGAATTTAAGATTATTTTTTGGTGGGAATGGGGTCATCGTCAATTAGGTAGATTAATTGGAATTGTTATTTTTTTTCCTATGATTTATTTCACTATTAAAAATGGATCATGGATAATCAAAAAATATGGAATAATTTTTTTACTAGTATGTTTTCAGGGGTTTATTGGATGGTATATGGTATCAAGCGGTTTGATTGATAGAGTAGATGTTAGTCATTACAGATTATCCTTACATCTTGTAATGGCATTCATAATATTATCAATTGTTTTTTGGAAATTTCTAGAATTAACAGATTTAAAAATTATACAGGTTTCATCAAAACTATTTTCAATTAAACTATTTCTTGTCTTAATATTTTTACAATTAATAATAGGTGCCTTTGTTTCGGGGCTGGACGCTGGTAAAATTTACAATACATGGCCTTTAATGGGGTCATCTTATTTTCCTGACGATAGTAAGATTATTGAATTTTTGAACATTAATATATTTGATAATCCTTCCGTAGTTCAGTTTATTCATAGAAATTTAGCTTACCTAATTTTAATTGTTTATTTACATGTGTTTTATATCACTTATATGCTTAAAAATAAAAAATTATTAAAGCCAATAATCTTAATAGGGCTTGTTTTGTTATTGCAGATTATTTTAGGCGTTTTGACAATTTTATCTGGAGTAAAAATAATTTACGCATCATTACACCAGATAAATTCAATTTTGATAATTCTTTCAACATTATATTTTCTTTACATTTCGCAATATAAAAAAATTAACTGACAGCTTTTAAATTGCCTTTAGATGATTTATTTAAAGCTTGATTCAGGTCTTCAATAATATCATCAATGTGTTCAATTCCAATACAAAGTCTAACATAGCTTTGGGTAACACCTGCAGCAGCAAGTTCCTTTTCATTTAATTGACTGTGTGTTGTGCTGGCTGGATGAATAGCCAAACTTCTTGCATCACCAATATTTGCTACATGATAAAACATTTTTAAAGACTCTATAAATTTTTTACCTGCTTCAATGCCGCCTTTTAACTCAATACCTACCATTGGTCCATTACCACCATTAAGATATTGTTTAGCTCTTTTTGATATACGTTCTTCGTGTTCTGTTGAGTAAATTACTTTAATAACCTCTTTATGTTTTTTGAGGAATTGAACAACTTTTTCAGCATTTTCACAATGTCGTTTCATTCTTAAAGCTACAGTTTCTAAACCTTGTATAATAGCAAAGGCATTATCAGGGGCTAACGCAGATCCAAGATCTCTTAACAAACAAACTCTAGCTCTAACAGCGAATGGAACATTGGCTCCCGTAAGTTCTGGTACTACTTTACCCCATATAACTCCTCCGTAACTTGCGTCAGGCTCATTAAATAAAGGTTGTCTTTTTGTATCGGCAGTCCAATCAAAATTACCACTATCAACAATACTTCCAGCGATTGCTGTACCATGTCCACCTATATATTTTGTTAATGAATGAATTACTACCGCCGCCCCATGTTCAATAGGCTTACAAATAACAGGCGAAGCGGTATTATCCACGATTAAAGGTATATTATATTTTCTACCGATATCAGAAACTTCTTTAATTGGAAAAACTCTCAAATATGGATTTGGTAAAGTTTCTCCGTAAAAAGCTCTAGTCTTATCATCAATTAATTTTTTAAAATTATTTGGATCTGAGGGATCAGCGTATCTTATTTCTATACCCAACTTACTTAATGTGTGTGTAAATAAAGATACAGTACCTCCATATAAATCTGTAGAACTTACAATATTATCACCAGCTTGAGCTACATTTAAGATTGCAAAAGTCGAAGCTGTTTGACCTGATGAAACTGTTAAACAAGCTAGACCTCCCTCTAGTGCAGCTATTCTTTTCTCAAGGACGTCATTCGTTGGATTCATTATTCTTGTATAAATATTTCCAAACTCTTTTAATGAAAACAAATTTGCAGCATGATCTGTACTTTTAAATTGATAAGAAGTTGTTCTATATATTGGTACAGCAACAGCATTTGTTGTTGGATCACTTCTATAATCACCACCGTGAATGGCAATAGTTTCTGGATTATTTCTTTTTTTTGTCATTTTACTCCTTTTTTAGTACTTTAGCTTTATGCCAGGCGTACAATATAGTTCAAATGCCTACCGATTTTTATTGGGAATATTCCATTTTAGCAGTTAAAGCCCGCAATAGGTTCAAATCGGCTAACTCTTTTATAACAAAATAATCATATAAAACAACAAAAATATCGATTTGACATTATTATTATTACTAGTATTAATCCTGGCACAATGACTAAATTCACTAAAAAAGACCAGTTAACATCCTCTTGGTATGAAATAGATGCAACAAATGCTGTTGTAGGTAGATTGGCAACAATAATTTCCAAAATTATTAGAGGAAAAAATAAGACTACTTTTACTCCACATATGGATGATGGTGATTTCGTAATTGTGAAAAATATAGAACAAATAAAATTTACTGGAAAAAAGTTTCAAGATAAAAGATATTACAAACACACTGGTCATCCAGGAGGTATAAAAGAGACAACTCCAGAGAAACTTAAAGAAAAAAAACCTGGTGAAATATTAAAATTGGCTGTTAAAAGAATGTTACCTGGTGGCGTTTTAGGAAAAAAACAACTTACTAAATTAAAGATTTACAGTGGAAATGATCATCCTCACACCTCTCAAAATCCTAAAATTATTGAACTTAATAAACTTAATAACAAAAATCTTATAAGAAATTAATATGGAAAATGCTCAAGAAAATCAAAGAGATTCAAAAATTGAATTAGATTTCAAAGACTCAAAGTACGCTACTGGAAGAAGAAAAACATCAATAGCGAAAGTTTGGGTAAAAAAAGGGTCGGGTAAAATTTATGTAAATGGAAAACTTTACAATGAATATTTTTCAAATGATAATCATAAAATGCAAATTGTAAGACCATTTGAGTTGATAAAACAGCCGACTAATTACGACGTGAGATGTAGTGTTAGAGGAGGTGGGCCAACAGGTCAAGCTGGAGCTATGGTCCATGGTATTTCAAAAGCTTTAGTGCTTTTTGATGAAAGCCTTAAAACAACTCTTAAGTCAGAAAAATTGACCACAAGAGACTCCCGTGCTGTTGAAAGAAAGAAACCTGGTAGAAGAAAAGCCAGAAGAAGCTTTCAGTTTTCTAAAAGATAATTCTCTTTTAATTTTTAACTGCTATAATAAGAAATGCCTAAGCTTAATATATTAATTGCTGGATCTACTGGATATATTGGTATTCAACTAATAAAATTATTAGTTAAACATAAATATATAGAAATTAAGTATCTTTGTGGAAATTCATCTATTGGAAAAAAAATTTCAGATTTTGATAAATCTTTGAAAAAAAAGAAATTACCAAAGATCATAAGATTTAATAAAAAATATTTAGATAATGTAGATATTATTTTTACTGCGCTACCAAATGGTGAAGCACAACAAATTTCAAATCATTTGAGAAGTAATAATGTTTTAATTGATTTAGCTGCCGATTTTAGGCTTGAAAAAGCTTCAAATTATTTAAAGTGGTATAAAAAAAAACATAAATCTATTCATAATATAAAGAATAGTATTTATTCTTTACCTGAGATTACAAAAAAAGAAGTTAAAAGATTTAATATAATCTCTTGTCCAGGATGTTATCCAACATCAATTTTGTTACCCTTAATTCCTTTAGTTGAAAAAAGATTAATAAAATTGAATAATATTTTAATAGACTCAAAATCAGGATACTCTGGAGCAGGAAGAGGTGTCCACAAAAAATATAAAAATAAAAATCTATATGAGTCATTGAGCGCATATGGAGTCGGATTCCATAGACATAATTCTGAAATAGAGCAGGCCTTAAGAAAATATTCAAAAAAAAGAATTAATTTTGACTTCACTCCACATTTGACACCAATGTTTAGAGGAATATTAAGCACAATCTATGTAGATGTTAAAAAGAATATTTCTCAAACAAAAATAAGAAATACACTTAAAAAATATTACAAAAAAGATATTTTTATAAAAATCATGAAAAATGATAGTTTATTAAGCACTAATGAAGTGATCAATACTAACAATTGTCATATATCTATATGCAAATCAAGAAATAAAAATAGATTTATTATTCTATCAACAATTGACAATCTAATTAAAGGAGGTTCTGGTCAAGGCGTACAAAATATGAATTTAAAATTTGGATTTCCTTTGGAAACAGGACTTTTATGAAATATTTAAATTTGATTTTAGTTTCAATATTTTTTCAATCATGTTCTTATGATTTTGACGCTAAATATTGGAACGAACATAATGATATAAAAATTGATAACCAAAAAAGATTATTAAAGATAATTAATAAATCAAACAATATAGTTTCTATGTCAATCGATGAATACAAAATTTATATAGATGATTATATCAAAAAAAGTAAATTTCCTGATATATCAAAATGAAAAAAAATATTAATATTGCAATTGTAGGTTTGGGACAAATCGGCATCTATCTTTATAATGAATTAAAATCAAAAAAGAACGAAATCGAGAAAAAGACTGGTAAAAAAATTAAAATTGTAGCAATTTCTGCTAAGAACAAAAACAAGAAAAGAAAGTATCCTATTCAAAAAAATATTTTTTTTAAAAAACCTCTTGAGATTTTTAAGAATAAAAAAATTGATATATTATTTGAATGTATAGGATTATCTAATGGCATATCTAGGAAAATTGTAGAGACAGCACTTAAAAAAAGAATACACGTTATAACCCCTAACAAAGCTTTAATATCAAAACATGGGGATAGTTTAGCTAAGCTTGCTGAACAAAATAATGTTAATTTAGAGTTCGAGGCTTCAGTAGCAGGGGGAATACCAATCTTGAGAACCATTAAAGAAGGTTTAGCTACAAATAGAATAAATAAAGTTTACGGAATATTAAATGGAACAACTAATTATATTTTATCAGAGATGGAAAATAGTAATGAAAATTTTGATAAAGTATTACAAAAAGCTCAAAAACTTGGTTATGCAGAACCTGGAAATCCGAAACTTGATTTAAATGGTTTTGATGCTTTTGCCAAAGTAAGGATTTTATCTGCACTCTCTTTTAATACTAAAATTTCCAAATATAATTGTATAATGGAGGGTATTGAAAATATTAAATTAGAAGATATTAAAATTGCAAGTCAATTAGGATTAAGAGTTAAACTTCTAGGTATTTCTCAAATTATAAATGGCAAGTTATTTGAAACTGTGCACCCATGTTTAGTAAGTAAAAAAACATATATTGGAAATGTTAATGGAGTAATGAATGCTGTTATAACGGAGGGTAAGCCAGTAGGGGAGAGTATTTTACAAGGAGAAGGTGCTGGCCCAGGCCCTACGTCATCCTCTTTATTATCTGATTTATTATCAATCTTAAGGGGAAATATTAAACACCCTTTTGGTATATCATCTAAAAAAAGAAAGTCAGTCAAACCTTTTAATAATGATAATTACACAAATTCTTTATATCTTAGATTTGAGGTAAATGACAAACAGGGTGTTCTTTCATTAATAACTAATCGATTAACTAAATACAAAATTTCCGTAAAAAGAATAATTCAAACTCCAGATAAGAAGAATAAAAAAGCAACAATAGTAATTATTACACATAAAACTAACGAAAAAAATGCAAAAAATTGTTTATCTATATTTAGAGGAAATAAGAATATTCTCAAGTTTCCAACATTAATAAGACTTTATAATTAATGAAAATTCTATTGTATACTCATAGTGACTATTCTTGGGTATGGGAATATTGGCACAAACAAACTGATAAATTTTTAAATGTCTTTGAAAAGATATGTTTATTAAATTCAAATTCATCATTTAGAGAAGATTATCTTGTAATTAAATATGATGACAAACTGACATACAAAAATAGAATCCTTTCATGCTTAGATAATATTGATGATGATGAAATTGTCCTTTTTTGTCATGAAGATATGTTTTTATACAAAAAACCTAATTTTGAAATAATAGATGAATACATCAACTTAATCAAAAGTGGCAATTGTGAATTGATTAAGTTAGTCAGAGCTTTTGAAAATTTAGATAAATCAAATATACATGATAAACTATTTAAAAACCCTGATAAGCAATTATTTTCAATACAACCGACACTTATCAAAATTAAGTCCCTTAAATATATTTATAAAACAGTTCCAGGGGATAATATTTGGGAGTTTGAAGCTAATACCACAAAAGAATATCTTAAAGATTTAATTTCATTATGTTCATTTGATTTAAACCAGGATAAAAAAAGAGGAAAGTTTCATTATGATAGTTCTGTTTATCCTTATATTTGTACTGCGGTAATTAAAGGTAAATGGAACTTTAAAGAATATAAAAAAGAGTTATATGAAATATTTTATAATAAAAAATTCAACATCTTTTCCTACTACTTGTCTAAACTTAAATTTTAATTTTATTTAATGCATTGTTTTTAAATAAATTCGCCTCTTGAATATATCTTCTAACCATTTGAGTTGTCTTATGACCTGTCATTGCCATAATATTTCTTTCTTCAGCTCCAAACTCAGCTGCTGTGGTAGCAAATCCTGACCTTAAACTATGACCAGCATATTTTGAACTATCCAAACCAGCTTTTTCTGTGTATCTCTTAATTATTAAAGCTACAGATTTATCTGAAATTTCAAAAACTCTTCCTTTATTGTCGCCTGAAAATTTATGTTTAATGTATTCTTTAAGTGCTATAACTGGACAAAATTCATTATTATCAAAGTAGGGGATAGCTTTAATAGTTCCTTCTCCAGATTGATCTGTTTTAGACCTTTTTATTAATATTTTTACACCTTCATTAACAAATTCTATATCATCATACTCAATATTCACTAATTCCGATCTTCTAAAACCGCCAGCAAATCCTATTAATATTAATGCTTTATCTCTTAATTTATTTTGACCCTTAACTTTGCCTTCAACAAGGTTTTTTGTATTAATTGTTTCCTCATTTAATACTTTAATAATCAATTTTAAATCATTGATTAATATTGGTTTTTTAGCTTTTTGTCTTGAACCTAATGTTCTTTTAATCCCATGCAAATTCTCCATTATTATAGGATGTTTTGTATCCAAGTAATGCCCTTTTAGTTTATGAATGACACTTATTGATGCTATTCTACGTTTTAATGTACTAAATTTTGCTGATTTAGAGAGATTAGTTATATAAAAAGCAATAATTTTAGGCTGAGTTGGTAAAGAAGAGAATCCATTTTTAGTACAAAAAAATGAGAAGTCCTTGAAGTCTGATTGATAAGCTCTAAGTGTGTTATTAGATTTAGAATTTTTTAAATTTTTTAATGTTTCAATTTCTAAGCTTTTAAGGTCTGTAATTAGATCACTCATATAAATTTCCGATAACCATTAATTATCGGAAGTTATATAATAAGTGATTTTCAAAGTCAAGATGATATTTTAAGATTATGAAAAAAATATTATCTATTTTATTTCTAACTTTTGTCTTATCAAACACATCTTATGCAGATACATATTCTGGAACATCATATAACTGGTCGACTGGTGAGTATAACAATGTGGATGTAAGCTTTAATGGATCTGAACTTGAGGTTTATAACTATGATACTGGCAATTATGAATGGCACGATATTGACTCAAATAATGGAAGTGGATCATTTGAGACATATAATTGGCAAACAGGTGAATTTAACACTGTTGATCTAGATTAATATGGGTTCAATTGACGGAGAAATTCCAGCAGTATGGTTTTTAATTAGCTCGATAGGTTTTGTTATATTGACTTTTATTCAATATCGAAACACAGGAAAGAGCTTTAACACGATATTCTTGTCTATAATGGCTATTATATTCTTAGTAAGTTACATAATTCTATTAATTCCACGCTAAAAATCAGTGCAGGGAACAAAGTTTCAATTAAAAGTCTGGAAATACCTTAAAACTATACCAAAAGGTGAGGTAAAAACCTATAAACAGGTGGCTATTGGCATAAAAAGCCCTAAATCGGCTCGTGCTGTAGCTAATGCTTGTGCTAAAAATCCATATGCTCCAAAAATACCCTGTCATAGAGTGATTAGGTCCGATGGAGCTCTTGGAGGTTACTCTGGCAGAGGTGGAATTAGGCAAAAGCTCAAATTACTTAGATCTGAAAAAGTAGAGATTTAGCCCTATTTTAAGGCTTTTTTATGTTAAAAAAGTTAGTAAAATCAACGTTTTTTAACCTTTTTACCTGATTAATCTTTAAATAACACAATTCACCCTTTAGTTGTACCATATATGAGCTTATAACTAAAATAGACCCCTCTATGGGCGTTTAAATGGTATATTCAATTAGTGCAACGCTCTACTATTCAAGTGTATCAATGCTTTTGGCCTCCCCCACTTTTAGGGAATTTTATGACTTCAATCATTAAAAAAAGCCCTATTTTAAAAGAATATTTCATGTTTTTCATAATTTCCTATAAATCTAAATCTCCTACACAGGATTTAAGGTGATTTCACTTTAAAATAATTCAAAATTTTCTAATAATTATATTTTTATATAATTAAATAAAATGTAATAAATACAACAATTTAATACTGATACTTAATGTAATACTTTAGATATTAGTAAATAAATAATACCTATTATTTAACTTTCTTAACTAAATTCTCTCTTCTAGATATGTAGATACCACTTAGAATAATAATGAACAAACCTAAGAAAGTCCAATTATCTGGGAAATCACTAAAGAAATAATAGCCTATAATGATGTTTGTAATGATTTCAAAGTAGCTAAATGGAGCTAATTTAGAAGCGTCGGCGTATTTAAGAGACAATATTAAAAATAAATGCCCTACACAGGCAAATATACCTATGGCAGCCATCATAGACCACTGATTTAAGGTAGGTTTAACCCAGACAAATGGCATTACAGTGGATATGATTATGGCCCCTACTACACCAGTTAATAATAAAGTTAACAAAGGATTGTCAGAGGTACTTAGTTTACGAGTAATGATCAAATAAAACCCATACATTACACCTGTTCCAAGAGCGGCGATACTTGCTAAATTGATTTCAACAAAACCTGGTCTTATAACGACTAAAGAACCTATAAAACCTATTATTACTGCAGACCATCTTCTAAATCCTACCTTCTCACCTAAAAAAATTGGTGAAAAAGCTGTAACAATTAAAGGAGCAACAAAAGCTAATGTTAATGCTTTCGCTAAAGAGATTACTGAAATCGCATAAAAGAAACAAATATTAGCTGTTAAAAGAATTAAACCTCTAATGAATTGTAATTTTGGTTTATCAGTCCATACAAGATTTTTTCGAAAAAAGAAAAACATAATTGGAAAAGTAAATGCAACAGTAAAAAAATATCTTGCCCATGTAATTTGCAATACCGGAAGGTCTGAGCTTAAGTATTTTGCAAATCCATCCATTATTGGGAGCATTACCCAAGCTAAAAGATTAAATGTTATAGCCTTCATACATATGAAGAATATAGATTAATTAAAGTATTTTAAAGCAAAGAATACGACAATTGGGATTGTAATAAAAGACATCAAAGTTGATACAACAATAGTACTAGCAACACTATCAACAATCTTCTTAGGCGAATATATTGATGCTACAAGATAATTGAGAACAGCACTTGGCATTGAACATTGTATCAATAAAACACCAGCTGCAAATCCTTCTAAATTAAAATATAAAATTATTAAATATCCAATTACAGGGCCAATTATTACTCTTACAATAGAAGAAAATATTGCTTTGCTTAGTGAGAAAACTTTTAATCTTGTTAATGCTATCCCTAAAGACATCAAAATAAGAAATATTGTTGCATACATAAGCAAAAAAGTAGTATTTTCAATAAATCCAGGTAGTTCAAAATCGTAATAAAGTAAAATTACTGCAATAATTATTGCATAAAATGGTGGACTTTTAAGTATAACATCTAAACTAAATCTTCTATCAGCCAAGAATACGCCTAATGTAAAATGGCATAATATAATTAAAGCAGATATAGCTGCTGATACTCCAAGACCTTGTGAACCGTAAGCAAATAGACATATCGGTAATCCCATGTTACCAGTATTAGGCATTGTTAATGGTGGTAATTCTCTAATTATATCTTTAGTATTCAAAAGAAATAATATTATTATCCCTGTAATCATAAATCCAATTATTGCAATTGCATAATACCAAAAATAATTTATGAAAATATTAAACGAAATATTTACTGGATTTAAAGCATAAATTATCATCGCTGGTGTGCCTACATTAGCAGCAAAATTTGTAATAAAAGCTGTGTCAATTTTTGGGTTTTTTTTTCCAAGATAATAACCAATACCCACTACGAAAAATACAGGAAACAAAACTTCAAAAAGTTTAATATAAATAGCCATTTAATCAAAAAAGTTTAAAATTTTTTCCTGTACTAATGTTTATAAAATATTCTGTGATACGTTTTTCATTAAAGATTTTAAAATATTTCTTTTTACCATTCATAGCTATTTTTTTTCTTAATTTTTCATTTTTTGAATAAAATTTTATTTTATCTGCTAAATCATTAATATTACTGTAAAAAATTATTTCATTTTTATTAAAAAAATGATCCATCTGAACTTTTTTATCAATAAAAGTTAATAAACCGTTACCCATTATTGATGCAATTCTATTGCTAGAATAATACTTTGTTGGTCTTCCCCTGCTAAGATTTAAACCCATTTTTGAGTTAATTAATGACCTAAAAAAATTATTACCCCATATAGGTTGTTTGTTAGCAAATCCGTAAAAATCATATTTGATATCTGGAATTTTCTTTACTAATTCATTTAAGAAAATAATTCGATCATCCTCAGTACCTTCTTTAAGAGTCGCTCTGTTTACGCCATGACTCATTGCGTAAAATAGATCTTTTTGAGGTCGTAATTTATAAACATCAAAAAACTCTATATTTTTGTCAACTGGAACAAAGAAAAAATGAAGATTATTAATATCTTTTTCTTGTTTTTTTAATTCACTTGGATCAGTCGTAATAAAAGTATGATCGACCAAATTTGAATATCTTTTTATATTTTGTATGTTATTTTTTGAATATTTTAAGCTAGGCATTACTGGATCTTCATTCCATTGTGATATAATCAAATTTCTGTTAATTGATTTTAGTATATCAATTGTTTCAAGATCTATATTTCTAGTGTGTCCAAAAAACAATAAGTCGGGATTATAGTTTCTAAAGGACTCAATTAAATATTTCTGAAAATTATTATTAGTAAAAAAATTTAATGATCTATTATTTTTTATAAAGTCTCTATCACTAAGTTCTAATACATCATGTCCATTCCTTATAAAACCATTTGAAAATTTTTTGCCTAAAGAAATATTGTAAAGCCTATGATTAAGTTTTTGGCCTTGATTATAAATATTTAAAATCTTAAGTTTTTTTTTAATAAAATTAAAATTACTATAAGGTAAAGTTTCCTGTCTGATTTTATCTATTAATTTTGTGTTTTCTGATATCACGTGATCAACATTTTGTAATGATCTTTTTTGTATTAAATGTCTTTGTTTTTTATTTTTAATAAAAAATTTAATTGATTTATAAAGATTATTTTCATCTAAATTTTTTAATTTTATTGCTTCTTTTGTTGTTTCTGGAAGACCTCCTCTGCTAGAAATTATTGTTACACAACCTCTAGAAGATGCTTCTAAAGCTGTTCTTCCAAAGGGTTCTTCCCACTTTGACGGTACAACAGAGATTGAGGTTTTATCTAATAAACTTAAAACTTTTTCATGACACAAAAAACCTAATTCATGATGATTTTTGTGATCAATAAAAATTTTCCTTCGATCTTCATCTCCTATAGAAAATGCTTTCCATTTTGGGAAATCATCTAAAATCTTAATAATTGCTTTAGCAAAAATATCATATCCTTTTGACTCATTTAATTTACCGATAAATGTAATATAATTTTTTTTTTTGGAAATTTTTTTTTTTATATTAACACTGGGATAAACAACTTCGGTTTTTGTTTTTAATTTATCATCTAAATCTATAAAAAATCTTTTTTGAGTCCATTCACTCACAAAAATAATTTTTTCGACGTTAGAAATGATGTCAAGTCTTTGTTTTATAGTTTTTGATCCGTTCATTGATAAAGGATCATTATGAAAATACATTATAAATCTTGATTTAATTTTTTTCGATATTTCTTCAAGAATAATAGGCCTATTATGAATTTCTATAATATCATAATTAATATGATTAAATCTTTTTATTAATTTTGATGTATATTCTCTTGTTGCACTCTTAATTTTAGATTTAATATTCTTAAGATCTATATTGAAATAATTCCTGGTTAAAAAATCCTTACTTTTTGTATGACCGTAAATATGATTTACTGATGCATATTTTGACTTTTTGTAAAATTCAGAAACCCATAATGAGGCTGCTGATGCTTTGCTAAGAGTATAATTTTCTTTATATGGTAAAATTGTAGCTATTTTAATGTTTTTTTTTATTAAAGCCATTTATCAAATCTATTCTTTTTACTCTATCTTTTTTAAGTTTATATTCATATGAGAGTGCTTTTGACTTATTCTTAAAACTCTTTTTATAAACAAGTTCCCATTTATAACCTTTTGTTGCTTTTGCTCCTTTGTTAGAATTGTGTTTGGCTAACCTACTTTTTATATTATTTGTAAAACCAACATAAGACTTATTTTTGAATCCTTTTA
The DNA here is from genome assembly GCA_902627565.1 of uncultured Pelagibacteraceae bacterium. GTDB lineage: Bacteria > Pseudomonadota > Alphaproteobacteria > Pelagibacterales > Pelagibacteraceae > Pelagibacter. The sequence goes on from CACOJM010000002.1 coordinate 45,302, forward strand.
TGGTTTTTATAAGGTAAACATGGAAAAGCATGCTAATATACTGCAAAATGGCGGTCCCTAGGGGAATCGAACCCCTCTTTCGAGGATGAAAACCACGTGTCCTAACCGATAGACGAAGGGACCAAGATGCTGCTTTTTATTGTAAAAAATCTTATTTATCAAGTCTTTATAATTATGATAATTCATATTATTTGTTTAGTTTTTACTAATTTTTTTAATCCAGTAGATTTATGAGTAATTAGAGTTTCTGAAATAAATTCATTTCCCTCAATCACAATACCTGAAACCAAATCTCCTGTCGTAACACCGGTAGCACAAAATATCGAGTCTCCAGAAACTATCTCATTTAATTGATATTTTTTATTCAAATCATCAATACCCATTAATTTGGCACGTTCGATATCTTTTTTTGTTTCAAATAAAAATTTACATTGAAAATTGCAACCAAAAGCATCGAGAGCTGAAGCCGCTAATACTCCTTCAGGACCTCCTCCAATACCTAAAAATATATCAACGCAATATTTTGGATCTGTAACTAAAAGTGCACCAGATATATCACCATCTGAAATAAGTTTTATCTTTACATTCAATCTTTTTAGTTCTTCAATAATTTTTTTGTGTCTTGGCCTATCCAATATACAAGCAGTTAATTCATTAGGTTTTTTATTTTTGAATTCAGCCAGATTAAAAATATTTTTCTTTGTAGAAAAATCTAAATCTACTACATTTGGCTCAGAAAAATTTACTGAAATTTTATCCATGTATGTTTCTGGTGCTTTAAAAAGATGAGATTTTTTTGATACAGCTATTACAGCTAAAGCTCCTGGTAGATTATTAGCAGCAAAATTAGTACCTTCTAATGGATCGACAGCAATGTCTAACTCAGGTCCTTTATTTGTTCCGACTTTTTCTCCTATATATAGCATTGGAGCTTCATCAAGTTCACCTTCACCTATAACTATTTCACCTTTAATATTAATCTTATTCAACTGATCTCTCATTGAATCAACTGCAGCTTTGTCAGCAGCTTTTTTATCATTTTTACCAACATAACGATAAGAGGATAAAGCTGCCCTAGAAGAAACATTAAGAAATAGATCTTCAAATTCTTTTTCTAATATCATTATCTAATTGTTTCTAAAGAAACATTTCTTTTTAATTTATTTTCAAATTCTCTCAATCTTTTCCAAACAGAAATTAATTCAACAATGATTGGCCAACTTCTAACTAAATATTGAAGCGATGTTTCAACTCTACCAAAAGCTCTTATGATTTGTTGAACAAAACCTAGTGTGATTGCACCTGTAACTATAGTAGGAGCTAAAGCTAAATAAGGAACTATTACCATTCCTTGTAGATAACTCCATTTAACAGCATTAAAATAAAGATAGTGAAAATACATCTTATAATGAATTTTTCTTACTCCCCCATAAAGGTCTGTTATTTTTTTTGGTTGAGCACTTTCTTTAAAATCTTCACCTAATACAAGTTCTTTTCTATATGCTGCTTCTTCTTTTTGGATATCATATTCAATACCTGGAAGCTTAATACCAACACTAGCTAATAGAATTGTTCCACCTAGCGCTGAAATTATAGCTACCCATACTAAAGCATGATCAACTTCACCTATCCAAGGAAGAATTGTTATACTTTTTGATAAACCCCACAATATTGGAGTGAATGCTATTAAAGTCATCAGACTCCTTAATAATTCAGCTCCAAGACTTTCCATAATTCTTGCAAATTTTAATGTATCTTCTTGTACCCTTTGGGATGCACCTTCTATTGATGATGCATCGTCCCATTTATCATGGTAAAAATCTGCCATTGCAGTTCGCCATCTAAATGTCCAATGACTTGTAAAATAATCGCTAAAAATTACGACCAAAATATAAACTGCAGCTATTTTTGCAAACGTAAGTAAATATGCAATGAATTCTTTTTCTGTAACAGAATTAGGTTCAGTTAAAGCTTTTTGAAGAGTGTCATAAAATTCACCAAACCATTCATTGATTCTTACATCGAGTTGAACTTGATACCATGTTGCAAATAAAATTAATATAGTTCCACCAATACTCCATAAATGCCATTTTTTTTCTGTAAAAAATTTAAACATCTTTTATTTTAAAAAATTATCTGAGTAAGATTTTTTAATAGTCTTTCTCTTTTTAGGTTCAATTATTTCGAAATCAATTTTTTTTTTTTTCGCATAATTTATAGCATTTTCTTTTGATGAAAATTCTAATTTTAATTCGCTTAATGTATCTGATGAACTTTCCCAGCCCATCAAAGGATTTTTAGTTGGATCTTTAGTTTCAAATTCAAGTAACCATTTATTGGTTTTGCCTAATCCTGATTGCATAGGATTTTTATTAGGTATATATATTTTTGCTTTTTTCATAAACGATGGTCGGAGTGGCAGGATTTGAACCTGCGACCCTCTGGTCCCAAACCAGATGCGCTACCAGGCTGCGCTACACTCCGAATGAAGTACTATTACAGTACTTATTAATTTTTTCAAAGTATAAAGATTAGTAAAATATAAGTAATTTTAATAGAATCTGTTATATAAACATTATGATTATTGAATGTATTAATTGTAACAAAATATTTGAAGTTAATTCAGAATTAATACCTTCTAAAGGTAGGACAATTCAATGTGGAGCTTGTAACCATACTTGGTTTTATACTCCAAATCAATCTGTCAAAAAAGAATTTAACCACTTTAACAACATTAAAAAGAAGACCACGAAACCAAAAAAAGGACCAAAACCATCTTTAAGAAACAAAACTTTATCAGATGAGATAGATCAGATTATTAACAAAAAAGATAAAGCTTTGATTAAGTACGAAAAAAAGCCCTTTATTAAATTTACTAATTTTTTCGGTTATATTATTGTTTTTATAATAACATTTCTGGCTTTAATCATAATTCTAGATACTTTTCAGACTAAATTATCTACAATCTTACCCAATCTTGAATTATTTTTATATAATCTGTATGAATTGTTGGAGGATATTTTTTTATTTATAAAAGATCTTTTTAGGTAATATGATAGATTATATTTCAAAACCTTTTAAATGGTTCTTTAAATTGGAGGCTGCCAGTGGTCTTGTTTTATTGTTTGCTGCAATAATTGCTCTGATAATTAGTAATTCTGAATTATCAGATCTCTATTTTTCTACTTTAAATAAATATCTTTTTTTAGGCATAAATGAATTTGGTATTAAATTAAGTGTAATTCATTGGATTAATGATGCTTTAATGGCAATTTTTTTCTTTTTTGTAACTTTGGAAATTAAAAGAGAATTTATTCAAGGTGAGCTTTCGAATATAAAACAAGCTTTATTACCGATAATTGGTGCAGTGGGTGGAATGCTGGTACCAGCTTTAATATATATTTATATTAATTTTGGTGATCCTCAAACTTTGAATGGTTGGGCTATTCCATCCGCAACAGATATTGCTTTTTCACTTGGAGTTTTGTCTCTTTTAGGAAAAAGAGTACCTCTGTCTCTAAAGGTTTTCTTAACAGCATTAGCAATAATTGATGATTTGGGGGCTATAGTTATTATTGCTTTATTTTATTCTGGCGATTTAAGTATTAAATATTTATCTCTAATGTTAATAGCATTCATTATCCTATTAATATTAAATAAATTTAATATTAAAAAATTTTTTCCATATCTTATTGTTGGTATAATACTTTGGGATTTTACACATAACTCTGGTATTCATGCGACTATAGCTGGTGTTTTATTAGCTATGACTATACCTCATAGAAAAAAAGAAAAAGATTTTTCATTGCTCATTAAGATAGAGCATTCTATAAGCCCATATGTTGCGTTTGGAATAATGCCCCTGTTTGCTTTTGCAAACGCTGGTGTATCCTTAGAGGGTTTGTCGATAAGTTCTTTAATGGATAAAGTTCCACTAGGTATTGTTCTTGGACTATTTGTTGGAAAACAATTAGGAGTCTTCATTTTTTCTTTTATTTCTATTAAACTTAAAATAGCGCAAATGCCTAACAATACTAGCTGGTATAATTTTTATGGAGTTGGTGTTTTAACTGGCATTGGTTTTACGATGAGTTTGTTTGTAGGAAATTTAGCTTTTGTTGAAAATGTTGAATATATGGATGGCGTCAAGATAGGTGTTTTAACTGGGTCACTTTTATCCACACTATTTGGTTACTTCCTGATATTACTTACTCCAAATAGATAATTATTAATGAAAAAATTAATTATATTTGCTTTAACAATTATTATGTTTTTTTTAAAAAATCAAGTTCTGGCAAATTATGAAAAAGTTTTTTATGATTTTGAGATCAAAAGCATAACAGGTGAAATTATTAACTTTAATAATTATAGAAATAAAGCAATTCTTTTGGTTAATACTGCAAGTTTCTGCGGTTATACAAAGCAATATGAAGATTTGCAAATATTATGGGAAAAATATAGCAAAAAAGGTTTGATAGTTTTCGGTGTGCCATCCAATTCATTTAATCAAGAGAGTTCTAATGATAGTGATGTTAAAGATTTTTGTAATGTAAATTTTAATATAGATTTTCCTATGTCAACAATTACTGATGTAAAAGGTGAGAACGCACACAAAATTTTTAAATGGGCTGAAAAAAATTATGGAAAATCTGCTGTGCCGAAGTGGAATTTTCACAAAATATTAATCAATAAAAAAGGTAAGATTGAAAATATCTATTACTCTTTTACAAAACCAAATTCAAAAAAAATTATCACTGCTATTGAGAAAATTTTAGAAATTAATAGTTAATCCATCAAAAGCAGGAATAATATTTTTAGGTAAAATTTTTTTTAATTCATTATAATCAATTGTTGAATGTAGATTAGTTAGTATTGCTTTCTTAGGTTTAAAGATTTTTAACAAATGTAAAGCCTCATCTAAGTTTAGATGGGAAGGATGTTTTTTATACATAAGACAATCAAGAATTAAATATTTTAGATTTTTAAAAAGATGATAATCTTTTTTAGAAATTTCACTTACATCACTAATATATGCTACTTTTTTTTCTATAATATAGCATATTGAGTCGACCATTCCATGTTTAACAGTAGCTGTTTCTATTAAAATTTTTTTTTTAAGATCTGTAAAATACAATTTTTTTTTAATCTTTTTTAAATTTAATATAGGGGGATATTCATTAGAAGTACTTTTAAAGCAATAACCAAAAGTTTTTATCAAATATTTTGAGGTGGATATGTCTGCAAATACTGGAAGAGTTTTTTTAGTTTTAAGATAAAATACTCTTAAGTCATTTATACCATGGGTTTGGTCAGCATGCATATGTGAATATAAAACAGCATCAACTTTATTTATTTTATTCTTAATCAATTGAATTCTTAAATCTGGAGATGTATCAATTAGAATGTTTTTTGATTTAGTCTTGATTAAAGCAGAACATCTCGTTCTATAATTTCTTTTTACTCTTGGATTACAATTACCAAAATCTCCATCTGCTCTTGGTACACCCATTGAGCTTCCACAACCTAAAATTACTAATTGCATAAATTATTTTGAAAAAAGTTTATTAAAATTCTGAGTAGTTTTGTCAATTAAATTTTGGCTAGAAAGACCTTTAATACTAGCTAATTTTTCAGCTGTAAATTTTATAAAAGATGGTTCATTTTTTTTCCCCCTATTGGGCACTGGTGCTAAAAAAGGACTGTCTGTTTCTATTAAGAGTTTCTCTATAGGTAAAAATTTAAATGTTTCTTGTAAATCAATAGAATTTTTAAAAGTGATAATTCCACTTGCAGAAAAATATGCATTTAAGGAAAGAAGTTTTTCAGCAAAATTTTTAGATCCCGTAAAACAGTGCATTAAAATTTTAATATTCTTATTGTTAAAGCTTTTAAGGATGTCATATGTTTCATTTTCAGCATTTCTCGAATGAACAATTAAGGGAATATTCATGTCTATAGAGGCTTTAATATGTTCTTCAAAACTACTAATCTGACTTTTTCTATCACTATTATTATAATAAAAATCCAATCCAGTCTCACCTATACCTATTATCTTTTTATCTTTATTTACATTCTGAATTATTTCTTTTTTTTTCACAGTATTATTTGTAGTTTCGTGAGGATGTATTCCAAATGTGCCATAAATAATATCATCTTTTTTGATTATCCTAATTATATTTTCAAAACTTTTGAATGTTGTACAAATAGTCAATATTTTTTTAATACCAACTTCTTTAGATCTTTTTAAAACTGTTTCCAAATTTCCTAATAAGGGTTCATGATCTAAGTGACAATGAGAGTCAATCATCTTTTTTTTCAATTTTTTTAAATAGAATATCTATTGGATTAATATCGCTATCAAGTTTCAAAAAATCATGTTTTGAAATTGAGGAAAACACAATATCTTTATCTTTTAAGTCGAAAATCTTAAGTACTTTTAATGACGTGTCAGGAATTATTGGATATAGCATAAATGTTATTTTTCTAATCATTTCTAGTGTTGTGTAGACAATTGTATTTAATCTTATTTCATCATCTTTTTTTTTCCAAGGTTCTTGATCATTGAAATATTTATTAGTAGCAAATAATGCATTTATGATAAATTCAATATAAAAATTTATATTCTGTTTATCAATTTCAGCTCGTATCTTATCAATATTTGAAGTAAAACTGTCTAAAATTTTTAAGTCCTCATTATTAAAATTTATTTTTTTTGGAATTTTTTGACTACAATTTTTAACAGCAAATGAAATTGTTCTTTGACAAAGATTTCCATAATTGTTTGCTAAATCACTATTGATACAATCCTCTAATTTTTCCTGGGAAATATTACCGTCATTGCCAAAAGAAACTTCTTTAACTAAGTAATATCTTAGTGGATCTAGACCATATTTATTTATGATTTCAATTGGATCGAGAATGTTGCCTTTTGATTTTGACATTTTTTCATCACCAGATAAAATCCAACCGTGTCCATATACTCTTTTTGGTAATTCTATCTTTGCAGCCATTAAAAAAGCGGGCCAATAAATTGCGTGAAATCTTAAAATATCTTTACCAATTAAATGGATAGACGCAGGCCAAAATTTTTTAAACAAATCATTATTAGTATTGGGATAATTCAAAGCACTAATATAATTTGTTAAAGCGTCTAACCACACATATATAACATGTTTATCATTATTTGGGACTTTAATACCCCATGAAAAACTTTTTCTACTTACAGACAAATCCTTTAAACCACTTTTTACAAAACTTATAACTTCATTTTTTCTAGACTCAGGTTGAATAAAATTTGGATTTTCATTATAAAATTTTAATAATGGTTCTTGCCACTTGGATAATCTAAAAAAAAAAGATTCTTCATCCATCCATTCAACTGGAGATTTTGAAATTTTAGCAATTTTAACTCCATTTTCCTCAAATATTTCATCTTCATTATAAAAGGCTTCATCTGAAACAGAATACCATCCTGAATATTTTGATAAATAAATATCCTCGTTTTTAACCAACTCTTTCCATAGGTGCTGAACTGAATCTTTATGTCTTTTTTCAGTTGTTCTAATAAAATCTGTGTTTGTTAAATTTAGAGTTTTTGATAAATCTTTAAATGTTTGACTTATTTTGTCACAAAATTTAAGTGTATCAACATTATCATTTTCTGCAGCTCGCTGAATTTTTAATCCATGTTCATCAGTGCCAGTCAAAAAATATACGTTAAAACCGTCTATTCTTTTGAATCTAGCTAGGAAATCAGCAATAATACTTGAATAAGCGTGTCCCATATGCGGTTTTGCTGATGGATAATAAATTGGTGTTGTTATGTAATAATTTTTATTCATTGAGTATCTTGTCTTGAAATTCTATAAAAAAAGATTCTTCGTCTAGATTGTACTTTTTTAAATCATCAATCTTTTTAATAAAATAATTATAATAATCTATATTGAGCATTGAAGAAGTATTCTTTAAAAATAACTCTATATAATCAATAAACAGATACTTTAAAGCAATTTCTTTTTTGAAATAATTTTCTTTAATCATTTTGTTTAGAAAATCTTTCAACTTTGTATCTTTTAAATCAATTTCATTTTTATAAGCTAATCTATATAAATTATAAATATTACCTGGTGTAAAATAATAATTTATCAATTCTTTGTTAATATAATTAAAAACATTATCATTAATTAATTTATTAATGACTGTCAAAGAAGATGCATTAGATAGTGTAATATTGAAATTCAAGCATCTAGATTTTAAAGTTGATAGAAGTTTTTTTTGATTATTAATTAAAATAAAATAAATATTGTGATTGGGCTCTTCAAGATCTTTTAGCAGGGCGTTAATACTACTTTTATTAAGATACTCAGTATTATCTATTAAAATAAACCTGGGTTTATTATTAAATGCGGACTTTCTTATATTAGTTAACAAATTTCTTATTTGATCAATATTAATAAGTTTTTTATCAATAGAAATGTCTATTAATTGAAAATTGGGGTTCGAACCATTTGCTATCAATTTAAATGATCTATTATTGGAATTTATCTTAAAATTATTAACATCATAATAATACTCTTCATCTTTAGATAAAATATAATTTATCAAATGATAAGCTAAAGTACATTTGCCTACACCCTTTTGCCCTGTTAATAAAATCTTATTAGGTAAAACACCTTTATCAAATAATGAAATTAATATTTCTAAATGTTCTTCAATACCATATAAATTCAATTGATTTTGGGGATAAATATTCATTAGATAATCTTATTTAACTTTTCAATAATCTTTTTTTTATTCATTTTTATGTCTGAATTTGAGTCAATAATTAGATATTTTGACTTATTCTTTTTAGCAATTCTCAAAAAACCTTTTTGAACTCTATCATAAAAAATACTATTGAATTTATCATATCGATTTAGCTTTTTTCTTTTATTTAATCGCTTTATCATATTGTTCTTATTTACAATATTTAAAAAAGTAAAATTAATGTTCATACCACCTAATAAAAATTTATTAATTTGATTAATGATTTTGAGATTTACACCAAGACCAAAATGCTGATATGCAATTGTAGAATCTGTAAATCTATCTATCAAAATTATTTTTTTTTTATAATTTTTTCTTAATAATGAAATATTTTCACTTCTAGATGCTAAATAAAGTAATAAATCTGTATTTTTATTAAAATTTGATTTTTTATCTAGTATTAATTTTCTAATTTTTTCAGCGTTTATATTTCCACCAGGTTCTCTTACCTTTATAAAGGATATTCTTTTGTTCTTCAAATATTTACAAACATGATTGAGATGGTAACTTTTTCCACTACCTTCTATACCTTCAAAAACAATAATTGGTTTTTTAGACATCACCCCAGATTAAATAATTTAAAGATTTTATTAATCTAGAAAATATATTCACTTTTTTTATTTCTTTTGCAGCCAATAAATCATACTCACCTATAAGATTTTCATCATAAACAACTTTTAATTTACCAACGATTTGCTCTTTTTGAATCGGCGCTTCTACTGGTCCTGAGTAATTTATAGATATTTTTAAAAGTCTTTTTTGAGCTTTTTTGATTGTTTTATATATATCTTGATTAACATAAACATCAACTTGGTTTTCTTTTCCTTGCCACACATCAATTTTATCTATTGTTTCCTTTGATTTTGCTATTTGTATTAAATCAAAATTAGTTAATCCATAAGTTAATAATTTAGAGCTTTCTCTTGATCTACTACTTTTAGTTTCAAATCCACTTCCAACAGCTATTAATCTTCTATTATTTCTTATTAAAGATGAGGCTAAAGAATATTTTTCTACAGCTAAATATCCTGTTTTAATTCCATCAGCTCCGATATTTTTATAAAGTAAAGGATTTCTATTTCCTTGTGTAATTGGATCGCCTCCAGTTCTGTCCCAAGTGAATTCTTTTTCACTAAACCACTCATAATAATCAGGATATGTTTTAATTAAATATTTTGACATAATCAAAATATCTTTAACTGTCGAGTAATTATCAGGATCATTTATCCCAGAAGAGTTTGCAAAATTGGTATTTTCCATACCTAATTCTTTTGCTTTCATTGTCATTAGAATTGCAAATTCTTCCTCTGTACCAGCTATACCTTCTGCAAGCGCAATACAGGCATCATTACCTGACGCAACAATTATTCCTCTTAAAAGATCTTCAACAGAAACTTCATCCCCTACCATTATAAACATTGAAGAATATCCTGCTGTAGATAGTCTCCATGCTTTTTCTGAAATTATAAACTTATCATTTAAACTTAAATCACCAGATTTAATTAAATCGAAGGCTATTATAGCTGTCATAATTTTAGTCATAGATGCAGGATAAATTGATCTATTTGGTTCTTTTTCATAAAGGATTTCACCAGATAGAAAATCTTGCAATATTGCTGTTCTTGCTTTTATATCAATATTTGAATATGCAAATTGGGTTAAAAAGAAATATATAAATTTTATTAATAATAAATTTCTAAACATTTTTTAGTATCTCTAAATTTTCAAAATTAAGTAATTTCAGTTTTTCAAATGTCTCTTTCAAACTTTTTATATCATTAAAAGGTCCTATTACTACTCTAAATTTTGTTTTAGATAATTCTTGTATTTGTGGATCATTAAGCGAGGTTTCATTTTTAATTCTTGAAAGCATCATAAGAGCTGTATCTTTATAATAGAAATCAGCTATTTTAACTGAATAAGAAAAATTATCTTTTTTAATAATCTTTTTTACTTGATTATTTTGACTTAAATCATTTATTAAAATTCCATCTATAGGTGCTTTTTCAGCAACTTTTTTCTCTGCTTCAAATGTTTTAGTTTTCTTTGCAATAAAAGTAGAATCTTTTGAAACTAAAATAATTTGTAAATAAGGTTCATCGAAATCAAGTTCTAGATCTTCTGCAATTCTTTTAGATATAACAGAATTATAAAAATCAGAAAATTTTTGTCTATTTGATTTAACTTCAGCAATTACTGATTTACCATTCTTTGGATTCGTTATTTTAACTGATGATTTTTTCTTAAGATGTTTATGATAAATAAATAATGATCTATCATCAATTTTTCGGATTTTTTCTAAATTATCATCAAAAATCAACGCAAAACCTATATTAGAATATTTTTTTTCGATATTAAAATTAGTATTTTTTGAGTTTTTTATAGTTTGATTACAACTAAAAAGTAAAAAAGAAAACAGGATTAAAAAGATTATTCTAAAGTTCATTTTCAAATCTATTTTTTAATGTACAAACAGCTAGTGCAAATCTTAAAGATCTGTTCCATTGTAAAATTATCTCATAATTATCAAATACGATATAAGCAGGATTTAATGTATCCGCACCTGGGATGATATCTTTATCTGGTGTAATAATTGCTACTTTAAAATCTTTATCTAAAAATTCTATCTCATCAAAATTTTCTATATATTTCTTAAAAAATTTAAGTTTTTTTTTATTTGAAAGTTTTTTCGCAGATACATTAAGATATTTTTGTGGAATATCGTTTTTAAGATTTATTCTATAAAAACATGGAGAATTTTTTTTCCATCCAATTTTTTTAAGATAGTTAGCTGCTGATGCATAAGCATCCTCTGAGTTTTTTAGATCTATGTAATTATCTTTATTAAAATCTATAGCATGATTTTTGATTGTAGAAGGCATGAATTGAAAATAACCAAAAGCACCTGCCCAAGAACCATATAAAGATTTATAATCTATTTGATTTTGATCAATTAATTTTAACAATATCAATAATTCATTCGTAAAAAATTCAGATCTTCGTTTGTCATAACTTAATGTTGCTAGTGAAGATAAGATATCCATTTTACCTACATAAGTTCCAAAGTTTGTTTCAATACCCATAAGTGATAAAAGCAATTCTTTTTCTATATCAAATTTGTCCTCAATTGAATTTATCAATTTTTTATTTCCTAAATAAAATTTATTTCCAGATTTAATTTTTTTAGAGGAAGATCTTTTGGATATATATGTTTTTGTATCTTCATAAAACTCAGGTTGATATCTATCATATTTGATAACATTTGGTAAAAATCTAGTATCAGACATAACCAAATCAAAAGTTTTTTCAGAAATATCATTTGCTAGTGCAATTTTTTTAAAACTATTTTTCCACTCTTTAAATTCACTGTTTTCATCAGCTAATCCATTAGAAAACAAAAAAAAAGTTATTAAAAAAAAAATATTAATTTTTTTCATAAAGATCATTAATATATATAATTACAGCTATCCAAATAATAATAAAACTTACAAATTTTACTAATGAAAAATCCTCACCATAGTAAAAATAACCTAAAATAAACTGTAATGTGGGCGTTATATAAAAAATCATTCCAGTCGGACCTAATCCAATCAATTCAACACCTCTTACGTATAGAAATAATGGAATCACAGTCATAGGTCCAGCTAACAAAAGTAATAAACTTAATTCAAAATTATTTAAACTAAAATCATTAAAGCCATTTATTGAAATTAAATAAAAAACTACTAAAGCAAACGGAAAAATATATAAGCTTTCAATTAATAATCCTATATCTGTATCTATTTCTATTTTTTTACGAACTAAATTATAAAAAGCCCAACTAAAAGCGACTATAAGACCAACCCAGGGTAAAGATTTTAAATTAAAAAAAATCAATATTAATATTGAAATAGTAACCAAGCATATAGAGAGTATCCTTTTATTATTTAATTTTTCTTTAAAAAAAATATATCCCAATAAAACGCTTATAATTGGCATTATGAAATATCCAAAACTTGCGTCAATTATTCTTTCAGATGCAACGGCATAAATCCAAATTGACCAATTAATAAAAATTAAAAATCCTGAAATAAACAATGCAACCAATTTTTTTTTATCAGTAATTTCTTTTAAAAAAATATTCCATTTTGATAAAAAGGTAGTAGTAAAAATTAACATAACTGCTGTCCATAAACATCTATGGACGACAAGTTCTACGTGACCAATAAATGAAACATACTGAAAATAAATTACACCAATAAAACCCCACCAAAAAGATCCTAAAGAGGTTAACAATAATCCTTTATTAAATTTAGCATTCATAGATATTTATTTGAATTAACTAATAACTAGATTTATTAAACCATTTTATAGTTGAATTAAATATTTTTAATTATACAACCTTGCTAACGGAGAGATGGCTGAGCGGTTGAAAGCACCGGTCTTGAAAACCGGCAAAGGGGCAACTCTTTCCTGGGTTCGAATCCCAGTCTCTCCGCCATTAAATCTTTTAATATTTAAAATTTTTAAAAAGATTATTAATCTTATTATCCTCAAATTTTACATCAGTTTTTAAACCATTATAAAAATTATAAAGGTTGTTATCATCTATTTCTAAAAGTTTTATTAATTGATTTAAATCTTCATAATTTAATTGATCTAGGTATTTATAAGTGAAAGCGCCAAGAAGTTTATCCATTTCCTTTGTGCCACGATAATTTGATCTGTAAATAATTTTTTTTTTTAATTGTTCTATATCAGTGCTCATAATAAGAATATAATATTAGTTTATGGATATTAAAAGAAATTATGAATATTTATTATCAGACCTAAGTTCTCTAAAAGGTATAGGTGTAAAAACAACAAATTTATTAAAAAAAAAAAAAATTAATAATATCTTTGATCTATTATGGAAGTTACCAAAATCCTATACAGATCGAAGTTTATCATCAAAAATTGAAAATTTAAAAATAGATGAAGTGCAAACTATAACAATAATTCCACAAAAATATTTATTTCCACGAGTTAGAAATTTACCAAAACGAGTTTTATGTAAAGATGAGACAGGTGAAATAGATTGTGTTTTTTTTAATAGCTATGAAGGATATATTAAAAAGATATTACCTATTGGAAAAGAAGTTACTATTAGTGGTAAAATTAAATATTTTCGAAATAAATATCAATTGACTAATCCTAAATATATTTCAGAAGACTCTTCTCTAATAAAACAAAAGCATAATAGATATTCATTAACTGAAGGTATAAGTGAGAAAGTTTATAATAAAATTATATTACAAATTATTGAAAATTTACCTAAAATGAAAGAATGGCATTCAAGGGATATATTAAAAAAATTCGATAACATAGGTTGGAATGAATCAATCGTAAAATTACATGAGGCAGAAAATATTGGTAAATTTAAAGAAAATTTTTATCAAAGACTAGCTTTTGATGAGATTTTCTCAACTTTTTTAGTTAATTCAGAAATTAGGAAAAAAATAAAAAAGATTAAAAAAACTAAAAAAAATTTTGATACTAAAAAACAAAACAAAATAATATCTAAATTAAACTTTTCATTAACGAATGACCAATACAAAACATTAAATGAAATTAATAATGATTTAAACTCTGATAATAAAATGTTTAGATTGCTTCAGGGTGATGTTGGTAGTGGCAAAACCATAGTTTCTTTATTATCTGCTTTTAATACCATCGATTCTGATTTTCAAGTAGCGGTAATGGCACCTACAGAAATATTAGCAAGACAACATTTTTTATTAGCTAAAAAAATATTTCCTAAGAATATTAAAATAGAATTACTCTCTGGAAAATCAAGTTATAAAGATAAAAAAGATATTTTAGAAAAATTAATAAAGAAAGAAATTGATATAATCTTTGGAACACATGCTCTGTTCCAAAAAAAAGTTAAATTTAGAAAACTGGGATTAATAATAATTGATGAACAACATAAATTTGGAGTTAATCAAAGAAAAAAGTTATCGGATAAAGCTGGAAAAGATTGTGATGTTCTCTTAATGACAGCAACGCCAATTCCACGGACTCTAACTATGACTGTGTATGGGGATATGGACATTTCTATTATACGAGAAAAACCAAATATTCGGAAACCTGTTAAGACTTATAGTAAACCTGAAAGTAAGATTGATGATGTTATTAGATTCATCAAAAAAGAAATTAAACTTGGAAATCAAATTTTTTGGGTGTGTCCTCTAATAGAAGAGTCTAAGAAAATTGATCATACTTCAGCAGTAAAAAAATCTGAATATCTAAAGAAATTATTTCCTCATCAGGTATTTTTACTTCATGGAAAAACAACTATTGAAGAAAAAGAAAAAATCTTAAATAAATTCTTAAAAAATGAATTTAAAATCCTAGTTTCAACTACCATCATCGAAGTAGGTATAGATTTTCCTAATGCAAATGTAATAGTAATAGAAAATGCAAATAAGTTTGGTTTATCTCAATTACATCAACTTAGAGGTAGAGTTGGAAGAGGTAATAAAGAATCTTCATGTATATTAATGTTTAAGTCAAATCTAAGCGATAATGCAAAAAAAAGAATTAATATATTAAAAGATTCTAATGATGGATTTAAAATATCTGAAGAGGATATGAAGATAAGAGGTTTTGGCGATATCTTGGGATTTAAACAAAGTGGTATTAAAAACTTTAAATTAGCTGATCCAATTCATAATCAAGATCTATTTCTTTTGGCTGAGAAAGAAATTAAAAAGATTGAAACTACAAATCAAGATATTAGTAGATTCAAACCTTTGATTAAACTATATGATCGAGCAGACATAATTAACGATATAGCTTAAACTTTATTGGACGACGTTCCTGCTGATACTATAAACTTTGAGGCCTCTTCAAAACTCATATCTAAATAGATTACCTCATCAATGGGAAACATAAGTAAAAAACCACTTGTTGGGTTTGGTGTAGTTGGCACAAAAACATTTATTAGTTTTTGGTTAGTTTTTTTTGCCATTTCTCCATCATTTTCTTTTGTTGCAAATCCAACAGCCCATACACCTTTTCTTGGATACTCTATTAAAACTACACTTTTTTTACCGTTATCCTTATTAGAAAAAGTTTCGGTCATTTGTACTATTGCTGAATAGATTGTTCTTAAAAAAGGTATTCGTTTAAAGAGATCATCTATAAGTTTTAAAATTCTTTTTCCTAAAAAAGAAAGAGATAGACCTCCAACAATAGTGATAAAAATTAATGAAATTAAAATTTCAATACCAGGAATTTCAAAAGGCAAGTAACTATTAGGGTTTATATTTTCTGGTAAAATTTTAGAGGATAATCCTATTAAAATTTTACTTAAATATAAAGTAAAGCCAATAGGTATTAAAACCACTACACCTGTTATAAAGTAGTTTCTTAGTATTAGTGTAAATGATCTTTTTTTTTTATTTTTAGACATAAATTACTTAAAACTAGAATATATCACAAAAACAATTGCAATAATAAACAAGAATATTAAAATTTTATTATTTAGATTCATGAACAAATATAATATCAATGTTAAAGAAAAATGAATAGAAGAAAATTCTTATCTTATGTTGGTTGTGGTTGTTGTGGTTTTATACTAAATTCTTGTGCTACAGCGCCTATTACAGAAAGAAAACAATTAAAGATAATTCCTGAGGCTAAGTTGAATGCTCAAGCTGCTCAAATATACGAAAAAATAAAAAAAAAAGAAAAATTAAGTAAAGATATTAAAACTTTAGATTTAATTAAGAGTATTGGTAAGAAAATGGAAAACTCAATTGGAGAATATTTTTATCAAGCTAAATTAGATGATCCTACAAAATTTTTTGATTGGGAATATATATTAATTGAAAATAAGAAAGTTAGAAATGCTTGGTGCATGCCAGGAGGAAAAATTGCGGTGTATACTGGTATTCTTGATGTAACAAAAAATAAAGACGGATTAGCTGCTGTAATGGGTCATGAGATAGCCCATGCAGTTGCAAAACATTCTGTTGAAAGAGCAAGTAGAGGAACACTATTAAATGTTGGAACAAAGATTATAGATATTGCCAGTGGAGGTATATTATCTGATATAAATAGAACAACAGGAATGGATACGGTTGGTTTGTTATCTCAGTTAGGAATTATGAATCCATTTAATAGAAAACAAGAGAGTGAAGCTGATTATTTAGGTATGATTTTTTCATCTTTGTCAGGTTATGATATTAGGGAAACATCAAAAATTTGGGAAAGAATGAAAGAATATAATAAAGGAAAAGCGCCACCCGAATTTATGAGTACTCACCCTTCTGCAGAAAATAGAATTAGAAAAATTAATGAGTGGGAAAATGAGATTATATTAGAATATCCACCACTTAAAATATCTTAGAATAAGTGGTGAGCCGTGATGGACTCGAACCATCGACCCATTCCTTAAAAGGGAATTGCTCTACCAACTGAGCTAACGGCCCACAATTGTTCAGAGAACGAGAATGTGTATACATAATTATTTAAATAATTCAAATGAGAATTTGTGAGACAAATAGTGAGTCATTACAACTTATCAATGTATTTGTCATGAAATTCGTTGAATGTGCCGTTATTTATGTTTTTTCTGATAGCGGTCATTAATTCTTGATAAAAATTTATGTTGTGTAAAGTTAACAACATAGACCCGAGTATTTCATTAGTATTAAACAAGTGATTTAGATAATTTTTTGAATATTTATTTAAGTTAAGATTTTTTACATTTGGATCAAGTGGAGTGTCATCATTTTGATACTTTTTATTTCTTATATTCACTCTTCCATTCCATGTAAAAGCTAAACCAGTTCTGCCAGATCTTGTTGGTAAAACACAATCAAACATGTCAATACCTCTTTTGACTGCACCTATGATATCAGACGGTGTTCCTACACCCATTAAATAGTGAGGCTTATCTTTTGGAAGTATATCCTTTAAGTCATCTAATACTGTAAACATTTCTTTCTGTGTTTCTCCGACTGCTAAACCACCAACAGCGTACCCATCAAAACCAATTTTAATCAATTCATTTAATGATTTAATTCTTAAATCTCTAAATAAACCTCCTTGAATAATACCGAATAAAGCTTTGTGAGAATTCAGGCCAAATGCCTTTTTAGATCTTTCTGCCCAATACAAAGATAAATTCATTGATTTATTAATTAAATTGTAATCATTAGTATTTTTAGGGCACTCATCCATTATCATTACAATATCAGAATTAAGTCCAAGTTGTATTTTTATACTCTCTTCTGGACTTAAAATAAATTTTTTTCCATCTACATGTGAATTAAATATTGCACCTTTCTCACGATCAATCTTATTTAATTTAGATAAAGACATAACTTGGAATCCTCCAGAATCGGTAAGAATAGGTAAATCACAATTCATGAAATTGTGTAACCCACCTGCTTTTTTAATTCTATCCACACCAGGTCTTATCATTAGATGATAAGTATTAGATAAAATTATTTCTGATCCAGTTTTTTTAATATCTTCAATTTTGCAAGCCTTCACTGTAGCTTGTGTACCAACTGGCATGAATGCCGGAGTCTGGATATTACCTCGATGTGTTTCTATCAAACCACATCTGGCATAATCATCTATATTATTAATCTTAAAGGCAAATTTTTTTAATGCCATTAAAATTATAAAGATTTAAAGCTAATAATTTTGTCTGGATTATCTACTGCGCCATTATTATTATCGTCACCACGTTTGATCTTGTCCACAAATTCCATACCTTCAATAACTTTTCCAAATACAGTATATTGTCTATCTAGAAATGGTGCGGGTTTAAAGCAAATAAAAAATTGACTATTTGCGCTGTTAGGATCTGATGATCTAGCCATTGACAAAGTTCCTCTATCGTGAGGAAGATTATTAAATTCTTGCTTAAGATCAGGTAAGTCTGAGCCTCCCATACCAGCCATTTTTAAATTAAAATCAGTCGAACTTGAATTACCAAATTTTACATCACCAGTTTGCGCCATGAAACCATCTATTACCCGATGAAAAACAACATTATCATACTTTCCAGCCTCAGCCAGTTCTTTGATTCTTTTCACATGATTGGGGGCTACATCTTCAAATAACTCTATTTTAACATCACCGTCTTTAAGCTTTAATATCATAATATTTTCCTCTGAGTTAGATTGGTTTATAAATAAAAAAAAGAAAATAATGATATTAATTAAAACTTTGTTCATATTTCCTTTTTAATAATTTTATAGTACTTTTAGTTGTAAATTTTTTTATATTCCCTTTTAATTTTACAATTTCCTTAACAAATTTTGATGAAATAATTTGATTTTCTATATCAGACATTAGAAAAACAGTTTCAATATTACTGTTTAATTTTCTATTCATACCAGCTAGTTGAAATTCATATTCAAAATCAGAAACAGCTCTTAAGCCTCTCAAAATAATGTTCGCTTTATATTTTTTACACAAATCTGTGGTTAATGAATTGAAAGTGATAACGGCAATCTTTTTTTTATTTAACCCTAGATCTGAAAATAAAGCTTTTTTAACAATTTCCACTCTCTCAAATGAATCAAAAAGGTAATCTTTATTATCAACATCAGATACAGCAATTATTATTTTGTCAAAAAGTCTTATACCTTTTTTGATTAAATCAATATGACCAAAAGTTATTGGGTCAAAGGTGCCAGGATAAATTGCTATTTTATTCATTAAATTAAATTATCATCAATTTTATTAGCTGAAACAACTTTTTCTTCACCTGATAACTTTATTATTCTTACTCCCTGAGTATTTCTACCTGCGGTTCTTATCTCTTTTACTGCAACTCTAATTACACGACCTTTGTTTGTTGATATTAATATTTCATCACCTTCGTATACAGGAAAAGATGATGATATATCACCATTTCTTGGTGAGTTTATAATGCCAATGATACCTTTTCCTCCCCTATTTGTTACCCTATAGTCAGCATGTGAAGTTTTTTTTCCATAACCATTTTGAGTTATAGATAAAATAAACTTTTCCCTAGCTTTTATTTCTGACTTTTCATCCTTTGTTTTTTTTCCGACTTTAGATTTATTATCGTTATCAATTATTGATAATGATACTATTTCATCATTAGGAGCTAAAACTATTCCTCTAATACCTTTAGATGATCTTCCTTTAAAAATACGTAATTTTTTTGACTCAAATCTTATACATTTACCAAATTTGGTGCTCAAAATGACATCTTGGTCATTTTTACATATCTTAACACCCACTATTTTATCATTTGAGTCTAACTTCATTGCAATTTTACCTGCAGCGTTTATAGATGAAAAATCCTCAAGACTATTTTTTCTTATTTTTCCTTGAGCCGTAGCAAATACTATCTGATAATTTTTTAATTCTGCCTCATCCTCGGGAAAAGGCATAATCGAACTTATAGATTGATGACTTTTTAAAGGCAATATATTAAATAAAGATTTACCTTTAGAGGAAGATGAACCAACAGGTATCTTCCAAGCTTTTAATCTATAGACAAGTCCTTCGGTTGAAAAAAATAAAACTGATGTATGAGTATTAACAGATAAAGTTTGAACAACAGAATCTTCATTTCTTGTAGTTATACCAGTTTTTCCTTTGCCACCTCTTTTTTGTTGTTTAATATTATTTAAAGAACCTCTCTTAATATAACCTTGTAAAGTAACTGTAATAATAACCGACTCTTTTTGGATGGTTTCTTCTATATCGTAATTTAAAACAGCATCTATTATATCTGTTCTTCTTTTAACTGAAAATTTTTCTTTGATATCATTCAATTCTTTACTAATAACTTTTAATAATTCTTTTTTAGATGAAATGATTTTTTTGTAATTAACAATTAATTCAGATAATTTTTTTATTTCAATTTCAATTTCATTAATCCCAAGAGCAGTTAGTTTTTGTAATCTTAATTCCAAAATTGCATTAACTTGTGGTTCTGACAAATTATAAATTATATTTGATTTTTTATTTTCAATTAATGAAATCATTTTTTGTGATTTGTTAACTTTCCATTTTATCTTGAGTAAAGATTTTTTTGCATCATCTGGTGTTTTTGATGATCTGATAATCTTAATCACTTTATCCAAGTTTTCGACAGAAACAGATAATCCAATAAGAATATGAGCTCTTTCTTCAGCTTTTTTCAAATCAAATTTTGTTTTTTTTATTACAACATCTTCTCTAAAATTTAAAAAATGAGATAAAAATTCTTTAAGATTACATGTTTGAGGTTTTCCGTTTACGATAGCTAGCGTATTAAATCCAAATGAACTTTCTATTTGAGTATTTTTATACAATTGTCTTTTGACTGTTTCGGGCTCAACGCCGTTCCTTAGATCTATAGATACTCTTATTCCTTCTCTATTTGACTCATCTCTAATATCTTTTATTCCCTCGATTTTTTTTTCTCTAACTAGCTGTGCTATTCTTTCATTTAAAACTGACTTGTTTACTTGATAAGGTATTGATGTGATGACTAATCTTTCTCTGCCATTTTTTGCTTGCTCTATAGAAATTTGTCCTCTTACTTTAAATGAGCCTCGACCTTTAGTGTAACCATCTTTAATCATATCTTTTCCAATTATAACTCCACCTGTTGGAAAATCTGGGCCAGGGATTATTTTCATTAGTTGTTTAATTGTAATATCTTTGTTCTCAATCAAAGCTAAAGTGCCATTAATTATCTCACCTAAATTATGTGGTGGAATACTTGTAGCCATTCCTACAGCTATTCCTCCAGCACCATTTACTAATAAATTTGGATATTGAGCTGGTAAAACACTAGGTTCTTTCTCTGTCTCATCATAATTACTTTTGAATTCAATTGTATTTTTTTCAATATCATCAATTAAAAATTGTGATACTTTTGACAATCTAGTTTCAGTATATCTCATCGCAGCAGCAGGGTCTCCATCTATTGATCCAAAGTTTCCTTGACCTTCAACTAAAGGTAAACTCATTGAAAAATCCTGTACCATACGAACTAAGGCATCATATACTGATTGATCTCCATGAGGGTGATATTTACCTATAACATCCCCCACTATTCTTGCAGATTTTCTAAATTGTTTAGACCAATCATAACCACCTTTATACATGGCGTAGAGAATTCTTCTATGGACAGGCTTTAAACCATCTCTTATATCTGGAAGAGCTCTACTTACAATTACACTCATTGCGTAAGACAAATATGACGAGCTCATTTCGTCATGCATTGAGATTAATTTTATATTTTTATCGTTTTGATTTTCAGATTTTTGCATTTTTCTTAGAATGGTATTTCATCATCCATATCATTTGAAATTTGAGACATGTCATCATTGGTATTAGATGATTGACTATTATCATTTGAAATACCACCACTAGAATTGCCACCGCCCAACATCGTAAGTGAAGAATTATAACCTTGAATTATTATCTCTGTAGAATATTTATCTTGTCCTGACTGTTCATCTTTCCATTTTCTTGTCGACAATTGACCTTCAACATATATTTGGGCCCCTTTCTTTAAATATTGCTGAACGACATTTACTAGACCTTCGTTGAATACAACTATACGGTGCCATTCAGTTTTTTCTTTTTTTTCTCCTGTATTTTTGTCTTTCCAAGATTGGCTAGTTGCTAGACTTAGCCTAGCTACACTTTTGCCATTCACCATTTGTTTTATTTCTGGGTCTGCGCCCAAACGACCAATTAAAAGTACTTTATTTAAACTTCCAGCCATAATATTTTATTATTTGTTAAATTAATTAATTAGAATTATATCACAATTTACTCTGAATATTAATTTTATTAAGTCAAAGCAACAAAAATTATGATGAAAAAGATAGTTATTAAGGGAGCTAAAGAACATAATTTGAAGAATATTTCTTTAGAAATACCAAAGGATAAATTTATAGTTATTACTGGGTTATCTGGTTCAGGAAAGTCATCTTTAGCATTCGACACAGTTTATGCAGAAGGTCAAAGAAGATATGTAGAAAGTTTATCTGCTTACGCAAGACAATTTTTAGATAAGATGAAAAAACCTAAAGTTGATTTTATAGAAGGCTTGAGTCCAGCAATTTCAATTGAGCAGAAAAATACTTCTAAAAATCCTAGATCAACTGTAGCTACAGTTACAGAGATTTATGACTATATGAGAGTTCTTTATGCTAGAGCTGGAATTCCTTATTCACCTTTTACAGGAAAACCTATTAAATCTCAGACTATTACTCAAATAGTCGACAAAATCAAAGAGTTACCAAAAAAATCAACTATTTACATATTTGCACCAATAGTAAGAGGTCGTAAGGGTGAGTATAAAAAGGAAATTCAAAATCTTAAAAAAAGAGGATTTAGAAAAATTAAGATTGATAATACATTGTTTGATATTGAAAAAGTTCCTGAATTAAATAAAAAGGTAAAACATGATATTTCAGTACTTGTTGATAGAATAATTTTAAATACATCTTTAGGTAATCGATTAGCTGAAAGTATAGAAACTTCTGTAAATTTAGCTAATGGTTTAGTTTTTGTAGAATATGAAGATGAAACACTACCAAAAAAATTTAGAAAAGTAGAAAATTTAATTTTTTCAACAAAATTTGCCTGTCCAGAAAGTGGTTTTACTATTGAAGAGATTGAACCGAGATTATTTTCATTCAATAGTCCTTTTGGTGCCTGTGAAGAATGTGAAGGAATAGGTATAAAATTAAATGTTGATCCAAACTTAGTAATACCTAATGAAAAAAAAAGTATAGCAGACGGAGCTATTGAACCTTGGGCAAAAACGACTACTTTATATTACGCACAAACTCTTGCGTCTCTAGCTAAACATTATGGTTTCTCTTTAGAAGAAAAATGGTCAAAACTACAAAAAAAAATAAAAGATATTATTCTTTATGGATCTGATGATGAGGAAATCAAATTTACATATGATGATGGTTATGAAAAATATTCTCACAAAAAAACATTTGAGGGTGTGATAAATAACTTAGAACGAAGATATTTAGAAACAGATAGTGATTGGAAAAGAGAGGAGATATCACAATATCAGTCAGACACTAAATGTGAAAGATGTAATGGTTATAGATTAAAAGATGAGGCTCTTTGTGTAAAAATAGATGGTTTGCATATTAGTCAGGTAACTGAAAAATCAATTTTAGATGCTACAAAATGGTTTAATAATTTAAAAGATAATCTTGACAAAAAACAATTTAAAATTGCTGAACATATTTTAAAAGAAATAAATGAAAGATTAAGTTTTTTATTAAATGTTGGACTTGACTATCTTACTCTATCAAGAGAGTCAGGAACTTTATCCGGAGGTGAAGCTCAGAGAATAAGGCTTGCTTCTCAAATAGGCTCAGGATTAACTGGTGTTCTGTATGTTTTAGATGAACCATCGATTGGTCTTCATCAAAAAGATAATGTTAAACTAATAAATGCTTTAAAAAGACTTAGAGATTTAGGTAACACAGTTATTGTTGTTGAACATGACACTGAAACAATGGAAAATGCTGATCATATTATTGATTTAGGACCTGAAGCAGGAAATAAAGGTGGTCAAGTTGTAGCTCAAGGTACTTGTAAAGAAATAAGTCAAAATAAAGATAGTATTACAGGAAAGTATCTTTCTAATAAATTAAAGATTCATATTCCTCAAAAAAGAAGATTGGCAAAGAATGGAAGATTTTTGGAAATAACTGGAGCAACAGGAAATAATTTAGATAATGTAAATCTCAAAATACCTCTTGGAAGTTTAACTTGTGTAACAGGAGTATCGGGTAGTGGAAAATCTACTCTAGTATTACAAACATTATTTAATGCTTTAAATCTTACTTTAAATAATAATAAGTCCAGAAAAATTCCTAAACCATTCAAAAATTTTAAAGGAACTGAACTTGTTGATAAGATTATCGATATTGATCAATCTCCTATTGGAAGAACACCAAGATCAAATCCAGCTACATACACAGGTGCTTTTGGTCCAATAAGAGATTGGTTCACCTCTTTGCCTGAAGCAAAAACTCGAGGATATAAACCAGGAAGATTTTCATTTAATGTAAAGGGTGGTAGATGCGAAGCCTGTGAGGGCGATGGTGTTATAACATATGAAATGCATTTTCTCCCAGATGTTTATATACAGTGTGATGAATGTAAAGGTACTCGTTATAATAGAGAAACTTTAGAAATTAAATTTAAAGATAAAAGTATTGCTGATGTTTTAAATATGACCGTTGATGAAGGATGTGATTTCTTTGATAATATTTCAAACATAAAATCAAAATTACTTACTTTAAAAAAGGTTGGCTTGGGTTATATAAAAATAGGTCAACAAGCAACAACTCTATCCGGTGGTGAGGCCCAAAGGATAAAATTAGCAAAAGAATTGTCAAAAAGATCAACTGGAAGAACGATGTATATACTTGATGAACCTACTACCGGATTACACCAACATGACATAAAAAAATTATTAGAAATTCTTCATACTTTTGTTGCATTGGGTAATACGGTTGTTGTTATTGAACATAATCTAGATGTGATTAAAACCGCTGATTATATTGTTGATATGGGCCCAGAAGGTGGAGTTAAGGGTGGCAAGATCATAGCTGAGGGTAAACCAGAAGATATTTGTAAAATTAATTCAAGTTATACAGGAAAATTTTTAAAACCCTTGTTAGAACATTGATTAATAAATTCAAAAAAATTTTTCTAAAAAAAAAAGTAGCAAAATATTTTTTAATAGGAAGTTTTGCCTTTTTTCTTATCAAAGGTTTAATTTGGTTAGTAATAATAATAGTAGCAGGTTTTGGTTTGATTAATTATAATTAATTAATTATAATATACTTACATCTATGGACACGAATCAAAATAATATTGAATTTAAGATTCTGGGTATAACGATGGAAAGATTGTCTATTTTTTATGGATTATTTCTAATATTTTGGGGTATTGTAGTAAGTTTTTTAAGTGGTAGTAATTCTCTAACCTCATACATTCCATCTTTATTAGGAATTCCAGTTTTAATATTTGCCTATTTATCAACAAAATTTACTTCAAAAAAAAAAATGTTTATGCATTTTGTTGTTCTATTTGGATTATTAATAGCCATTGGTGGTTTCGATTTTTTAAGATCTTTAATAACAGGAAATGCTTTTGAAAATTATTGGGCAGATATCTCAAAATTAATGATGTTAATAAGCGGTTTGCTTTTTGTGCATCAATGTGTGAGATCTTTTATTCATGCAAGAAAAGTTAGGGACTTAAATACCTAACTAATCAAGTAAAGAGTCTACAAATTCCCAATTTATCAGATTATCTACAAATTTATCTAAATATTCAGGTCTTCTATTTCTGTAATCGATGTAATATGAGTGCTCCCAAACATCACAACCTAAAATTGGTTTCATATCTTCAATTAGAGGATTTGCTGCATTAGCAGTTTTTGTTACAACAAGTTTATCATTTTTAAGAGATAACCAGCACCATCCAGATCCAAATTGTGTAATACCAGCTTGTTTGAAATCTTTTTTAAATTGATCTACACTTCCAAAATCTGAAATAATTTTTTTTTCGAGTTTAGGAGGTATTTTACCACCACCATTTGGCTTCATACATTTCCAAAAAAGATTATGGTTCCAATGTTGACTTGCATTATTAAAAATACCAATTTTTGATTTATCTTTTGAACTCTCTATGATTATTTCTTGTAGAGATTTATTTTCCATATCGGTGTCTTTTATAAAATTATTTAAATTTGTTATATATGTAAGATGATGTTTGCCATGATGTAAATCTAATGTCTCCTCTGACATAATTGGAGACAATGCGTCATTAGGGTAATCTAATTTCGGTAGTGTAAAGTTCATATATCTAGTTTAAAATTAATTTATCCTATATTTATATTATAATAATTTATTTTTTGATATATAATTTTTTATTTATGTTCAAAATATTTTCATCTTTATCAAAAACAATACATTCCTCTATTGCATTAACTATTATATTATTCTTAATATTATTTTTTCTGAATGGTGGTTTTGTTTTCGATAACTTTTTTTGGAGCTCTTTGTGCAAATTTGTACACGTTATTGTTGCAATAATGTGGATTGGATCATTGTGGTTTCTAAATTTCGTACAAATACCCAATATGTCTAAAATACCAGATGATCAAAAAGTTGGTATGAATAATGTGATTTTACCAGCAACACTATTTTATTTTAGATGGGCTGCGTTTTTAACAGTTTTATCAGGATTAATTTTAGCTCTTATAGATGGTTATCTTTATGACGCTATGACACTTAGTATTAAATCTGGGATCCTAAAAAATACAGCTGTTGGAATTGGATTGTGGTTGGGACTGATAATGGCTTTGAACGTTTGGTTAATAATTTGGCCAAATCAAAAAAGATCTCTTGGAATAGTTGAGTGTGAACAAGAAGTTAAAGAAAATTCTGAAAAAAAAGTCATAATATTTTCAAGATTAAACTTATTGCTGTCTATCCCAATGTTATTTTCGATTGTCACAGGACAAAATTTATACTAATTTTTATCATCATCCTTTAAAATTGTTTTTTGTGATACATTGAGTCTGACAAGAACAGTGTTTGCAATATATATAGAAGAATAAGTTCCAAAAATTACTCCAAAGATCATTGCTAAGGAAAAACCTTTTAAAATTTCACCACCAAAAAAGAATATTGATAATAGAGCGAGTAAAGTAGTAATAGATGTTATTAAAGTTCTAGACAAAGTTTCGTTAATTGAAATATTGGTAAGTTCAAAAATTTTAATATCTGAATATTTTCTTAAATTTTCCCGCACCCTATCAAAAATGACCACTGTGTCATTCATTGAATAACCCACAATTGTTAACACAGCTGCAATAATTGATAAATTTATTTCAAGACCAAGTAATGAGAATAAACCTAATGTAACCAAAACATCGTGAAACAGTGCTAAAATAGCTCCTAAACTAAATTGCCATTCAAATCTGATCCATATATAAATTAGCATTAATGTTAAAGCCACAGCAATTGCTATAATTCCAGATCTAAGTAATTCTGCACTTACTTTAGGTCCAACATTTTCAACTCGTCTAAAATCAAAAGTATTACCAAATGATTTATCTAAATTTACTTTTATTTCCTCAATAACATTTTTATTATCATCATTTTCAAATTTAATTAAATAATCAGTTTCATTTCCAAAGTTTTTTACAGATACATCGCCTAAATTCATAGAATTCAAATTATCTCTTAAAGATGAAATATTTATTTTATTATCAGTTGATCTTAATTCAATTAAAGTTCCACCTTTAAAATCTATACCAAAATTAAGTCCTTTAAAAATTAATAAAAGTAATGAAATAAATACTACAGATATAGATAGGATATTAAATTTATTATAATATTTATTGAAAGCTATCATTTAAATTAATCCTTCTTTCTCCTTATTTCTATAAACATATAAAACAGTTAATAGTCTTGCTATAAAATAAACTGAAAATAATGTTGTAAATATTCCGATACCTAATGTTAATGAAAACCCTTTAATTGGACCTGAACCCATAAAAAATAAAATAATTGCTGCCAATAAAGTTGTAATGTTTGCATCAAGTATGGCTGTTCTTGACTTTGTGTAACCACTATCAAAAGCAATCAAGTTATTTTTTTCTTTTTTTAATTCTTCCTTTATTCTCTCAAAAATTAAAACATTTGCATCCACTGCCATACCAACTGTCAAAATTATTCCAGCAATACCAGGTAAAGTTAATGTTGCCTCCAGTATTGTTAGTATTCCAATTAATAAAAAAAGATTTATTATTAGCGTGGTATTTGTAATTAACCCGAATATTTTATATTTAACAAAAATAAAAACAACTACTAACATAAAACCAATTGCCAGTGCTATTATTCCTGCTTTAATTGAGTCCTTTCCTAAGTCTGGACCAACAGTTCTTTCTTCAATAATATTTAAAGGTGCAGGTAAAGCACCAGATCTTAACAATAAAGCTAAGTCTGTTGCTGATTGAAAAGTAAAACCACCACTTATTTGACCTGATCCACTAGCGATTGTATCCCTTATAACTGGGGCACTTATAATTTTACCATCCAAAACTATTGCTAATTGTTTGCCAATACCAGTGGATGTAGCTTTACCAAATCTTTTGGCACCTACTCTATCAAGGGTAAATGTAACAACAGTTTCATTTGTCTCATTATCCATTCTTGGTTGGGCGTCAAGAAGGTTGTCACCACTTAAAATAATTCGTTTGCTAACTAAAGCTTCCTCTGAGTTATCCTCATAACTTAATTTTTCAGTTCCAAAGGACTCCTGATCATTATTAGTCACAAATCTGAAAGTTAAGTTTGCTGTTTTTCCAAGTAATGATTTAATTCTCATAGGATCATCTAGTCCAGGAAGTTCAACAAGAATTCTATCATTTCCTCTTTTTAGAATATTTGGTTCATTAGTTCCTATCTCGTCAATTCTTCTTCTAACAATTTCTAAAGCTTGATCTTGAGATGAAGTTTTGAGTTCAACCAATCCTTGCCTAGAATAACTTACTTTTAAAATATTGTTTTCCTCATTAATATCTAATTCATGGGATTTAAATCTTGGATAGTATGGATTAATTTCACTCTCTTCATCTTTGAAAATTTCAAGAACTTTTTGTTGGTCTTCACTTTTAACAGTAAACGATAATACCTGATTAGAAAGATTAATATTATTTAATCTTATATTTTTTTCTTTAAAATAACTTCTAAGTGTTATCGTTAAATTTTGTAATTTCTGATCAATTACCGGATTATTATCTATTTCTAATAAAAGGTAGGAACCACCTTGTAAATCTAAACCTAAATTAATTTTTTTATCTAAAAAATCGTTTTCAAATTTAATTAAATTAGATAAAGCAATAAATGTGAAAAAAGAAGATAATATTATAATAAAGATTATTCTTAATTTTGAAAAGTATAACACTTTAATAAAAAAAAATTTATTTTTTAACTTCTTGAGAACTCATTAAGCTTTGGATACCAGTGCCTCTGATAACTTCTACAGTTACGTTATCAGCTATTTCAACTTCCACCTTGTCGTTATCTATTACTCTCGAAATAACGCCAGTAATTCCACCTGAGGTTACAACTTTGTCCCCTTTTTTTAAACTCTCAACCATTGCCTTGTGTTCTTTAACTTTTTTTTGCTGAGGTCTTATTAAGAAAAAATAAAAAATAACAAAGATTAATATTAATGGTATAAATTGACCTATTCCTGAACCTTCCATAAAACTCCTTAATTTAAAATGAATATTTACACTATCTATAGAATTAAAACAACTTTAATTGGTTGAAATTAATTCTAAATTGTTCATATAAGGTCGCAACACTTTTGGAATTTCTACAGAACCATCTTTTTTTTGATAATTTTCAAGAACAGCTATTAAAGATCTACCAATTGCAAGACCACTACCATTTAATGTTCCTGCAAATAAAGTATCTTTTTTCTCATTTTTGTACCTAGTTTTCATTCTCGTAGCTTGAAATGTTGAACATGAAGAGCAGGATGAAATTTCTCTATATTTTTTTTCTGATGGCAACCATACTTCTATATCGTAAGTTTTTTCCGCACTAAAACCCATATCTCCAGTGCACAAAATAACTTTTCTATAAGGTAATTCAAGCATATCCAAAATATTAGTCGCACAATTTGTCATTCTTTCTAATTCTTCGAGACATTTTTCTTGTTCAACTATACTAACCAACTCCACCTTGTAAAACTGATGCTGTCTTATCATACCTTTTGTATCTTTACCGTAACTACCAGCTTCTTTTCTGAAACAAGGTGTTGATGCAACAAATCTTATGGGTAGTTCTTTTTGATTTATGATCTTCTCTTTTACCATATTAGTCAAAATAACTTCAGCTGTTGGTATCAAAAATTTTCGTCCACTTTCCTCATTAAGTTTGACTTCAAATTGATCATTTTCAAATTTAGGAAGTTGTCCAGTGCCAAACATTGTATTTTCTGAAGCTAAAAGAGGTGGAGAAATCTCTTCATATCCATTTTTTTTTATATGAGTATCTAGCATAAAATTCGATAAAGCTCTTTCTAATAAAGCTAACTTATTTTTTACAAAAACAAATCTTGAACCAGTTGTTTTTGTAGCAAGATCAAAATCAAGCATACCAAGTTTTTCACCTAATTCGTAATGTGACCTTGGTTTAAAATCAAATTCTGGAATTTTACCTGATTTTGAAATTTCAATATTATCGTTTTCATCATTTCCAATCGGCACATCTTTGTGAGGAATATTGGGAATATTAGATAGAATTTGATCTAATTCTAATTTCACTTTATTTTGTTTATCAACAACTTCCTCAATTTCTTTTGATATCTTTTTTGATTTTTCAAATAAAGACTTATCCTTTGATTTTGATATAACTTTTTTTTCTTTTTCTAAATTTTCTTTTTCTTGAATAAACTCCCTATTTTTTTTATCTAAATCCTTTAGTTTAGAAAAATCAATATTAACTGATCTTTTTTTTAGAGACTCCTTAAAACTTTCAAAATTTTTTCTAACTTCCTTTAAATTATGCATCAAATTTTTCTAAATTTTTATTTTCAATAAGTTTTACTGAAAAAATTGACAATTCATATAAAATTAACAACGGAATCGCCAAGCCAATTTGAGTAATTGGGTCTGGTGGAGTTAATAAAGCTGCTGCAGCAAATATTATTACAACAACATACTTTCTTCTTTTTTTTAAAAAATCTGAGTCTACTAATCCAACTCTAGCTAACAAACTAAGGACAACTGGAAGCTGAAAACTAATTCCAAAAGCAAAAATTAATTTCATAACTAATGAAAGATATTCATTCACTTTAGCCTCCAACTGTATTGGTAGATTTGTTGAAATACCTGTGCTTTCAAATGACAAAAAAAACTTTATAGCTAATGGCATTATTAAGTAATAAACAAGCATTCCTCCTAAAAAAAATAAAATAGGTGTTAAAACTAAATACGGTAAAATTGCTATTTTTTCAT
Source organism: uncultured Pelagibacteraceae bacterium (assembly GCA_902627565.1). GTDB lineage: Bacteria > Pseudomonadota > Alphaproteobacteria > Pelagibacterales > Pelagibacteraceae > Pelagibacter. Next base: position 77,160 of record CACOJM010000002.1, read on the forward strand.
GTTTGTAAAGACCTGGTGCAATAAATTTCCAAATTTGCATTAATATAAATGGACAAGTAACAAAGAAAGCTGTGAAAAAAGATACTTTTAAATATGTTAAAAAAGTTTCTTGAAGTGCCGTAAAAATTAATCTCCTATCTGACCCATCATTCTTCACTGCTTTTGCAAAAGGTTCGACTAAAAAACCATAGATATTTTCAGCAAAAAAATAACATCCTATAAAAAAAATTATAAGAAAAATAAAACTATTGATTAATCTTTTTCTTAATTCAGCTAAATGACTTATAAAACCAGTTTCTTTATCTTCATTGGTCATTATTCTTTTTTTCTTTTTCCTCTTTTATATCATTTTCATCTATATTGATGTTTGAAACTTCATTTTGAACATTGTTTACATACCTTTTTGCTGTGCCAATCCATGAACCAACTTTTTTTAACATTATTGGAAAATCTTTTGGACCTAACACAACTATTGCAATAGCAACAACTATTAAAATTTCAAACCAACCAATAGTAGGCATGAGGTTTATTCTTTATTGTTTGAATTATTTGAATCCTGATTATCGTCAGAAATATTTTTCGGCTCAGATTCATCAGTGACATCAGAAGCCATTCCTTTTTTGAAACTTTTTATTCCTTTGGCCACATCTCCCATCAAGCTTGATATTTTTCCTCGACCAAACAATAATACAACAAGTATTACCACTATTGCAATTTGCCAAATTCCTATACTCATTACTAACTTATAACCTTTTTATTAAAAATTAAAAGTGACTTTTTACTTCTCTTCTTCGTTATGAAGTGTGCTACTTAACATTTCATCTATATTTGAGTATATGTCCTCTTTTTTATCTTGCTGTTTTTCTTTATAAAATTTACCAGTACCAAATATAGCATTATCTATATTTGAGCTATCTATTAAACCTGCGGCGCCTAATTCATCGACAGTTGGAAGATCAGATAATTTTTGTAGATTAAAATGACTTAGAAAATTATCAGTTGTAACATATTGAATTGGTTTTCCTGGTACATCTTTTCTTCCTCCTGGTTTTACCCAATCTAATTCCATTAAAATTTCAATTGTGTTCGTTCCAAAAGCAACACCTCTGATTTCTTCAATTTCAGCTCTTGTAACAGGTTGATGATATACAATTATTGCTAATGTCTCAATTGCTGCTCTAGATAATTTTTTTTCAACAGTTTTTTCTTGAGACATCAAAGTTGATAATTTTGCTGAAGTTCTGAAGGACCATTTTTTTGATATATTGACCAAATTAATACCTCGCTCACTATATTCATTTTGTAATTTTTCTAAAATTTTCTCCACATCTGCTCTTTTTGAAATTTTGTTTTGAATTGTCTCTATATCAAGAGGTTCTGCAGCTGCAAAAATAATAGCTTCTACCTCTTTTTCAATTTGAGATAATTTAGATGGAAAATCTATGATATTATTTTTCTTTTTATTCTTAATCATTTATTTTCTTTTATATATATATCTTCAAAAAGATCTTTTTGTTTAATTTCTAAATTTCCCTCTTTAACTAATTCTAAAGATCCAGCAAAAATACCAGCTGTTCCAGTTCTTTTATATTTTTCATTATTAAAATTTTTTGGTATTAAATCCTCTAATCTTTTCCAGTCTAAAAGTTTTCCAAAAAAATTTTTGATAGTTTTAATCCCATCCTCAGTGGTAAATACTGGTAGTCTGGGAATATTTATTTTTTGAAAATCTTTTGTCATTAAAATTGTCGAATACGATTTCAATAAATCAAATAAACTAATGTTATATTCGCTATTGTATATTGGGCGAATACCTGATCTCATTCCTCTTGTTCTAATTTCCTTACCGAGTCTTTTTCTTTTAAGCATTTGATCTGATAATAAACGGATTAATTCTAATTTTTTTAATTGTAATTTTAATTTTTCTGCTACTTCTTGAAGTTTAAACTCCTCTTCAGGAGTACCAGGTAATAGTAATTTAGATTTTAAATAAGCTAACCAAGTAGCCATTAATAGGTATTCAGATGCAATTTCTAAATTAAGATTTTTTTCATTTTTTATAAAATCATTAAATTGATCTGCTAATTTAGTTATTGATATATTCTCTAAATTAACTTTTTGTGCTTTAGCTAAATCTAATAAAACATCTAAGGGACCGTCATAATTATCGACACGTACATTAAAAAATTCTGAATCACTTTGGATCATTATTAAATACTATCTTAAAATTCTATAAAATTGTGATGTTTTTTTAATGATAAAATTATTTATTAATGGTGAATTTTTTGCAACTATTTGCATTTCTTTCAGATTTCCATTGCAATGAAGTGCTAAATTACATCCAGCATTAAAAGCTTTGATTGTATTTAATTCTAGGTTGTATTTTAAACTTTTCATAGATAAATCATCTGAAATCAAAATGTTATTAAAACCAATTTTTTTTCTTATAATTGTAATCATTTTCTTTGAATGGGTAACTGTATTTTCTTTATCTATTTTTTTAAATATCAAGTGACCAGTCATACCAAAAAAAGATTTTTTCTTTTTAAAAGGTTTGAAGTCATTTTTAGATAAATATTTAAACGATTTGTTAATCATTGGTGTAAAATGATGACTGTCAACTTTAGCAAGCCCATGACCTGGTAAATGTTTGATAATTGTGCCTATTGAATTTTCATGAAATAACTTAATACACAAATCACCTATTTGAGATACAATTTTAGGATTTTTTGAGTAAGATCTGTCTCCAATAACATTACTTGATCCCTTTACTCTTAAATCTAAAACTGGAACTGAGTTTATATTTATGCCAAGTTGCTTTAGTAAAAAGGCTGTTTTATCAATAAACAATTTAAAAAAAATCTTAAATTCATATTTATTTTTAAGGTATTTTTCCCCAAAATATTCTGCAGTCAAATTGTCAAAAGTAATAATCCTTTTTAATCTATTTATTTTGCCCCCTTCTTGGTCAATTAAAATTGGATAATTTTTATCATTAAATAATCTTCTTATACTTGAAGTAAGTTTTTGAGTTTGAGAAATATCTTTTATGTTTCTTGAAAACAAAATAATTCCCCAGGGTTTATATTTTTTTAAAAAAACTATTTCTTTTGAAGATAGTTTTTTTGATTTTATTCCAACAATAAATGATCTTCTATTAATCATTAGGATCTAACAGCTTCCAAAATTTGTATTTCTTTTTTTTTGTATTATTTTGTTCGACATATTGAATTATATTTTGAGTGTCACTTTCTAAGATAGGCAATTTTTTAGCAAAATTATTTAATTTTTGATTTATTTGATTTAAAGATCTGTAATTTTTTTTTTCATTATCATCTGAAAAATAATATCTAAGAGTAAAAAATAAAAAAAAAGAAATTATTATGAAAAATATAAGATATTTAATTTCTTTAATCATTACATTTTTTTTGGAGTCGAGACACCAACAATATTCATACCTGATTTAATTACATTTGATATTGTTTTCAAAAAAACTAATTTGTCATTAGAAATTTCTTTATGTTCGTTAATAAATCTTTTATCTAAATTATCTTTTCCAAGATTCCAGTAAGAATGAAAAAGTGATGCTAATTCATAAAGATAGACAGGTATTCTATGTGGTTCAAATTTTTGGCTGGATGATTCTATGCATTTTGGCCATTCGGATAATTTTTTTAAAATATTTATTTCATCTTGTGAATACTCAAAATTAAAATTATTAATATCTATTTCTGAATCTATATCTTTATCCAAATGTCTAAAAACTGAGGATATTCTTGCGTAAGCATACTGAACATAATAAAGAGGGTTATCTTTTGATTTTTCTATAACATTATCAAAATCAAAATCTAACTCGACATCACTACTTCTATTAAGCATTATAAATCTTGTTGCATCCTTACCTACTTCATCAATTAAATCGTCAACTGTAATGTAATCTCCTTTTCTTTTCGACATTTTAAATGGTTTGTTATTCTTAATTAATTTTACCAATTGACTTACTTTACAAACAATTTTCTCTTTTGAATTTGATAATGCCTCAACTGATGATGATATTCTTTTAATATATCCAGCATGATCGGCACCTAAAATATTTATTAAAAAATCAAATTTTCTATCCAATTTGTTTTTATGATATGCAATATCACTAGCAAAATAAGTCCAAGAGCCATCAGATTTTTGCAATGCTCTGTCTTTATCATCACCAAAATCTGTTGATTTAAAAAGCAACTGTTCTCTTTCTACCCATTCATCATTTTCTTCATTAGCTGGTGCTTTTATCTTTCCTTTATAAACAAAACTATTTTTTTTAAGAAATTCTATAACCTTTTCAACTTCTTTATTTTCTACCAATTTTTTTTCACTTATAAAATTATCGTGAATAATACCTAGACTATTAAGATTATCTTTAATTAGTTTTAATGCTTCCTTAACTGAAAGGTCGCTAAGTGATTCAGAAATATTTTCAAAATTTTTAAAATCTGTTTCAGTCTTTAATTTTATTATATTTTTAGCGAATTCAATTACATAATCTCCTGGATACAGATCTTTATTTTCAATTGGGAAAGGTTCATTAAATTTAATTTCACGTATTCTAAAATAAACAGATTTGGTAAAATTTATTATTTGATTACCGTAATCATTTACGTAATATTCTTTTGTTACTTTATGATTATTAAACTTTAAAACATTTGCAATTACATCTCCCAGAATAGCGCCTCTGCAATGGCCAACGTGTAAAGGTCCAGTCGGATTTGCTGAAACAAATTCAATTAAATAGTTTCTCTTTTTTTCTTTTTCATTAATACCAAAAGTTTTAGAGTTTTTAAGGATCGTTTCTGTAAAATTTGTCCAGAATATAGGATTAAATTTGATATTTATAAAACCTGGTTTAACTGTTGTTATTTTATCAATTAATTTATCATTTTCCTTAATAGATTTGCTTATTTCAGCAGCTATATCTAATGGAGATCTTTTATTGATTTTAGATAAAAACATTGCTGCATTAGATGAAATATCACAATTAAATTTTGATGGAGGAATTTCTGTATTTATTCCATCTAAGTCATCTGGTAAAATAATTTTTCCCTCTTTAGATAAATCCAAGAGTATTTTTTTAATTTTCCCTAAATATTCATCAAATATATTCATTTAATATTATTATATAAATTGATTGCATAACGATCTGTCATTCCAGAAATAAAGTCGGAAATTGCTCTAAACTTATCTGAAGAAAGTTCATTTTTTGAAATAAATTTCCGTGGATTTTCTTTTATTTTATAAAATAACTTACTTAAAATTAATTTTCCTTTATTATTTTTTGCTAACACACTTTTATTATTATACATTTTTGTCTTCAAAAAAAATCTTATTTCACTTTCTGAGATTTTCATTTTTTCAGAAAAATCAACCATTAATGAGTTAGTTTTAGTAATATTCTTTAAATTTTTAATCTTGTTTTTCTTTAAATTTTTTTTTGTATTAATCAACAAATCTTTAATCATCTTATCTATTGAATCTCTTATTATTTGATATGTTGCTATCTTATAATTGTGTTTATTAATCTTATTCTTGTATTTATTATAAATGCCTTTAAAAAAATCAATCTCGACTAATTCTTCAATTCTAAATAAGTTAGCTTTAATTCCATCTTGTATATCATGATTATTATATGCAATATCATCTGATATAGCAGATATTTGAGCTTCCAATGATGGGAATATTTTAAAATTAATCATTTTTTTAAATTTATTAATACCAATTAATTCATTAACTAAATCCAAGTCTTCCACCGGTCCATTGTGTTTTAACAGCCCTTCTAAAGTTTCTATTGAAAGATTAAGGCCTTTAAATTTTAAATATTTGTTTTCTAAAAACATAACTATTCTTAAAGTTTGTAGGTTATGATCGAATCCTCCATAATTTTGCATACATTCATTCAATGCATCTTCTCCAGCATGGCCAAAAGGTGTATGACCTAAATCATGTGCAAGACTCAAAGTCTCAGCTAAATCCTCATTTAAATTTAAGTATCTTGCTATCGATCTTGCAATTTGAGCTACCTCCATTGAATGGGTAATTCTTGTCCTGTAATGATCCCCCTCTGTATTAACAAATACTTGAGTCTTATGTTTTAACCTTCTAAATGAAGCGCTATGAACAATACGATCCCTATCTCTTTGAAATGGTGTTCTATATTTTGACAAAGATTCTTTAAAGATCCTTCCTTTGCTTTTAAATAACCCTAGCTTTGAGTATTTTTTCATCCTTTAAAATTAAAAATTAAGTATTATATTAGTAATACCAGTGATCAATTATGATTAAAGAAATTAAATTTACTGATAAAGCACTAAAACAGATCAATAATCTTTTATCTAAAAAAGATAAAGGGTCTTTTTTTAGAATCGCTATAAAAGGTGGCGGTTGTTCAGGGTTTCAATATGAATTTACTTTCGATAAAGAGAAAGCAGCAGACGATTTAAATTATGAAAATATAATAATTGATAAAACTTCTGCAGATCTTCTAAAAGGATCAGAAATTGATTATGTTTCAGAATTAATAGGAGAACAATTTAAAATAACAAACCCACAAACAAAATCTTCTTGCGGTTGTGGAGTATCTTTCTCACTTTAATGATTATTTCCTCGTGGAATGTAAATTCTGTTCGAGCACGTATTGAGAATATAAAAAGTTACCTCTTAAAATATAAACCAGATATTGTCATGATGCAGGAAATTAAGACTGAGGATGTTAACTTTCCTTATGATGATTTTTCATCAATGAATTATGAAAGTCATGTCTTTGGCCAAAAAAGCTACAATGGTGTAGCTATTATTTCTAAAGGAAAATTAAAAAATATTAGAACAGATTTAATTAAAGATAAATTAAAACAATCTAGAATAATTTCAGCTGAGCTTGAATATAAGAAAAAAAATATTCAATTAATAAATATTTATACACCTAATGGTAATCCGGTAGATACCGAAAAATATGATTATAAAAAGAAATGGCTTGATGATTTACTTAAACAATTAAAGTTATTAAGTAAAAAAAATCCAAACATTATTCTTGCAGGTGACTTTAATATTATTCCAGCGGCAGAAGATGTTTATAATTCAAAAAGTTTCGAGGATGATGCTTTATTTAGATTAGAAATAAGAAAAAAGTTAAGAGAGATGATCAATTTAGGTTTTAATGATGTTTATAGACATTTTAATGAAACCAAGGAAGGTTATACTTTTTGGGATTACATGAGAGGTGCTTGGCAAAAAAATAATGGTATGAGAATTGATCACTTCTTAGTTTCAAATTCTTTAATTGATCAAGTTAAAAGTATAAATATTAATAAAGATCCAAGAGGTCGTGAAAAGCCTTCAGACCACACCCCTATTGAAATCACTTTAACTTAAAGACTTTATTTTATTTACAAGTTCTTCATTAATGTTTCGAGGACCTTTATCTAATCTATTCTTGTGTCTTCTCTCCCCTGGAAGTCTAACACCGTCAAAAGATTTCATTTTATCAAAAAATTCATCAGCATGTTTTTGCCAATTAGTTTCTGAAGTTTTATCTGGTGAAATTGCAATAATAAATTCTCCTCCACTGGGCGGGCCACCATCATTATTATCTTTTGTAGCTGTTTCAAAACTAAAATTATCACCAACTAAAGCACCTGCCATTAATTCTACCATCATCGCTATTGCTGAACCTTTGTAGCCTCCAAAAGGAAGTAGAACACCGCCATCAGCTATTGCACCTGGATCTGTGGTCTCTTTTCCTTCTTTTGTTAAACCAGTTCCTAGTGGAACTTTATGCCCTTCTCTTTTAGCAACTTGAACTTCTCCCATTGCCATTGATGCTGTTGCCATATCGTAAACAACTGGGGTTTTTCCAGGTCGAGGCCAAGCAAATGAAATTGGATTTGTACCAAACAATGGTTTGATTGCACCAGCAGGAGCTACTGCAGGCTTATATGATGTACATGCAAAAGCAACTAATCCTTCTTCTGCTAATTTTTCTGTTTCAGGCCACATCGCTGCCATATGATGTGAATTATTTATTGCAAGAACTGCTACACCATTTTCTTTTGCAGCTTTGGCTAATTCAGGCAAACCTTTATTTAAAACAACAGGTGCTAAACAATTATTACCTTGAACTTTGATTACAGATGAAGAAATCTTTTTAACTTCTGGTTTTCCTTTACCATTAATTTTTCCGCTTTTTAAACCACTTACATATGCTGGTAATCTAAATAAACCATGAGATAAAGAACCATCACGCTCTGCATTTCTAATTAAATCTGATAAAATAGATGCTGTTTCATCATCACATCCATTAGCTAATAAAGTTTTTTTAGCTAAATCAAAAATCTCATCTAATGTAAGGGAAACTGTACTCATCCCATTATTAGATATTATTTATGACTAAAGATCAATTTTTATTTAACAACCTTTGAAAGAATTAGACATGTTGCCAATTAAATCAAAATATAAATCTTTACCTGGATCAAGAGTAGCTCCCAATGGATCAATAACCCCTGTTGCAACATTGGTATCTTTTGCTACAGCTTTAATAATATCAGGATTAAACTGTGGCTCTGAAAATATACAGCTTACTTTATCATGCTCAATTACTTCTCTAATCTCAGCTAATTGCTCAGCACCTGGCATAACATCAGTATTTACTGTAAATGCACCAAGAATATTAATCCCAAATCTTTTTTCAAAGTATTGATATGCATCATGAAAAACTATTGATTTAAAATCTTTGTTTAATTCAGATTTTACTTTCTTAGTAAGTTTATCTAAATCTTTATGTGCTTTTTTTAAATTTTCCTTATATTTAGACTCATTTTTTTGATCATTCTCGATCAAGTGTTCTGCCATTTCACTTAAGATCACTTTTGCATTCATAGGATCCAACCAAATGTGTGGGTCATACTCACCATGCGCGTGTCCTTCATGACCATGATCATCGTGACCATCTTTTTTATGATCATCGTCATGTCCGTGTTCATCATGATCATGATCTTTTTTCTTTTTATCATGGTCGTGATCATCATGATCATCTTCTTTCTTAGCATGATCATCGTGGTCATCCTCTTTATGGCCATGATCGTCATGACCTTCAAAAATATTTCTTTCTCTAAATTTAAGCTTAGTTAAGCCTTTAATTTCCATTAACTCAATTTTCTCAGCTTTTTTTGCAATAGATTTTAATGGTTTTTCCAAAAAACTTTCTATGTCCTCGCCAACCCAAAATATGATATCAGCTTTTTGAATCATCTTTGCATGAGATGGTTTTAAAGCAAACCCATGAGGAGATGCATAGCCATCTACTATTAAATCAGGTTTAGCAACTCCGTCCATTAAATAACTTGCTAATGAATGAATTGGTTTAATTGAAGTAACTACTTTAATTTCAGCATTTAACGGTACAAAAATAGTTAAGAATGATAATATTGATAAGATAAATGGTAATTTTTTAATGTTTTTCATATATTGTATATTTAGATTGTTATAATATAACACTATGTAATAATATAACATTTATTAGTCAAGGAATAAAATGAGCTCAAATCAAAATATACTTGTGAAGTTAAATGAAGCTGGTTTTAGTCTAAATAATAAATGGCTTGTTAAAGGAGTGTCACTTCAAGTTGAAAAAGGTAAAATAGTTACTCTTATTGGTCCGAATGGATCAGGAAAAAGTACCACAGCTAAAATTGCTTTAGGTATTTACAAAAAGATTGATGGTTCAGTTGAAAAATATACAAATAAAGTTGGATATGTTCCACAGAAAATTTCAATTGATTGGACACTACCACTGAGAGTAAATGATTTCATGATATTAACTGAAAGTCTTAATAAAGAAACTATAGATGAAGCTCTCTCTTTGACTGGTGTTATTCACCTTAAAGATAAAAATTTAGGTGACTTATCTGGAGGAGAATTCCAAAGAGTATTACTTGCAAGAGCTATTTCAAAAAAACCAGAATTATTGGTACTGGACGAACCAGTACAAGGGGTAGATTTTACCGGTGAGATTGCATTATACGAATTAATTAAAAAAATTTCAGATGAATTAAATTGTGGAATTTTATTAATTTCTCACGACTTACATACTGTAATGAGTGCTACAGATCATGTTGTTTGTTTAAACGGTCATGTCTGTTGCTCAGGTTCTCCAATGGATGTTGCAAAGAATAATGAATATAAAGCTTTATTTGGTGAACAAGCATCTCAAATATTATCAAGATATGAGCACAGACACGATCATATCCATACAAGCGAAGGTGAAATAAAGAAAAACTAAATGTTAGATGACTTTTTTATAAGAGCTTTAATAGCAGGTATTGGGGTTGCAATTGTAACGGGACCTCTTGGATGTTTTGTTATATGGAGAAGACTTTCATATTTTGGTGATACCCTATCTCACTCTGCATTACTTGGAGTGACATTAGCTTATTCAATGGAATTCAATATAGCATTTTCAGTATTTATAATTTCATCTTTAATAGCCTTAACTTTAATACAACTTCAAAAAAGAACTAATCTACCTGGTGATGCTTTACTCGGCCTTTTGGCTCACTCATCATTAGCAGTAGGACTTGTTGTTATAGGTTTTTTATCATTTATTAGATTTGATATTATGGGATTACTATTTGGAGATATATTAGCTGTTACTGTTGATGATCTTTTAATTATATGGATCGGAGGAGCATTAATCCTATTAATTTTAAAATTAATTTGGAAACCTTTATTTGCATCGACAGTTAATTATGAATTAGCTGAAGCAGAAGGATTAAATCCTGATAGAGCTAAAGCTATATTTACAATCTTAATGGCAGCAATCATTGCAATATCAATTAAGATGGTTGGCTTATTACTAATTACAGGAATGTTAATCATACCTGCTGCAATGGCTAGAAATATTTCATCAAGTCCTCAGAAGATGGTCATGTATTCAATTGTAGGTGGTTTGTTATCTGTGATCCTGGGATTATTTTCTTCATTGGAGTTTAATACTGCTTCTGGACCATCAATTATTGCAGCTTCTTTATTCTTATTTATCTTGTCATTATTAAATATAAAGCAATCGATTAAATTGAAAAATTAATAAGGAATCAGTAGAATGAATAAAATGCAAACTCTTTCAAAAAATCAGCAAATCATTTTTGATTTAATTCATAAATCACCTGAACCAATGAAAGCTTATGCAATTCTTTTTAATGTTCAAAAAAAAGGGATTAAAGCTCCATTACAAGTTTATCGAGCATTAGATAAGCTGGTTGAAATAGGAAAAATCCACAAAATTGAAAGTAGAAACGCTTTTATAGCATGTCAAAATTCAAGTTGTCAGGTATCAAAAGCTACTGCATTTTCAATCTGTGAGATCTGTGAAAAAGTAACAGAAATTAGCAGTGCAAGTCTTTCTAAATACTTAACTAATTTCAAAGACAAAGATGGTATGAAATATAGTAAATACAATCTTGAGTTTTTTGGATTATGTAAAAAGTGTAGATAAGTTATTATCTAAAATCAAAATAAAACAAACTGAAAGGAAAACGTATGTTTATTAAGAAATATCTCAAATGGATAAGCACATTTCTAGTTTTAGTTGGTATTTTATTAACAAACCTAAATATATATCCTTTGAATATCTATTTTCATGGCTTAGGAGTTGTAGGATGGACTATCGCAGGATTTATTAGTAAAGATAAAGCAATACTAACTAATTTTGGATTACAGATACCATTATTTATCATTGGTATTTATAAGGTTGTATTTTAACAAAAAAGTAGACTTTGATCTTAATTAGTTTAGACAAGGACGAATCTACAATTCGATTCTCAAATTAATAAATTTACATATAGAATTATTTTTCTTCTCAGATTACATACCCCTTAAGTCATGAATCAATAGGAACCGAAAACAATAATATAAAGGAGAAAAAATGGATATGACTTTAATTTACACGGTTATAGGGTTTTCTCTTGCCGGTTATAGTGTTATCGCTAACGACTCAATTCAAACACTGGGTACATTTATAGCTTCAAAAAAGAAGTGGTTTAAATGGTATGTGCTTGCAGGATCTGCTTCGAGTGTTATGATTATAGCATTAACATGGGGATGGTATTCATATGATGGTGATATTTCTTATGGAAGATTAAATAGAATACCTTATCAAGAAATTCAATGGTATCACGCAGTAGCACCTGCAATACTATTATTATTAACAAGAATTGGAATACCGGTATCTACTACTTTCTTAGTTCTTTCAGCATTTGCCTCAACAGTCGTGCTTGAAAAAATGCTTATGAAAAGCGTCGTTGGCTATGGTTTAGCAGCAATGGTTGCTTACATCGCCTGGATAGCTGTTTCTAAATTCATTAATGAAAAATTTGATGAAGTAGACGAAAAATGGGTAGGCTTCTGGAGAAATAGTGTTTGGATTTCTTCTGGTTGGTTATGGTGGGTTTGGTTGTCTCACGACGTGGCTAATATAGCTGTGTATCTACCTAGACAATTAGATTTAACATTGCTTTTAATAGTAATGGGTTACTTTACAGCACTGTTATTCTATATTTTCTACATTCAAGGTGGACCAATTCAAAAAGTTGTTCTTGAAAAAACAGGAACAAGGTACGCAAGATCAGCAACAATTATTAATGTAATTTATGCTGGTGTCTTATTCTACTTTAAAGAACTAAACGATTTACCTATGTCTACGACATGGGTTTTTGTTGGTTTATTATGTGGAAGAGAACTTGCTATAGCTACCATGAACAAAGATTATAAGTTAGGTTATGTCTTTCCATTAATTGGAAAAGATTTCCTAAAAATGGTATTCGGATTAACTGTCTCAGTAGGTATAGTGCTTGCGATACATTATATAATAATACCAAACAATTGGTTTTAAATATATTTTTGTGGTCGTGTTAATTATTTAATACGGCCATATATGTCTTGATATCTAGCTATTTTTTTAAAAAGAGATTAAAAAAGTAATAATTAATATTAATAAAACAATAAATACAGCTGCACTTGATAAGTCTTTAATCTTTTTAATTTCAGGGTCTAGATCAGTAGTAACTCTATCACACAGTTTTTCAACTGCAGTGTTCATTATTTCAAATGCTAATAATAGAAAATATAATACTGATAATATAATTTTATAGTTAAAGTCTATATTTGATAAGTAAATATATGGAATTAAAAAAACACCTAAAACAATTTCCAAAATAAAAGAATTTTCTTTCGAAACGATCTTTAATCCATTCAAAGAATTAATTAAATTACTGTATAATTTTTTTATCATTATTTTACTCTTCCATATACATCTTGATATCTAACAATATCGGATTCTTTTAATATAGATCCAACTTGAGCCTCGATAATTTTAACTGGTTTTTTGTAAGGATTTTCTATTCTATGGATTGCACCTAATGGAATAAAAATAGTTTCATCAGGATTCATGGTAAAATATTTTTTATTTAACGTAATTTTAGGTTTACCATGAGTGACTACCCAATGTTCTGCTCTATGATGATGTTTCTGAAGACTTAATATACCTTTTGGTTTTACGTATAATTCTTTAATTAAGAATTCTTTACCACTAAATAAATTAACATAGCTACCCCAAGGTCTATGAAATACATTCTTCTTTTTAAAATAATGTCTCTTGTTTCGTCCATACATTTTACAGATTTCTTTCCAAGATCCTAAATCAGACCATGGAATATCTAATTTGATAGCATTTATATCTCTAGTTTTTTCTAATATTGCATAATCAAAAGACTTGGCTGTTGCTTTAGTGAATGCTTGTTTGTTTAGATAATAAACATTACTTTTATATTTTGCTTTTAATACTGCTTTATTACAATTTCGATAAATATTCGGTTGATATTTTTTAAAATTATTGACGATTGAATCTTTTCTCAAATAAAACATTCCAGAATTCCAATAACCTTTTTTACTAATTATTTGTTTAGCTTTAGCCACTTTTGGTTTTTCTACAAATCTAGTTACTTTATTATTTTTTGTTAAAAAATAACCAAATTCATTTGAAGGCATTGTGGGCTTAATTCCAAAGATAAAGATATTATTATGAGTAAGTTTCTTTTGGTTTTTTTTTATAGCTTTATTAAATAATGCAACCTTCTCTATCAAATGATCAGCAGCCAAGAACATTAATGGTTGTTCGTTAGGTATATCTTTAATTAAAGCTGTACTTAATATAGCGGGTGCAGTATTTCTTTTTGCTGGCTCCAAAACTATCTTGAATTTTCTTATTTTGTGTTTCTTTAGATGTTGTTTTACTTGTTTTAAATATTTTGCATTAGTGCTTATAATTGGTGCATCAAATATAGATGCTTTAACTCTCTCTAAAGTTTTTCCTAATAAAGTCCAATTACCAAAATTTATAAACTGTTTAGCTTGGTGTTTTTTAGCATTAGGCCAAAGTCTTGTTCCTGCTCCACCACATAAGATGACTGGGCGAATTTTCATCAAATTTTTGAGTAATCCTTAACTTCTTTTTTCTTACCTGGATGAGTTGGTGCCCCCAAATATGCAGGTCCAACTGTTTGTGCATATTTCCAAAGCGTTCCTGATCCAAAATCAGATTTTCTAGCCCTCCATTTTCTTCTTCTTGATGTCAATTGTGCTCTAGTTAATCTAACATTAATTGTTCCCTTCTTAGCATCAATATCAATGACATCTCCATTACGTAATAGAGCGATAGGTCCACCTAAAGCAGCCTCTGGGCCCACATGACCAACACAAAATCCTCTAGTTGCTCCTGAAAATCTTCCATCAGTTATTAAGGCAACCTTCTCTCCTTTACCTTGTCCATAAATTGCACCAGTTGTTGAAAGCATTTCTCTCATGCCTGGTCCACCAACTGGTCCCTCGTATCTAATAATAATTACATCCCCATCTTTGTATCTTCTGCTTTGAACTGCTTTCATTGCACTTTCTTCATTGTCAAAACATCTTGCTCTTCCAGTGAATTGTAATTTTTTAAGTCCAGCAATTTTAACAATCCCGCCTTCAGGTGCTAAATTGCCTTTTAATCCTACAACACCTCCATCTGGTGATAAGGGTCTGTTGTAAGCTCTTAAAACTTTTTGTTTTGGATTAAACTTAATTCCCTTTAAATTTTCTTTCATTGTTTTACCTGTAACTGTCATACAATCACCATGAATGTAACCACCATCATATAAAGTTTTTAATAACATTGGTACACCACCAGCTAACCACATATCTTTTGCAACATATTTTCCACCTGGTTTTAGATCTGCAAGATAAGGAGTTTTTTTAAATATTTTTGCAACATCCATTAAATCAAATTTAATTCCAGCTTCATTAGCAATCGCTGGTAAATGTAATGCTGCATTTGTTGAACCACCTGTTGCAGCAACAATTGTTGCAGCGTTCTCTAATGCTTTTCTTGTAACGATATCTCTTGGTTTAATTCTTTTAGCGAGTAATTCCATTACCATTCGACCACTTGCTTTTGCATATTTATCTCTTTCTTCATATGGTGCTGGTGTTCCTGCTGAATAAGGTAAAGCTAAACCGATTGCCTCTGATACACAAGCCATAGTGTTAGCTGTAAATTGACCCCCACAAGCTCCAGCTGTAGGACATGCAACTAATTCTAACTTTCTTAATTCTTTTGCTGACATTTGACCTGAAGAATGTTTTCCAACAGCCTCAAAAACATCTACAACTGTTACGTCTTTACCTTTGTATTTACCTGGAAGAATTGATCCACCATATATAAAAACACTTGGTACATTTAATCTTACCATTGACATCATTAACCCTGGTAAAGACTTATCACAACCTGCGATACCCACTAATGCATCGTAACAATGACCTCTTACAGTTAATTCAGCACTATCTGCAATTACTTCTCTTGAGATTAATGAAGATTTCATTCCCTCATGACCCATTGCAATACCATCAGTAACTGTAATCGTACAAAATTCTCTTGGAGTTCCTCCTGAGGCTCTTACACCCTTTTTAACTGACTGAGCTTGTCTCATTAAAGCAATATTACATGGAGCTGCCTCATTCCACGTTGATACAACACCTACAAAAGGTTTTGAAACATCCTTTTCTGTTTCTCCCATCGCATAATAAAAAGAACGATGAGGTGCTCTATCAGCTCCCAAAGACGTATGTCTACTTGGTAATTTTTTTTTATCAAACTTCCGCATTATAAACTTTCAATGGTTAATGATATTTTTTTGATATCATTTTTTAAATTACTATAGTTAGTTTTTTCTTGTTCAACAATATTTTTTGGTGCTCTTTCAGTAAATCCTTTATTAGATAATCGTTGTGATATCTTGTCCATTTCTTCCTGATATTTACCCTGCCTTTTTATTAAATTTTCTTTTATTAGATTTAAATCAACATTCTCATCAAAATATATCTTAAATATGTCCCCAGATATAACTAATGTAGCAGATGGCTTGGCTTGATCTTTTTCATAAAAATTATTTATTCGACCCAATCTTTTAAGGACTACTTCATTATTGAACATTAGAGTTTTGTTCTTTTTAGCAATTTTATTAATTGATATATCAACAAAAGAACCTGGACTTACATTTAACTCATTTTTAAATGACCTTAATTCTGAAATTATATCAATTATTTTTTCGACATCTTTTTGAGATTGATCTTTTTTCGTTTTACCAGAAGGCCAATTTTTATACATAAGAAAATTTTTATTTGATTTATCAAACTTATTTTTTAACCAAATTTCTTCAGTCACAAACGGAATAAAAGGATGAAGCATAACAAGTATTTGTTTGAAAATATAAGCAGATACCTCTTTTACTTCTTTTTGAGCTTTTTTATCATCAGAATAAAGAATTGTTTTTGAAAGCTCGATATACCAATCACAATAAGAATGCCAAGCAAACTGATAGGCATTTTTAGCAGCCTCATCAAAACGGTAATCTTCGATATTTTTTTGAATTTTGTTCTTAATTTCTATTAACTCTGAATATATCCATTTGTTTATATTTAGTGTGATTTTTGGAACTTTATCAGTTTTCTTAAAATCACATTTATTTGTTATTAGGAAATTATTAGCATTCCATAATTTGTTTAAAAAATTTCTATAACCTTTAACTCTATCTTCAGAAAGTTTTACATCTGTACCAGGTGATGCCATTGATAATAAAGTAAATCTCAAAGCATCAGCACTATACTTTTCTATTAAATCTAATGGATCAATAACATTACCTTTAGACTTAGACATTTTTTGTCCTTTTTCGTCTCTTACAAGTGCATGAACATAAATATCTTTAAAAGGTTCTTTGTTTAAAAACTCCATTCCAAACATCATCATTCTAGCAACCCAAAAAAAGATAATATCAAAACCTGTAACTAAAACTGAGGTAGGATAAAATTTCTTAACAAAATCTTTTTTATCAGGCCAACCTAATGTTGCAAAAGGCCATAAACCAGATGAAAACCATGTATCCAAAACATCTGGATCTCTAGTTATTTCAACATCTTTTTTATAAAATTTTTTAGCTTGTTTTTTTGCGTCTAATTCATTTGTTGCAACAAATATTTTTTTATCAGGTCCGTACCATGCAGGAATTTGATGGCCCCACCAGAGTTGTCTAGAGACACACCAAGGTTCAATATTATTCATCCATTGAAAATAAGTTTTAGACCAATTAGTTGGAAAGAAATTTGTTTTTTTTGTCTTAACAATTTTTTTTGCTTTTACAGCTAATTTTTTTGCATCGACAAACCATTGCTCAGTTAAAAAAGGTTCTATAACTGAATTTGATCTATCACCGTATGGAACTTTGTTTTTAATATTTTCTTCTTTAACAAAAAAATCTTTTTCTTTAATTTCCTCTAATAGCTTTTTACGAGCATCAAATCTATCAAGTCCTACATAATCTTTCGGAGCATTATCGTTTATTTTTCCTTCTTCAGTAAATACATTAATGATATCCAGCTTATTTCTTTGGCCTACTTCATAATCATTAAAATCGTGTGCCGGTGTTATCTTTAATGCACCTGTTCCCTGTTCAGGATCTGCATAATTATCTTTAATAATCTTAATTTTTCTACCTACTATTGGGATAGTTACTGTCTTGCCAACAAATGTCTTGTATCTTTTATCTTTTGGATTTACAGCAATTGCCGTATCACCGAGCATTGTTTCAGGCCTTGTTGTCGCAATAGTAATAAATTCTGAGGAATTTTCGATTGGATATCTAATATAGTAAATTTTAGAGTTCATTTCTCTTTGATCAACCTCTAAATCTGAAATAGCTGTTTTAAGTACAGTGTCCCAATTAACTAATTTTTCAGCTTTGTAGATTAATTTTTTTTTATGTAATTCAACAAAAACTTTAATTACAGATTTGGATAAATTATCATCCATAGTGAAAGCGTTACGTGACCAATCGCAAGAACACCCAAGTTTTTTTAATTGATTAATTATGATATCACCATATTCATTCTTCCACTCCCATACTTTTTTAATAAATTTTTCCCTTCCAAGACTATTTTTATTTAAATTCTCTTTTTCTAATTTTCTCTCAACAAGTGCTTGAGTTGCTATACCTGCATGATCGGTACCTGGCTGCCAAAGTGTTTCATAATTGTTCATTCGATAATATCGAATTAAAAAATCTTGAATTGAATTATTTAATGCATGTCCCATATGTAAACTTCCTGTTATATTAGGTGGCGGAATTACAATCGAAAACTTTTTTGAATTTTTTTGGGGTTTGAATAATTTATTTTTCTCCCAATATGCGTAAATCTTATCTTCTACTTTAGAATGTATATATTTATCGCTTATCATGGGTATAATCAGTTTATAATTTAATAATCTAAATTAACAATAATCAAATTAGAACGTTATTTAATAGACTAATTGCAAATATTTTATATAAAACTCCTGTAGCTATCATCTAAAACATTAGGCAACGTGGCGGAATGGTTACGCAGAGGATTGCAAATCCTTGTATCCCGGTTCGATTCCGGGCGTTGCCTCCAAAAATATTCTTGTTTTAATGTGAAAAAAAAGTAAGTTGTTTTTTTAAATTCCTCGGTAGCTCAGTTGGTAGAGCAGTTGACTGTTAATCAATTGGTCGCAGGTTCGAGTCCTGCCCGAGGAGCCAAAAATTATCCGACCTTGGTAATATTATTGCTTGATACCTGCAAGGATTTATTAAATTTTAATTTTTGATCGGCATTTAATTCCGAGTATAATTTTACTAAAAAATTATAATTTACATTCATGTGACCTTGTTGTGATTTTTCCAAATTTACTAAATATTCTGAAAAATCCTCAAAAAAATAATTTATAGGTACTTTTAAATAATTGGACAGTTGCAATAACCTTATTGAACTCACTCCATTGGTACCTTTTTCATATTTTTGAATTTGTTGAAAAGTTACGTTGATTGCTTTAGCTACTTTTGTTTGTGTTAAACCTAATGCCAATCTTCTTAACTTAAGTTTGTTACCTAAGTGTTTATTAAAATTATCTTCCATTAAGACCCCTCTTAATTTTTTTTATAAGCTAATTCAACTAGGTTTTGCAACCTACTGCAACAAGATTTTTTTTTATTTTCATTGAAAAAACTGGATATAGATAATACCTGTCAAGCATTACTTAAGCCTGAATTAAAGAAATTTTAGTTGAAAAAAGATATGACTATAGTATCTGGCTTAGGAAAAGTTTTGTCCTTTCACTCTTAGGATTGGCAAAAAATTCCTTTGTATCAGCTTTTTCTACTATCATACCTTCATCCATAAAAATCATTTGATCAGCTACTTCTTTAGCAAAACCCATTTCGTGAGTTACAACAATCATGGTCATGCCTTGTTTTGCTAGATTTACCATCACATCAAGTACTTCTTTAATCATTTCTGGATCTAAAGCTGATGTAGGTTCATCAAAAAGCATAATTTTTGGCTCCATACATAAAGCTCGCGCAATCGCTGCTCTTTGTTGTTGTCCACCTGACAACTGACCAGGGTATTTTTGTGATTGATCAAGTATTTGTACTCTTTCCAAATGTTTTAATGCTAATTCTTCTGCATCTTTTTTAGGCATTTTTTTTACCCATATGGGAGCAAGTGTACAATTATCTAAAATAGATAGATGAGGAAATAAATTAAATTGTTGGAATACCATACCAACTTCTGCTCTTATTTGCTCAATATTTTTGGTATCCTCAGTTAACTCTGTACCATCAACAATTATATTTCCTTCTTGATGTTCTTCTAATCTATTAATACATCGAATTAAAGTTGACTTACCTGAACCTGATGGTCCACATACTACAATTTTTTCTTTTGGTTTAACTTCTAAATCAATTTTTTTTAAGACTTGAAAATCACCAAACCATTTATTCATATTGCTAATTTGAATAATACTATCAGACATTTGTTTATCTATCGGTTTTATATTTTTGTTCTAAATTATAACTATATTTACTCATTGCATAACAAATAATCCAGAAAATTATTGCAGCAAAAACATAGCCTTCCATAGCAAATCCTAACCATTCTGGGTTTGTTTTAGCTAAATTTAGCATACCTACTATTTCTAATAAACCAACAACAAAAATTAATGGAGTATCTTTTACTAAAGCTAAAAAAGTATTTGCTATTCCTGGAATAACTAACTTTAAAGCTTGAGGTAAAATTACAAATATATGCATTTTCCAATACCCCATGCCCAAAGATTTTGCAGCTTCATATTGACCTCTCGGAAGGGCTTGTAAACCACCTCTTATAACCTCAGCTACATAAGCTGCTTCAAATAAAGAAATTGCTATTATTGCTCTTACCAATTTATCAATAAAAAAATCCTCAGGTAAAAACATTGGAAACATTACTGCTGACATAAATAATACTGTTATTAAGGGAACTCCTCTCCAAAATTCAATAAAGCCAATCGAAATATATCTAATTAAAGGATAACCTGATCTTCTTCCGAGAGCAAAAGCCATACCAATCGGAAAACAGAAAATTAAACAAAAGAAAGAAATTATAAAAGTTAAAGATAAACCTCCCCAAGCCCCCGTTTCAACCCAATTTAACCCATCTAATTTTCCAAGTTCAATCATTTCCTCATAAAAAATGAAATATTTTAAGACAATATAAAGTGCGATAGGAACAAGTAGAAAATAATAAAATTTAAATTTATTAGGTATAAAAAAACCAATAATTATAGATAGTATTGCAGCAATAATTCCATATGAAAAATCAAAGAATACAGGACCGCCTGAAATAAAGAAAAAAATGAACAAAAAAGCAATTAATGGGTAAATTACAACGTAATATAAGGTTAAATATTTTTTAAATTTATCTGTTGCAAAATATCCTACAGAGCCGAGCAAAACTAGAGCTATAAATGATAAATTTATTCTCCATTGTTCAGCATTTGGATACATTCCGTACATAAATCTTCTCATCCAAACTTTTATATATGTCCAACAAGCACCCGTGCCAGTACAAACATCTTTTGAGTCACCTGCAAAACTAGCATCTACTACAAACCAACTAAGTATTGGTGGAATTGATTTAATAATGACAAATATTATTAGTAAAGATAGAACAGCATTAAAATTATTTGTATTTATATGCTTGTTTAATAAATCTAATTTATTAATACCACTAAATTCTATTCTTATAAAATAAAGTCCAACGAACCCTAAAATTAATGGTAGTAAAAAACTTAAAAAATTAGGCAAAAAACCTGTTAAATTAACTCTAAAAAAAGAATTTAAGGAAACATCCAATAAACTGATAAAAAACAATGAAAAACCTAAATACAGAAAAGTATTTAAATTTCTTTTGTCAGGTTTTAGAAAATTTATTTTAGACATCATTTTTCTTGTATTGCAATTCTTTTATTGTACCAATTCATTAATATTGAAATTGAGATACTTAAGGTTAAATAAGTAAACATTGTTATTGAAACTATTTCAATAGCTTTACCAGTTTGCATCAAAGCAGTTCCAGCAAATACTAAAACTAAATCAGGATAAGCAATTGCAGCTGCTAAAGAGGAGTTTTTAGTTAAATTTAAATATTGATTTGTTGTTGGTGGAATTATTATTCTTAAAGCTTGAGGCATTATAACAAGTTTAAGAACTTGATTTGGAGTAAGACCTATAGATGCAGCAGCCTCTTTTTGACCTTTACCCACACCCTGAATACCAGCTCTTACACACTCTGCAATAAAAGTAGCAGTGTATAAAGACAAAGATAATGTTAAGGCAATTAATTCTGGAGGTAAACTTACGCCACCTTCATATATAAATGATGTTGTAGCTAGTTGTTTTAATACAGGAATTTCAAATGAAAGCCTTACTCCTCCAATAAGAAAACTTAAAATAGGTAAAGCAAAAATTAAGCCTAATGATATTAAAAAAACAGGAATTTGTTTCCCTTGATTTGCCTGAACTTTTTTTGCATGTGCCCGTATTAAGATAATTGCTATAATTGCTGCAACAATTGAATAAAAGAAAATATTAAAATTTTCCCATATAAATGCCGGGACATATAATCCTTTAATAGTTAAGAAAAAAACACCAAACATAGCTTCTGCATCTTGAGGAAGTGGTAAAGCTCTAAGGGCTGCAAAATACCAAAAGAAAATTTGAAGCAATAATGGAATATTTCTAAAAAATTCAACATAAAAAGCCGCAAATTTATTTATTAAATAGTTTGGTGATAATCTTGCAACTCCAACAACTACTCCAAGTATAGTTGCAATAATTATTCCAATCACTGAAACAAGTATAGTATTTAATAAACCGACTAAATAGGCTCTAAAATAAGAGTGTGATCCATCATATTCTATTAAGGAAAATTGAACATCGAATGATGACTCTTGAGATAAAAAACCATAACCAAAATCAATACCCCTATTTTCCATATTAATTTGCGCATTATAAGTAAAGAAGCCAAAGATTAAGACTACAGCAATTACTGTAATTAACTGGGGAACAATATCTTTAAGTTTAAAATTCACAATGGGAATAATATATGGGTTTATAAAAAAAAGGGCTAGAAAAATCTAGCCCTTTTTAAATGTCTTAAACTTCAATTATCTTGCAGGTGGAACGTAAAGTATTCCGCCCTTAGTCCATAATTGGTTTGGACCTCTGTCTGGTAAAATTCCAGTATCAGCTATATTTCTCTTATAACTTTCACCGTAATTACCAACTTGCTTGATAATTCTTAAACTCCAGTCATTATCTAGTCCAAAAGCAGCTCCTAATTCTCCTTCAGCTCCAACTAATCTTTTGATTGCAGGATTATCAGAAGTTTTCATTGAGTCTGCATTTGCTGATGTAATGCCGTATTCTTCAGCTTCAATCATAGTGTTCAAAGACCATCTAACGATATCTTCCCAAACTGCATCACCTTGTCTTACAACTGGTCCTAAAGGTTCTTTAGAAATAGTTTCTGGTAGAACAATGTGTTCGTCAGGATTTTTCATCTTTGTTCTCTGAGCAGCTAAACCAGATTTATCAGTAGTGTAAGTATCACATCTACCTGCATCGTAAGCAGCTACAACTTCGTCAGCTTTTTCAAATGCAACTGGTTCATAAGAAATTCCTTTAGAATTAAAAAAGTCTCTCATGTTTAACTCAGTTGTCGTACCAATATTTGTACAAGCTGAGATACCATTTTTGAATTGGCTGGTTGAAGTAATACCTGAACTTTTTCTTACCATGAAACCTTGTCCATCGTAAAAATTAACACCTACGAATGTTAGTCCGATATCAGCATCTCTAGAAAGAGTCCAAGTTGTGTTTCTTGATAAGATATCAATCTCACCAGATGTTAAAGCTGTAAATCTTTCTTTAGCACTTAGTGGTGTAAACTTAACTTTATTTGCATCACCTAATACCGCAGCAGCAACCGCTCTACATACATCAACGTCAACTCCAGTCCAATTTCCTGCAGCGTCAGCGTTAGAAAATCCTGGAAGACCTTGAGATACTCCACATCTTACAAAACCCTTTTTTTGAGTGTTTTTAAGCGTTTTAGATTTTTTAGCAGCCATAGACTCTGTTGTAAAAGTGAACAACACAGCAACCATTGCTACTAAAGAAGTTAATTGTTTTAAGTATTTAAACATATTTCTTCCTCTGTTTGTTTATTTGTTAACAAATAATTCAAAATAACTTTTGAATATTCATAATTTAAGCATGTTCAAAAACTGTCTTCAAGGAAAATTTATTGGAGAAAATGAAAATGACAAATTTCAGTCAAGCAAATTATTTTCACTTAAATACATTAAAAAGGGACAATAATGGCGCGCCCTGAAGGATTCGAACCTACGACCCTCGGTTTAGAAAACCGATGCTCTATCCAGCTGAGCTAAGGGCGCAACTTTAAGAAATATACATATATATCAATAAGCTAGTTTTTAAAAAGAAATTTTTTTAAAAGTAAAAGAATTGTTAATAACTCTATTCTACCAATAATCATGAATAAAATGAGATAATATTTAGTAAGAAAATAAAGATTATTGAAATCAAACTCTTCTAAACCATAGATAGAAGAATTTACAGTATTCATTAAGGTTAAAATTGATAGTTTAAATGAGCTTTCGAAATCAATACCACTTAAACTCAATAAAGAAGTTAAAATAATTAACGATATTATAAAAATCAATAAGGTTAAAAAGTATTTATTTATCTCATTAAAATCAAAATTTATTTTAGTAAATATCAATTTATTCATAAAAATATTTTTTGGTCGACTAAATGACAATATCTGATTAAGTGAATATTTGAATAATGAATAAATCTTTACAAATCTTAAACCAGAACTTGTCGAAAAAAAAGACCCGCCAATAATAACCAAGATTAGATAAATAAATTGTAAATTGCTCTGTTTTGCATCTATAGAAAAACCAATATTAGATATACTACTCGAGATAGACAAAAGATTTAATGAAAAATCGCTTTTAAAACTAAAAAAAAGAAAAAATATTGATACAATTACTAAATAATAAATAATTAGATGTAAATCTTCATAAAAGAAATTTACATTCTTTTTTTTAATAAAAATTAAATTATAAATAAAAAAAATACTGAAAAAAGATGTTAACATTAGTATTGATAAAACAATTATTTGAGAATTAGCTTTAATTATATTTGTAAGATCATTATCTGGCAAAAAACCTCCCGAGGAAATAAGCGTAAAAGCCAGATTTAAAGAATTAAAAGATCTTATTGATAAAAAATTTAATATAATAAAAATTATTAATGTCATTACTGAATATAAGAAAAAAATTTTTAAAGCTTGTTTAAAGACTTCTGAACTATCAAAAGATATAAAGTTAGTAAGAGTCTTTTTTAAATTTTCATCATAAATATCTATTAAAAAAATTATTGAAAATAAAAAATAAAGACCTCCTATCCATTGTGTAGAGGATCGCCATATTATCAAGCTTTGATCAATATTTCTTATATTATCAAATATCGTAAAACCTGTAGACGTAAATCCAGATATGGCCTCAAAATAAGAGTCTAAAAAAGTTAAATTATATATACTAAAATAAAAAGGTATTGTTAAAATTAATGGTATTAATATATAACCAAAAAAAACTGTTAAAATTTTATCAAAAATAGAATATTTAATTTCAATTTGCTTAATCTTATAAAATATAATCGAAAATATAAATGAAATTATTAAACTATAATAATATGTATCAAGATTTAAATATAAGTTAAGATAATAGGAATAAATAATATTAAAAAATGATAAAATTGAGATTATTCCAAAAAAAAAACTCAAATATTTAAATTGTAATTTGAACATTAATTTAAAAAGAACTTAATCTAAAGATATTTTCTACAAATGATATGTTGTCCTTTTTTACAATAAAAACAACTCTATCATCTTTCTTAAAAACAAAATTTGACCTTGGAATAATTACTTTGCTATCTCTAAGAATTGCACCAATTCTAACTTCCTCTGGTAAATTAGATTTTTTTAACTCTTTATTAATTAATTCTGAATTTTCTATTACTTCAGCTTCAATAACTTCATATTCACCATCTGAAATCGTATATGCATTTTCAATTGTACCTTTGTGAATATGTTTTAGAATACTAGACACTGTTGTCATTCTTGGATCAATTAAATCATCTATTTTTAATGAAGATTGTAGAAGTGAATAATTAGGTTTATTAATCAAAGCCATTGTTCTTTTATCATCAATATCTTTTTCGTCTTTAGCAAATTTTTCTACCAAAACGCTAACCATTAAATTGTCCTCATCATCATTGGTAAGAGCTAATACTGTTTCTGCCTCTCCTAAGTTAGCTTCAGTTAATACCTCTTCATCAAGTCCATTCCCATTGATTACAATTGCATCATTTAACTCATTAGCCAAATATTCTGCTCGTTCTTTATTTTTTTCAACAATTTTCACTCTTACACTTTCTAAAGTTTCCTCAATGTTTTTCGCTAAATTAAATCCTATATTTCCACCACCAATTATAAGTATCTTCTTAGATATTTTTTCCTCATGTCCGAAAGCTTCTAAAGTTTCTGCCATTTGAGAAGAGTTTATGATTACATAAATTTTATCGTCTTTTTTAACTGAGTCTGTTTTTTTAGGAATGAAAAATTTTCCATCTCTATTAATAGAAATTATATTAGCTTCAAGTTTTGGATATTTTTTTGTAAGTTCGTTTAATTTTATTCCTATTGATTTGCAATCATCTTTTATCAATATCTCAAGTAATCTGATCTTATTATCAGCAAAAGGAACACTATCTAAAGCTCCAGGAGCTTCTAGTTTTCTTTGAATTGATTTTGCTATTTCAATTTCTGGTGAGATAATTACATCTATTGGTAAATTTTCTTTATTATATACTCTTGTAAATTTTGGGTTTAAATAATCTTGTGATCTAATTCTAGCAATTTTTTTTGGGATATTGAAAATTGAATATGCTATTTGGCATATAAGCATGTTAATTTCATCATTTCTAGTTACAGCTATTATCATATCAGTTTCTGGTGCATTAGCTTTTTCTAATATTGATGGGTATGTAGCTTTACCAACGATTGCTTTTACATCTAAACTATCATTAATTTTTTGAATATCTTCACTTGACTGATCAATTACAGTAATAGAATGACCTTGGTCACTTAATAATTTAGCAATTGTATAACCTACCCTACCAGCACCACAGATAATTATATTCATTTAATTAAATTCTTTAATCCCTAAGCCTTTAAGTTTTCTATGAAGGGCACTTCTTTCCATTCCCACAAAACTTGCAGTTTTTGATATATTTCCATTAAATTTTTTTAACTGAATTGTTAAATACTCTTTTTCAAATTTTTCTCTAGCTTCTTTTAATGGCACAGATAGACTATTCTCGGTAATTTTCTTGTCTAAATCATCATTTTTTAAAGACTCTTTAACAATATTAGATATTTTTTCTTTAGTGTCAGGCTGAAGTATAGCTATTCTCTCTATAAGATTTCTTAATTCTCTTACATTTCCATGCCAATTATGATTCAAAATATAGCTGTCATTCTCATCAATTTCTAATTCTTTAATATTGTAATTTTGTGAAATTTTTTTTGAAAAATATTTAATTAATAAAGGAATATCAGAAATTCTTTCATTAAGAGATTTTATAATGATCTCAAAAACATTAAGACGATGATAAAGATCTTCTCTAAAATTTCCAATTTTAACTTCTTCTTTTAAATCTTTACTTGAAGAACAAATAATTCTTACATCAACATTTATATCATTGTTTCCATTTAGTCTTTTAAATTTCTGATCAGTTAAAACTCTTAATATTTTTGATTGAATATCTAAAGGTATTTCAGAAACTTGATCAATTAAAAGTGTACCTTCATTTGCTTTTTCTAAAGCACCATATGATATAGATCCATTTTCTTTTTCTTCACCAAATAATTCTAATTCATATTTATTTGAGTCTAAAAGAGCTCCATTTAAAATGATAAATGGTTTGTTACTTCTCTTTGAATTTTTGTGAATTTTTCTTGCAACTAATTCTTTACCTGATCCTGATGGACCATTAATAATTATTCTACTTTCTGTAATCGAAATTTTATCAATTTGTTCTCTTATGGTTGAAATATTTTTACTATCTCCAATTAAATCATAAGAATAAAATAATTTATTTTCATAATCTTTATTTTGTGATCTTAAGTTTAAATTTTCAACAGCTCTTTTAATAAAATTTAATAATCTTGCCTGATCAAACGGTTTTTCAATAAATTCAAAAGCACCATGCTTTAATGAGCTTACTGCTAATTCTATATTTGCATGACCTGTAATTATTATCACAGGTACATCTTTATTTTTAGATTTAATATGTGATAATAGCTCAATACCATCATTATCACCTTTATCTAATTTTACATCTAAAATAGCAACATCAGGCATCTTCTTATCAATTTCAGATAAAGCTTGATTATAATTTGCAGCAATTCTAGTTTTATAACCAGCGTCAATGATTAATTCATTCAAGATATTTCTTATATCTGAGTTATCATCTACTATTAATATTTCTATCGCCATTTTTTTTAAAATTAATTTCTATTTTTGCACCATCATTCACTGAAAAAAATTCAAGTTCTCCATTATGATCATTTATGATTTTATTAACTATTGATAAACCTAATCCTGTACCATTTTTTTTTGTGGTAAAATAAGGACTCAAAATTTCATTAATATTTTTATCTAAATTATTAAAACCAATACCATTATCAATTAAAGTAATTTTAATATGGTCATTATTATCATTAATTTCAATTACTATTTTTTTATTAAAATCAGGGTTTTTTTCTGCTTTTTGTTGAATACTTTCAATTGAATTCTTTATCAAATTAAAAAAAACTCTTGCGATCTGTTCTTTATCACAACTCAAAAAAGAATCTTTCTTATTTGTTAGTAGCTCTATTTTAATAGATTTATCTAACTCAGATAATAATTTTATATTTTCATTTAAAATTTTTATTAGATCATTTTTTTTAAAAATTGGTTTTGGCATTCTAGCAAAATCCGAAAATTCATTTACTAAATTTTCAATTTGTTTAATTTGATTATTTATAATTTTTAAATTTTCTCTAAAATTAGCTTGATCATCAATTGAAATTTTATCCGAATATTTATCTTTTATTCGGTCAATAGTTAATTGAATTGGTGTTAATGGATTTTTAATTTCATGAGCAAGTTTCCTTGCTAAATTCCCCCATGCTTTATATCTTTCATTAATAATTAATTTGGATTGCTGGTTTCTCAATCTATTTATCATCGAATTAAAATTTTTATTCAAAATTTCCATATCTTTGTCTGTTCTTATTTCAGGAACTTTGGTATTTAAATTTCCTTGTCCAATTTCAGTTGAAGCTAAAATTAAATTATTGATAGATCTAAAAAATCTTGATGAAAATCTAATAGCGATAGAAATAGAAATGAACAAAAGTAATGAAACTATTATTATGTAAATTAATATGAATGAAATCTTTATACCTGTACTTCTTTCCTCAACTGTATAATAAAAATTTATGGCTTCTTGAGACTCTGATAAATAATTTGAAATATTTTCATCTAAAAATTTTACTACATATAAAAATCTATTATCAAAAGCCTGTAACTTTATTATTGCAGCTGAATTATTATTAGCTGTATCTATGATCTTAAGTGGTCTATCATCCTCTAAAACTAGATTAAGTGCTTTATCGACAGGGGCTTTATATCTATTTCTTTCCTCAGATGAAAATAACAAAGTTTTATTTTTATCAATTATATGGATTTCATCTACTCCTCTAATTAATTTTTGTGTTCTTAAAAATCTTAGATATTCATTTTCATTGTTATTTAAAAAATTAGCACTTTTATTAGTATCAAAAGCTATTAAAACTATATCAGCTTCAACTTTATTTCTTACCTCCTGAACATAATTTTTAGCAAGTTCGTATGAGTTATTAACAACTGTTGTTACTTTTTTGTCAAAATATTTCTCTAGTGCAAATGAGAAAAGAAATAATGAAAATACTGAAATTAAAATTGATGGTATAAGAGTAAATAATGAAAAATAAGTAATATATTTTTTATTTGATGTAAGACCATCTTTATCTATATCATTTTTTATAGATTTTTTTATTTCAATAAAGATAAATATAAATAATAAAAAAAGTAATAAAATATTTAGAATTAATAAAAATTGTAAATTATTTTGATTTAATTCAATAAAACTTCTATCTATGAATGTTAAAAATGTTAAAAAACCAATGAATAGTGTGATACTAGATAGAATAATAATGAATATATTTTTTTTCAAAAATTCTAACATAATTTAGAATTATAGCATTTATATAAATGAACAACTATTTTGTAATACTAGCTGCAGGAAAAAGTAAGAGATTTCATAAAAATCAAGCTAAACAATTCTGCAATTACAAAAATAAAGAGATTATAGATCACTCCGTAGAAAAATCATTAAATTCTAAGCTTTTTAAAAAAATTTTAATAGTAACTAATAACTTAAATCATTTAAAAAAAAAAAATTATCCTAAATCAATTAGTGTAATTAAAGGTGGAAAAGAGAGATCAGACTCCTCTTTAATAGGATTAAAGTACCTTAAAAAATATAAACCAAAAAATGTATTCATACATGATGCAGCAAGACCTAATTTTTCCATAAAATTACTTCAAAGATTGTTAGAAAATTTAAAACAAAATATAGCTGTAGTTCCAGTAGTTTCATCAAAAGACTCAATTAAA
This sequence comes from uncultured Pelagibacteraceae bacterium, assembly GCA_902627565.1. Taxonomy (GTDB): domain Bacteria; phylum Pseudomonadota; class Alphaproteobacteria; order Pelagibacterales; family Pelagibacteraceae; genus Pelagibacter. The sequence goes on from CACOJM010000002.1 coordinate 107,974, forward strand.
TATAAAGTACGAAATAAAATATTTAATCTGAATAAAAAAAATTCTTTATTAACTCAAACCCCACAAGCTTTTAGATTTAAAGAATTATATAGCCTTGCAACAGATGAAAAAAATAAGATAAGTGATGAAGCAACACTATTTATAAACAATAATTATAAAATTAAATTTATACCTGGAGAAAATGAAAATAATAAGATTACTTTCTTTAATGATATTAATATATCAAAAACTTATTTTGGTATAGGTTTTGATATTCACAAGTTAATAAAGAATAAAAAACTTTTTCTTGGTGGTGTAAAAATTCCTTTTCATTCAGGTCTAAAAGGACATTCCGATGGAGATGTGATTTTGCATGCTATTACTGATGCAATTTTAGGTGCTACCGGAAAAAAAGATATTGGGACTTATTTCCCAAATATAAAAAAATTTAAGAATATAAGATCCCCAAAAATGTTGGTCCCTATTATAAAGAATCTTTATAAATCTAATTTTTCAATTAATAATCTTGATATTAATTTAATTTGTGAGCAACCTAAAGTTTCAAAATATCGAAATAAAATAATTAAATCAATTTCAAAGCTTACTAAATTAAATAAAGATCAAATTAATTTAAAAGGTAAAACAGTAGAAAAATTAGGTTTGATAGGAAAAGAAAAGGCTATTGCTTGTGAAGTAATAATATCTATTACAAAATATGATTAAAAAAATTAATACCTTATTTGTTACAATGTTTGGAATTGGAAGTATTCCAAAAATTCCTGGTACTTTTGGGTCTTTGGCAACAGTGATCTTATTATATATTTTTTTTCATGTAATAAATTTGTCTCCAATTATAATATTTTCATTTCTAATAATTATCTTTTTTTTTTCTTTTATATCAGTCGCGATACATATTAGAGATATTACAAACAAAGATCCAAAAGAGGTAGTTATTGATGAGTTTATTGGTCAATCTATACCAATATACATGTATGAGATTTCGCATGGAACAGAAAAATCTTATGATGAAGCAATTATTTTTTATGTTGCTTGTTTTATTTTATTTAGATTTTTTGACATAGCAAAACCATTTCCTGTAAATTTTTTTGATAAAAAATTTAAAAATAGTTTTGGTGTAATTATGGATGATATTTGTGCAGGTTTTTATGTTGTTTTATCATTAATTTGTTTTATGATTTTCAAAAACTATTTTATTCAATGAAAACTTTAATAAAATTACTGGCCAAAAAAAAACTTAAAATTTCATTTGCAGAATCATGTACAGGAGGATTATTGGCTAGCTCTATTACTTCGATTAGTGGTGCATCAAAAGTTTTTAATTTAGGTCTTGTCACCTACTCTAACCAAGCAAAAATTAAGATTTTAAAAGTAAATAAAAATATTATTAAAAAGTATGGTGCTGTAAGTCATGAATGCTGTTCAGCAATGGTTAAAAATTTATCTAAAATATCTAAAGCTAACATCAATGTTTCAATCACTGGTATTGCAGGACCAAAAGGTGGCACTAAAGAAAAACCTGTTGGTCTAGTTTATATTGGAGTTAAAAAAGGTATTAAAATACAAGTTAATAAATGCCTATTTAAAGCCAAAAACAGATCTTCAATACAAAAAGCCACGGTTAGAAAAGCTTTAAATTTAATTCTTAGAGCTGCCAAATAGCTCTTCTGCTCTCTTCTGGAATGCATCAGCTATTTTCTCTAATCCAAATTGAAATGAAACAACCATCAATGAATTCAAAAATTTATTTTTAATTTCAAAGTCAATATCAAAAGTAATTTCCGTAATTCCATTTTTTTTATCAGTAAATGTCCAATTATTAGACAAATGATTTAAAGGACCCTTAATATTTTTGACAAATATTGTATCTTTGTTTTTGTCAAAAACCACATCACTTTTATAAGTATCTTTAAATGGTCCTTTTCCAATAGTTAAATCTGCTATTATTTTTGTTAAATCACCTTCATTTTTATTTTCATAAACTTTAGCATCAAAACAAAATGGAACAAACTCTGGATATTTTTCAATATCTAAAACTAATTTAATTAAGTCCTCTTTTTTACATTCAATTAATCGCTTAACTGAAGCTTTAGGCATTAATGACTATTAATTCTATTTTGTTTGAGTTTAGCAAAATCCTCATCAGCATGATAAGAAGATCTAGTTAGGGGCGATGATGAAACTAAAAGAAACCCTTTTGATTTTGCAGTTAACTCTAATTCTTTAAATTCATCAGGATGATAATATCTTTCAAGAGGATGATGTTTGATAGATGGTTGAAGATACTGACCAATTGTAATAAAATCTACATTTGCAGATCTTAAATCATCCATAACTTGTAATATTTCATCGTGTTCCTCTCCGAGACCAACCATTATTCCAGATTTAGTAAATACTTTACTGTTATCTTTTTTTGCATTTTTAAGAAGTTCTAGAGATGCAAAATACCGTGCCCCTGGTCTAACTTTTAAATAAAGTCTCGGCACAGTTTCAATATTATGATTAAATACGTCTAAATCTGCTTCAAGTAATCTTTTAAAGGAATCTCCTTTTCTTAAAAAATCGGGGGTTAAAACTTCAATTGTAGTATCTGGATTTTTTTTTCTAGTAGTTTCAACTACTTTTTTAAAATGATTTGATCCACCATCTGGTAAATCATCTCTGTCAACAGAAGTGATAACTACATGTCTTAAGTTCAGTTTTTTAACTGCATTAGCTATTTTGATATCTTCAAATGGATCTAATTTTTCAGGTTTACCAGTCTTAACATCACAAAATGCACAAGCTCTAGTGCATGTGTCACCCATTATCATAAAAGTAGCATGTCTTTTACTCCAACACTCTGTTATATTTGGGCAATTGGCTTCTTGGCATACAGTAACAAGATTACTTTTGTTGACTACAGTTTTTGTAGTAAAAAATTCTTTACTATTAATTAATTTTGATCGAATCCAGTCTGGTTTTTTTTTAATTGGATTGATTGGATTTTTTACTTTTTCTGGATGTCTAGGTCTAATTTTTTGTGTCATTATTTTTTATTATATAAATTATCTCATTCTTATCACCAAATAGAAATCTCTCTCTAATTAAAGTTTCTATATAATCAAGGTCGAGATTGTCACTTAGTAGTGAATTTTTAAAATCCAAGTCCTGAATTTTGTTTTTTATTTGAAATTGTTCATTTTTAAGACTTTTTAATAAGTTTTTTTTCTCAAAGTATGAAATCAATCCTCTTTGGCCAGTTAAAAGATTGAATGAAATATAGATAATAAGAAATGAAGAAATTAATAAAAAATAGTTTTTTTTTAATCTTTTAAGCATTAATGAATCTTATTCATTCTGGCTTTTTTTCCAAGCTCTTCTTCTATACGAATTAATTGATTATATTTAGCTACTCTTTCAGATCTTGCCAAAGATCCGGTTTTAATTTGATTTGAATTAGTTCCAACAGCTAAATCAGCTATAAATGTGTCTTCACTATCTCCAGACCTATGAGAAATAATAGTTTTAAAACCTATTATCTGTGCAAATTTTATAACATCTATGGTTTCCGAAACTGTTCCGATTTGATTAAGTTTTATCAAAATTGCATTTGAAGAAATATTTAAAAATCCTTTTTTTAACCTCTCTAAATTAGTAACATAAAGATCATCCCCAACTATTTGAATTTTTTTCAAGGATTTCATTAATTTATTCCACGACAACCAATCATTTTCAGAAAAAGGATCTTCAATCGATTTTATTTTATATTTTTTAACCATTTTTTTGTATTGTTGTATAGATTTATCTACTGAAACATATTTATTTGAGTGAATGGAATATTTATTTTTTTCATAAAGTTCATTTGCAGCTACATCTAGACATATAGAAATATCTTTACCATTAACAAAGCCTGATTTTTTTATTGCATTTACAATTAAATCTAGTGCTTTATTATTATCATTAATCATAGGCGCAAAACCGCCTTCGTCTCCAACAGATGTGGACAGTTTTTTTTGCTTAATCAATTTACTTAGATTTTTTATTACAATGAAGCTCATCCTCATTGCCTCAGAAAAACTTCGAGCTCGGTCAGGTCTAATCATGAATTCCTGAATCCTCAAACCATTATTTGCATGTACACCTCCATTAATTATATTCATTAAAGGATAAGGTAATTTAAAATTATTTTTTATAAAAAAATTTTTATATAGTGGTATTTTTTTTTCAATAGCTGAAAGTTTTTTCACAGCCATAGATACTGCTAAGATTGAATTTGCACCAAATTTAGATTTTTGCCTTGTTCCATCTAGATTAATCATTAGTGTATCAATACGTTCTTGATCATGAACATCTTGACCTTTTAATTTTTTTGATATTCTTTTATTAACTAAATTTACTGCAGATAAAACACTTTTACCTAAATATTTCTTATTATTTTTATCTCTTTTTTCAAATGCCTCATAAGAACCTGTAGATGCTCCAGAGGGACAAATTGCTGAGGCACTATTTTTTTTTGTAAAAACCTCTGCTTCTACAGTAGGATTTCCTCTACTATCAAAAATTTGACGAGCTTTAACTTTTAAAATTTTACTCACTAATTCTTTATTAGGTTATCTATATCTGAAAGTTTTTTTAATAAATTTTCTAATTTATCTAACGGTAACATATTTGGTCCATCAGATGGAGCATTCTCTGGATCTTGATGTGTTTCTATAAAAACACCAGCAACACCAACAGCAACTGCAGCCCTTGCTAAATACTCAACGAATTCTCTTTGACCTCCACTTTTTTCTCCAAGGCCTCCTGGTTGTTGTACAGAATGAGTTGCATCAAATATAACTGGATAACCATTCTTAGCCATAATTGGTAAAGATCTCATATCAGAGACTAAGGTGTTGTAACCAAAGCTTGCTCCTCTTTCTGTTACTAGAATATTTTTATTTCCACTATCTGAAATTTTTTTTGTCACATTAACCATATCCCAAGGTGCTAAGAACTGACCTTTTTTTACATTTATAATTTTATTTGTTTCAGCTGCAGCTATTAATAAATCTGTTTGTCTACAAAGAAATGCTGGTATTTGTAAAACATCGACGTGCTTCGAAACTACTGCACATTGCTCAGTATTATGGATATCAGTTAAAATCGGTACTTTTAATTCCTTTTTAATTTTATCAAACACCGGTAAAGATGACTCTAACCCAGCACCTCTTGTGCTTTTTAAACTTGTTCGATTAGCTTTATCAAAAGACGTTTTATAAATGAAACCTAAATTTAATTTCTTTGTTATTTCTTGAATTTTTCCGGCCATATCCATTGCATGTTGCTCTGTTTCAAGTTGGCAGGGACCAGCAATTATACAAATTTTATTATTATTTGAAATTTCTATATTTTCACAATTTACTTTAATCGCACTCATCTATGATTTTTTGCTGCTTTGATAAACGAAGAGAATAAAGGATGTGGCGACAAAGGTCTAGATTTAAATTCAGGATGAAACTGAACTCCTATAAACCAAGGATGATTTTTAAGTTCAATTATCTCAGGAAGCTTATTATCAGGCGATAATCCTGAAAATATTAATCCTTTCTTCTCAAATTTTTCTTTATAAGAAATATTAACCTCATATCTATGTCTGTGTCTTTCTTTTATCAATCTAGACTTATAAATATCTCTAATTTTTGATTTATCTAATAATATTGCATCATAAGAACCAAGTCTCATTGTTCCACCAAGATCTTTGTCTGTGCCTCTAACTTTTCTCCCACTTTTCTCCCACTCATGCATTAGGCCAATGATATGAATACCAGATTTGTCAAATTCAGATGAAGTTGCTTTTTTGATTTTTAATTTATTTCTTGCAAATTCTATAATAGCCATTTGCATTCCATAACAAATTCCAAGGAATGGTATCTTGTTAATTCTTGCATGTTTTATTGCTGCAATTTTTCCCTCTGTTCCTCTTTTACCAAATCCACCCGGAATCAAAATTCCTGAAACATTTTTAAGTTTATTTTTGATCTCTGAAACTTTTAATTTTTCAGAATCTATTCTAACTAAATTTACTTTAAGGTTATTGGAAATTCCTCCGTGAGTGAGGGCTTCATCTAAAGATTTATATGCATCTTTTAATTCTACGTATTTGCCAATAATAGCAATATTAACCTGTTTTTTTGTATTAAGAGTAATTTTAGTTATTTTTTTCCATGGATTTAAATTATTAGGTTTTTTAGATTTAAGTTTAAAATAATTTAAAACCTGAATATCTAATTTTTCTTTTGCAAAACTTATGGGTGCTTCATAAATAGTTTTTACATCTACTGTTTCAATTACATTTTTAATATCAACATTACAAAACAAAGATATTTTCTTTCTGTGTTCTATAGGTATAGGTCTTTCTGATCTACAAATTATAATATCAGGTTGAACACCGATACTTCTTAATTCCTTAACAGAATGTTGTGTAGGTTTAGTTTTAATTTCGTCTGAAGCTTTTAAATAAGGAACCAAAGTTAAATGAATAAATAAAGCATTCTTCTTTCCAATATCATTTGAGAATTGTCTTATTGCTTCTACAAAAGGTAAACTTTCTATATCACCAACAATGCCTCCTATTTCACATATGACAAAATCCTCATTAGAAGTGTCATATTTAATAAATTCTTTTATTCTATCTGTGATGTGGGGAATAACTTGAACTGTTTTTCCAAGATAAAAACCTTTTCTCTCTTTACTCAAAACATCACTATATATTTTTCCAGTTGTTATATTATCAGTTTTTTTTGCAGTAACTCCCGAAAATCTTTCATAATGACCTAAATCTAAATCTGTTTCCGCGCCATCATCTGTTACAAATACTTCACCATGTTGAAACGGACTCATGGTTCCAGGATCTATATTTAAATATGGATCTAGTTTTCTTAATCGAACTTTATAACCTCTTGATTGTAACAAATATGCAAGGGATGCAGAAGAGAGTCCTTTACCTAAAGAAGAAACCACGCCGCCAGTGACAAATATATATCGCGCCATGGAAGTATCTTATAGCGAATAAAAAAGTATTTGAAAAGTATTAATTATTATTTTCTGGAATTGTGGGTGTATCTTCAGAATTTTCTTCAACAGTATCCAAAACAGAGCCAGTTGGAGTTAGTTCACCTCTTGAAACAATAGTTAAAGCTAAACTGCAAATTATAAATAATGTAGCTATTACCGCTGTTGCTTTTGTCATGAAATTTCCAGCAGTTCTTGAAAACATATAACTTTCTTGTGAGACACCTATACCTAGTGCTCCACCCTCTGATTTTTGCATTAAAACTAAAATAACTAAAATAAATGCAAAGACAATATTCAGAATTAATAATATATTTTCCATTGTGGTTAATTATATGTTTTTTTTACTATATCAATAAAATTTTTTGAATTTTGTGATGCTCCACCAATCAAAAATCCATCAAGATCTTTGATCATTTTTAAATTATATATATTTTTAGGATTAACTGATCCGCCGTAGAGTATTTTAGGCATTTTTTTTTTAAATTTACTTTTTATAAATCTAATGGTGTTCTCAAGTTCTTTAGTTTTTGGAATTTTGCCAGTGCCAATAGACCAAACTGGTTCGTAAGCTATAAAAAGAGTCGCTTTTTTATTAATCTTATCTAAGCAAAGTTTGATTTGTTTAGATAAAATTAGTTTAGTTTTGCCTTTATTTTTTTCCTCTAGAGTTTCTCCGATACATAATATCACTTTTAATTTTGCTCGAATTGCACTTTTAATTTTTTGATTAATAAGTTTATTTGTTTCGCCTTTTTCTCTATTTTCTGAGTGACCAATTATCACATAATTAGCTCCGCTATTTTTTAACATTTTAGAATTAATAAATCCTGTGTGAGGACCATAATCATCATTTTCATGACAATTCTGCCCACCAATATCAATTAAACAATTTTGGAATTTTTTAAAAAAAGGAATAATTAAAGTAAAGGGTGGGCAATATATCAATCTTCCTTTCTTAATTTCCTTTGATTTTGAAAATTTTATAACTTTATTTAATGTATTTAACGATTTTATATTTCCATACATTTTCCAATTAGCTATAAAATACATATATTTATTTGTCATAAGGATATTTTTAATTTATAGCTTTGCTTTTTATAGATCAATAAATTTATAGATATGATTGGAAGTTTTAGAAAATTTGCTAAATCAAGATATGCAGGTATTTTAGTTGGAATAATTATTATACCTTTTGTTTTTTGGGGTATGGGAAGTGTTTTCAGTTCAGGAAATACAAATAGTATTGCTAAGATTAATAAAGAAAATATATCTACCCAAGATTTTATTGATCATATAAATCAATCAAAAATACCAACTGAAACCATAAGAGATAATTTAGACCAAAATATAATTGAAGAATTGTTATCAGGTTTAATTTCTACTAAATTGCTTAATCTAGAGATTAATAAATTTAATATTTCAATTACCCAAAATACATTGCTAAAAAAAATTAAAGGCAATAAGAATTTTTTAGATGAAAACGGTATTTTTCAAAGAGTTAAATATGAAAAATTTTTGTTAGAAAATAACTTGTCTGCAGCTCAATTTGAAAAAAGATTAAAAGATAGAGAAGAACAAAAAAATTTGTTTGATTATATAGGTGCTGGAACTGTATCACCAAGATTTTTAGTAAAGAAATTATATGAAGAAGAAAACAAAAAACTCAATATTGAATTTATTGACTTAAATGATTTTTACTCAAAAAAAGAGGATATATCTGATGTAGATATGGAAAAATTTATAAAAGAAAATGAAGATCTATTAAAAATTGATTATCTTGATTTTAGTTATGCTAAAATTACACCTCAAAATTTATTGGGTGTAGACGAATTTAATCAAGCTTTTTTTGATAAAATTGATCAAATTGAGATAGATATATCTAATGATGTTAATTTTAAAACTATAATAAACGGACTTAACATAAAATCTACTACTATAAAAAATTTTAGATTTTCCGAAGATAAAGATCAAATAGAAAAAAAAATATTTGAACTTAAAAATAGTCCATTTGACATATTTGAAAATGAAAACGAATATATTCTATATAAAATAAATAAATCTGAAGAAAGAACTCCTGATCTTAGCGATACCGAAACAAAAGCTGAAATCATACAATTAATTCATCAAAAAAATAAATTCGATTATAATAAAAATTTGATTGATCAAATTACAAATAAAAATTTCACAAATGAAAAATTTGATGAAATGAGCCAGAATAATATAAGTACAATTACTATTAATTCAGTAAGAGATAATAAAAAATTTGAAATTAATGCAGTAAAACTTCTTTATTCCTTACCAGAAAAATCATTTACACTAATTAATGATGAACAAAATAATATCTATTTAGCTAAAATTAAAAAATTTGAAATAGTAGGTTTTACTGAAGATAATTATAATAATAATTTGGGAAAACAAAATTCAAATACTAAACAAAGTATTTTAAGATCTTATGACATTCTTTTAAATGACAAATATGATGTTACTTTGAACCAAAAAACAATTCAACGAGTCAAAAATTTTTATCAATGATAATTAATCGAAGCTTCAAGGATTTTAAGCTACGACACAGAAGCAATAAAAATCAAATAATCTATACTTCAAAAAAAGTTAAAAATGATGATGAAGTTTTAAATTTAATTGATAATTTTTTAGTTGAAAAAAATAGCTTTGTGTTTGAGTCTGTAGAAAAAGGCAAGATCAAAGGAAGATACACCATATTCGGAAAGAATCCTGATAAAATATGGGAATTTAATAACAAAAGTTCTTACATAATCAAAAAAAATAAGAAGATTAAATTAAAAGAAAAACCAGAATATTTGATTGAAAAAATAATTGAGAATTTTAAATTTGAAACACCGAAAAATTTACCAAAAATTTGTTCGTTAATTTCTGGGTATTTTTCATATGACACGATTAGATATATAGAAAAAATTCCCAATAGTTGTAAAAATGATCTTAGCTTACCAGATGTAAGACTTATTAGACCAAGAACTCTTGTAATTCATGATAATTTAAAAAAAGAAATATTTTATATATCAAATATTTTTAAGGATGAAAAAATTATAAATTATCAAAAAAAATATGATGAGATAAAAACTGATCTTTATAGATTAGTTATTCAATCATCTATTAAGAGTATTGATAATAAAATAAGTCAAAAATCTAAAGATATTATTGTTAAATCAAACACATCTAAAAATAAATTTTTAAATATGGTTAATAAAGCAAAAAAATATATTAAATTAGGTGATATTTTTCAGGTCGTTTTAAGTCAAAGATTTGAGGCTAAACTAACAAAAAAACCAATAGATATTTATAAAAAACTTAGAGTAACAAATCCTTCTCCTTTTATGTTTTTTTTTAATTTTAATGATTTTCAAATTATTGGAGCAAGTCCTGAAATATTAGTAAGACTTAGAGATAATAAAATTACAGTACGGCCAATAGCAGGAACTAGACCAAGAGGTAGAACAAAAAAAGAAGACCTTTTTTACGAAAAAGATCTTCTTAAAGATAAAAAAGAGCTTTCTGAACATTTAATGTTATTAGATTTAGGACGAAATGATGCTGGTAAGGTTTCAAAAATAAATACTATCAAAGTAACTGAAAGTTTTATAATCGAGAGATATTCACATGTAATGCATATAGTTTCTAATGTTATTGGTAAATATAATAAAAAATTTTCAAAGTTTAAATCGCTTTTAGCTGGTTTTCCTGCAGGAACTGTTTCGGGGGCTCCTAAAATAAGAGCTATGGAAATTATTGATGAACTAGAAATAACTAAAAGAAAAGTTTATGCAGGTGGGATTGGTTATTTTTCCGCTAACGGTGAATTCGATACCTGTATAGCTTTAAGAACAGCGGTTGCCAAAAATGATAAATTTTATGTTCAAGCAGGAGCTGGTATTGTAGCAGATAGTAAACCTTTAAAAGAGTATGAGGAAACTGTAAATAAAGCTAAAGCCCTAATAAGTGCATTAAAATGAAAAAAATAATTTTAATTGATAATTACGATAGTTTTACATTTAATCTCTATCATTATTTGTCATCTTTAAAAGTCAATGTTGATGTAATTAGAAATGATCAAATTACATCAGAAGAGATATTAAAAAGAAAGTATAATAAAATTGTAATATCACCAGGACCGGGTAATCCTAATCAATCAGGTAATTGTCTAAAAATTGTAAAATCTTTATATAAAAAATTACCTATATTTGGGGTTTGTTTGGGTCATCAGATAATAGGTCAAATATTTGGTTCTAAGATTGTACAGGCAAAAAAGTTGATGCATGGAAAAACGAGTAAAATAATATCAAAAAAAACTGGTATATTAAAAAATCTTCCTAAAACTTTTGAAGCAACTCGTTACCATAGCTTAATTATTGATAAAAAAACACTATCCAAAGATCTTGAAATTACTGCTGAAACCAAAGATGGGTTAATCATGGGTGTAAGACACAAAAATTACCACGTTCATGGAGTGCAATTTCATCCCGAAAGTATTAAAACTAAGATAGGTATTAAAATTTTAAAAAACTTTATTAAAATTTAAAAATAATGAAAAAATTTATAGAAAAAATTAAGAGTAAAGAAAATTTATCTTTTGAAGAGAGTAAATCAGCTTTTAAATTGTTGATGGAAGGCAAAGCTGAAGACCAAGAAATATTTGATTTTTTAACACTTTTATCAGCTAAAGGTGAAGCTTCAGATGAAATAGCAGGTGGAGTTTTTGTTCTGAGAAATAAGTCTAAAAGAGTAAAAGTAGAAAATTGTGTTGATACATGTGGTACCGGTGGAGATGGTATGAATACACTTAATATATCTACAGCATCTGCACTTTTACTTGCAAGTATGGGTATTAAAGTAGCTAAACATGGTAATAAAGCAGTATCATCTAAATGTGGATCTGGTGACGTATTAGAGGCTTTAAATATTAAAATAAATCTGGAACCAAAAGAAATTGAAGATCAGATTAATAAAAATAATTTTGGTTTTATGTTTGCACCTAATTATCATAGTGCAATGAAATTTGTTGGTCCAACTAGGAAAAAAATTGGAAAAAGAACTATATTTAATATGATCGGACCTTTAAGTAGCCCTGCTCTAGTAAAAAGACAAGTGGTAGGTGTCTTTGATCAAAAACTTTTAAAAATATTTGCAAATGCTTTAAATAATTTAGATATTAAATTTGCATGGATTGTAAATAGTGAGGATGGATTAGATGAAATTTCACCTTATGCCAAAACTAATGTCATTCAATTAAAAGATAATAAGATCTCTGAAATTACAATTAATCCAATGGAATTAAATATAAATGCGGATAAATTTGATAATTTAATTGGTAATGATGCAAAATTTAATGCCGATAAAATGATAAATATATTCAAAGGTGAAGATAATGATTTTTCTAAGGCTGTTTGCTTAAACGCTGCCGCAGGTCTAATTGTAAATGAAACTCATGTCAAATTTGCCGATGCTTATAATAATGCAAGGGAACATATTTTATCAAATAAAGTTATTAAATATTTAGAAAAAATTCAAAATGGCTGAAAATGTTCTTGAAAAAATAATTCAAAAGAAAAATGAGAAAATAGTAAATCTAAAAAAAACTATTTCACTTGATTCATTAGATGAAACAATCAGTTCAAATAAATCATTTATTAATTTTAAAGAAAAAATTGAAAATAATGTTAAAGAAGATAAATTTTCAGTTATCGCTGAAATTAAAAAAGCAAGTCCTTCAGCTGGTGTAATTATAAAAAATTATGATCCTGTTAATATAGCAAAAATATATAATGATAATAAAGCTACTTGTTTATCGGTTTTAACTGAGGAAGATTTTTTTCTTGGAAATATGATGCATATTAGCAAAATTAAACAAAAAATTAAATTACCAATTCTGTGTAAAGATTTTTTTGTAGATAAATTTCAGATACCTTTAGCTAAAAGTTACGGAGCTGATGCTATATTAATTATTTTAGCAGGTGTTAGTGATAAACTTGCTGATGATTTATATAATGAAGCACTTAAATTAAACATGTCAGTAATTGTTGAAGTTCATACTATTGAAGAAGCTAAGAGTGCGTTAAGATTTAAAGATGCTTTAATTGGAATAAATAATAGAAATTTAAAAACTTTAAAAACTGACATAAATACAACTTTTGATATTTATAATGTTTTAGTTGATCACCCTGGTCCATTAATTTCTGAAAGTGGCATTAAAACAAAAGATGAACTTTTAGAACTCTCAAACAAAACATCTATCAAAACATTTTTAATTGGTGAATCACTTTTAAAAAATTTAGATAATAATTCTATTTTTTCTGTTCTTTAGTCAAATAATCCACTATTTTACTAGCTTTTTTACTATTGTGAATTGTAGAGAACTTTTGTAGAACATGTTTTGTACGATATTTGTTCTTATGTTAACAAAAAAACAAAAAAACCTGCTTTTATTTATCAACAAGAAGTTGAGAAGTTCCGGTGTATCCCCTTCATATGAAGAAATGAAACAGTCATTAAATTTAAAGTCAAAGTCGGGAATTCATAGACTAATTAGTGCTTTAGAGGAAAGAGGATTTATTAAAAGATTAGCTCATAAAGCTAGAGCTCTTGAAGTAATTAAATTACCAGAAACTGCCTCTGCAAATGATATATATAATAATTTTTCACCAAGCGTTATAAAAGGTGGCTTAGATGATGAAAAATCATTTTCTGATGAAAATGAAGTGTCTGTTTTGGGAAAAATTGCAGCAGGAACACCAGTTGAAGCTATTCAAAACGAAGTTTCAAGAATCCCACTTCCAAGTAATTTAGAAAAAAACGGTGATTATTTTGGCCTTAAGGTACAAGGTGACTCAATGATTGATGCTGGTATCCATGAGGGTGATACAGTTATAATTAAAAGGACAGATACTGCAGATAATGGAAAAATTGTTGTTGCTTTAATTGATGAACATGAGGCAATGTTAAAAAGAATTAGAAAAAAAGGAAAAGTTGTAGCTTTAGAAAGTGCAAATAAAAATTACGAAACAAAAATTTTTGGACCAGATAGAGTAAAAGTTCAAGGTGTATTAGTATCTTTATATAGAAACTTCTAGAAAAATAGTCTAAATAAATAGGATGAAGAAAGTAGCGACTAGATTTGCTCCTTCCCCTACTGGGCCTTTACATATTGGTGGGATAAGGACAGCATTATTCAACTGGTTATATTCAAAAAACCAAAATGGAAATTTTTATTTAAGAATTGAAGATACAGATAAAGAAAGATCAAAAGATGAGTATAAAAATCAAATTATACAATCTCTTAAATGGATTGGCATAGATCATGATGGTGAAGAATATATTCAATCAAAAAAAATTGACGACCATATAAAAGTTGCTAACGAATTATTAAAAAATGGCTTTGCCTATAAATGCTATTGTTCAAATGAAGAAATCGATGAACAAAAAAAAGAGCAAAACAAAAAAAAATACCGTATGTTTATGATAGGAAATGGAGAAATAAAGATGAAAAAGAAGCTCCAAAAGATATTCACCCAGTAATAAGGTTTAAAAGTAAAATAGAAGGAAAATCAATATTGAAAGATTTAGTTCAAGGCAATGTTGAAATAGAAAATAAAACTATAGAAGATTTTGTTATTTTGAGAAATGACGGTACACCTACATATAATTTATCTGCTTCTGTAGATGATCATCAAATGAATATGACACATATAATTAGAGGTGATGATCATAAAATAAATACTTTTAAACAAATACAAATATATGACGCTATGAAATGGGAACTACCATCTTTTGCCCATATACCTTTGATACATACTATTGATGGCAAAAAATTATCAAAAAGAGATAAGGCATCAACTTTAGATGATTATTCTAAAATTGGTATAATGCCAGATGCATTAAGAAACTACCTTTTGAGATTAGGTTGGTCTTTTAAAGATAAAGAAATATTTTCATTAGATGAAAGTATAAAATATTTTAATATAGAAGGAATAGGTAAATCTCCATCAAAATTAGATATGAGCCGAATACTCTCTATGAATGAACATTACATTAAAAATATAAATGAAAAAGATTTATTTGATCAATTTATAAATTATTGTCATTTATTTAAAGATAAAATCAAAGAAGATAAAAAAGATAAAATTCAAAAATCTTTAACTATTCTTAAAAACAAAGCTAAAACCCTAGAAGATATATTTAATAATTGCCAATATATTGTTGAGGATGAAGTAAAATTCAATAAAGAAGATTTGGCATTGATTGATGAAAAAGCAAAAAAAATAATTTCAGAATTTTATATTAAGTTTAAAGAAATAAACGAGCTTAATAGAGAGAATTTAGAACCAATAGTTCAAGATTTAATTAAAACAAATGAGACAAATTTTAAAGGTGTGGGACAACCATTGAGAATAGCTTTAACAGGATCAAAATTTGGGCCCGGTATTTATGATATAATAATATCACTTGGTAAAGATGATGTAGAGAAAAGGTTAACTGATAAGACTATTTCTTAAAATTAAAGCAACCTCATTTGAAGAAGATGATTTCGATCTAATACCCTCTAAAGTTTTATTGCACTCATCTAATTGTTTTTTTCCAATATCTGGATTTTTAAGCATATAAATAACAGAATTATAAATTTCTTTTGCATTACACTCACCTTGTAATAACTCAGGAATTACCTCTTTATTATTGATAATATTTATAATATTTGCATATTTTACATTAATTAATAACTTAAAAATCATAAAATTTATAAAACTAAGCTTGTAAATAATTATTGAAGGAACATTTGAGCTGCAAACTTGTAAAGATACAGTTCCAGATTTACACACAGCAAAAATAGAATTTACCAATATTTCTTTTTTTAGACTTTCATCTGAAATGACATCGGTATTTTTAAGATTCTTGTCTTTAATATAATCAACTATATTATCTTTATTTTCTTCTGTTGCATGAAAAACATAACTATAATTCGAATCTTTTTTAGACATCATATTGATAAAATCAATTAATATTGGTAAGAGAACAGTTGTTTCTGATTTACGGCTACCTGGCATAATAGATATAATTTTTTTATTTTGAGAAATAAAATTATTGATATCAATTTTATTAGTATCTGTTTTATCTATTAATGGATGTCCAACAAAAGTACTTTTTATATTTTCCTCGTCAAAATATTTTTTTTCAAAATCAAATAATAAAAGCATGTGATCAATAAATTTCTTTATCTTTTTTACTCTACCTTTTCGCCAAATCCATACTTGAGGAGCCACATAATGAATAGTTTTAATATTAGGATTTTTTTTTTTTACTAATTCAGCTACTCTGAGAGTAAAATCTGGACTATCAACACTAAATAAAATATCTGGGTCAAATTTTAAGATCTCATCAACTGTTTGATTAATTTTTTTTTTAATCTTAAAAATATTGAATAAAACACTTGTAAAACCTAAATATGTAATTTCATTTAATTTAAAAATAGATTTTATACCAATTTTTTTTAAGTTAGAGCCACCAACAGACAAATATTCAATGTCACTATAATTTTTTCTAAGTTTTGATATTGCTGTAGATGCTAATTTATCACCAGATGGTTCACCTGTTAGTATAAATATTTTTTTCATTTTATTGATATGAAGATTTTATTTTTATTAGCGAATCTAATACATTTAATTTTGTCTAAGAAAATATTCTTTTTAGATTTTAAAACTATCCCTTTTAACCCGTTTTTTTTACAATCTTTAAGAGTTTGAAGTCCTATGGTAGGTAAATCCATTCTTAAATCTTGTTTTTTTTTTGGATATTTTATTAAAATACCACCAAAATTATCTTTTGATTGAAAAAGCATTTTTTTCGTTCCCCGATTATCTTCTTTGGAGATAATCTTATTATCTTTTACTACCAATGCCTGAACGTGATCTAAACTATTAGATTTATTTAAATATTTAATACCTAAATTAATAGATTTGTTATCGTGTAATGATGGTTTTAACTTTGTTAAATTCCCTTTTTTGACAGCTAATTCAGGATTGAAATAAATTGAGCTAATAACTTTAATTTTTTCATTATTTAGAATTTTGATTATTGTTTTAATTATAGCTGCATCACCCAATTTAGCAGCTTTGATAACACTTGGTATATAATAGATTCCTTTTAAATCCAATCTTAGAGATGAAAATTTTGGTTTAGCAATTTTTCCTGCAAAAAGTACTTTATTAGATTTTTTTTTCTTAATAAGATCAATAATTTCTCCAAATCTACCAATACTAATTCTGTGTGAGTTTTTATCTTTTTTAAATTTACCATTTTTAGAAAAGTCAATTATAAAATATTTATTTTTTTTTCTTTTAATTTTATTGAGTACAATATTTGA
This sequence comes from uncultured Pelagibacteraceae bacterium, assembly GCA_902627565.1. GTDB lineage: Bacteria > Pseudomonadota > Alphaproteobacteria > Pelagibacterales > Pelagibacteraceae > Pelagibacter. Next base: position 125,396 of record CACOJM010000002.1, read on the forward strand.
AAAGTCTGTATCTCCTAAAAATAATCCTATCATCTTACTTCGAAAAAGGTGTGCATATTGGCCTTTTTTTATCTTTTTCTAAAAAATCAACTACATCTTTAACCAAATCATTTTCCTTAAAGTTTGTGTCTAAGTTTTTTAAATTTTCTGTTAGATTTTCATTTTTAAATATTTCTTTGTATGCCTCACTCAAAGTTAGAATTTCCTTATTGGGTATGTTTCTTCTTCTTAAACCAATTAAGTTTAATCCTTGTAAAATACTTCTATTTCCATGAGCTATTCCATAGGGAATTACATCTCTCACAACACCACACATGCCACCAATCATTGCAAATTTTCCTATTCTAGTAAACTGTTGTACTGCTGAATTACCTCCAATTATAACATTTTGTTCAATATGTGCATGTCCTCCTAAAGGAACATTGTTGGCTAAAATTACGTTATCTTCAACTAAACAATCATGAGCAATATGAGATGAAACCATAAATAAACAATTATTTCCAATTTTAGTTAATCCACCTCCTCCATCGGTACCTTTGTTTATAGTCACATATTCTCTTATTTTATTATTATTCCCTATTTCTAATTTAGTTTGTTCTCCTTTAAATTTCAGATCCTGAGGGTCGTTACCAATTGAAGCAAACGGATATATATTATTATTTTCTCCAATTTTAGTGTAACCTAAGATACTTACATGCGATTGAATAATTGAATTTTTTCCAATCACAACATTTGGGCCTATTACGCAGTATGGACCTATTTTGACATCAGAATTTATTTTTGCCTTAGGATCAATTATAGCAGTTTTATGTATCATTATTTATTTTCTCTTAAAAATTCACGAATATTTTTTGCTGGATAACCCATTACTTTTGTATTATTAGGAATATCTTTTATAACTCCACTGCCTCCAGCTATATCAACATTATCTCCTATTTTAAGATGACCTGAAATACCTGCTTGTCCTCCTATTCTCACATTTTTGCCAATTATTGAACTTCCAGCAATTCCAACTTGACCTGCGATGATTGTATTTTCTCCAATCTTTACATTGTGGGCTATATGAACTTGGTTATCTAAAAAAGTATTTTTTCCAATTTCAGTATTAGACATAGACCCTCGATCAATTGTTGCTCCACATCCGATTTCACAATTTTCATTAATAATCACTATTCCAATATGTGGGTATCGTAAATTTTTTGAATTTTTAGGAAAAAAGCCAAACCCCTTTTTTCCGATAACACAATTATCAAGAATAGAAACATTGTCTTTAATGAATGAATTTCTAATTACTGTATTTGAACCAATTTTACAATTATTGCCAATTTTTACATTTTTTTCTATTATTGTATTGTGCCCAATCAAGCAGTCAGATCCAATATCAACATTTTCACCAACTAAAACATTTTTTCCATATTTTACATTATTTTTTAAATTGACCTCCTCTATTTTTTTAACTTTAACATCAAATGTATCTTCAATAGAATTTGGATAAATTTTTGAGGTAATAATTGAAGTAGCCATTAGAACATTCTCAACTATTATTGGTTTACAAGTTTTCGGTAAAAAATCTTTTAACAAATTAGTTGTCAGACAATATGAAGCTTTTGTTGATTTAGCTATTTCTTTATATCTATTAGAATGCAAAAAAGTTAGAGAATTTTGTTCTGCATTTGATAAATCTTTTATATCAGTAATTTCAAATTTTGATGCAATATCAACTTTAATATCTAATAATTCTAATATTTTATCAACGGATATTGGTCCATGACAAACAAAAAATGGATGAGACATGATTGCTTGTACCAAAGCAATTAATCTTGAATAGTAAAAAAATATTGCTAATTATTTCCTATCGACAATAGTTGCTGACCACATTGCATCTGCCATCTTTTTTTCATCCACAAATGCCTCACCCTTGTATTTCCATACACGACCATGGGATCTAACGGCTTCTATTTTTAAAATGAGCTTACAGTCAGGGATAACAGGACTTCTAAAACGAGCTTTTTCAACACTCATTAAAAAAACTAATTTGTTTTCATAAGTAGATTTATCCAAACCATGTGCTGTTAAAGCTGCAGCAGCTTGACCAAACGACTCTACTATAAGAACACCAGGCATTACTGGTTGTCCTGGAAAGTGACCGTTAACGAAAAAACTATCTTTTTTAACATTTAAAACTGCGGTAGCTGAAGTCAATTTTTTAATATCATAAAGCTCATCAATTAAAAGCATCGGGTCTCTATGAGGTAATAATTCCTCAATTTGTTTTCTATCTAATTTATCCATTTATTTTATCTTTTTATTTATCAAATCTAATATATCTTCTGTTATATCAATTTGCGATTTAGCCATAAATACATTTTTTTTATCTAAAACTATATCAATCGAATTTTTTTCCATGTATTCTTGTAATAAAGGATTAATTTTTTTTAAAAATTCATTTAATTGTTGTGTTTTTTTTTTATTAATCTCATTAATCGATTTTCTTTTTAAATCTTCAAAAGATTTCACTTCTTCCCTAAATAATGTCACTTTTTTTTTTAGCTCATCTTCAGAGATCAAATTTTTTGTTTTTTTTATATCTTCGTTTTTTTTATTGAGTTCTTTTTCAAGACTTTTTAATTTGTCTAATTCTTTTTTTCTTATTTTTTCTATATTTTTAATTATTGAAATAGCTGGTTTTGATTTATTAAGAATAAAATCTATATCTAAAAAAACTGTTTTCTCATTAGATAAAACACTCGATGTGCTCAGTAGGAATAAAATTGAAATAAATGAAAAAAATTTTTTCAAAATCAAAATGTTGTTCCTAGATTAAATTTAAATGACTCTGTTTTATCAGTGTCAGCTTTACTTATTGGATGGGTTAATGAGATGGTTAGTGGTCCAATTAAAGTAAACCAATCCATACCAAAACCTACAGATGACCTTATTTTATTAGTATCATCTAAACTGGAGTCGTAATCTACACCCCAAACATTCCCTGCATCTAAAAACATAGATACATCCAAATTTTGGGCATTAGGTAAAATTTGGGGTAGAGTTGATGAAATATTTACTGATGTCGCATAATTTCCACCAATGAAATCATTTCCATCTTTTGGACCTACTTTACCCGACTGAAAACCTCTTAATCTATTTGCTGGTAAGTAAACTCTTTCAGATAATTTTACATCATCATTTGTTATAGAATTAGCAGATTTTCCATAAAAAGAGATTTTTGTAATATTGTCTTCATAAAGCTCGCTGAAATATGAGAAAACATAGGTATTAATTAATGAATTATTATCACTTATAATTGGAATATCTACAAAATAGGAGCTTCTAAATCCGTCAGATGTTTTAAATTTTTGATTTCGCTTATCATAATCTAAACTTAATTTAACGAAAGTATCAAAATAATTTCCTTCTTGTTTTTTTTGTTTAGTCGATGCCGAGCTATTAGTTTCAATTTCCTCATAAAAAGAATCTTGCCCTAAGCCTATAATAACATCATCTTGATATTCAAAACTTGTACCAAAACCAAATCCAGTTTTATTAGTTTTATAACCAGACGTTGAAAGTCTATCAGTCTCTAAAGATTGAATATTTGTATATACGGATTTATCACTATTTTTAAAATTAGGATTTGAAACTGAAAATTTTCCTTTAATTGTTTCCTCTGAAACAATAAGTTCACTATTTAAAGCAATACCTCTTCCTAAATAATTATTTTCTTTTACGCCAAATTGAAAACTTGTCCCATCAGTTCCAACTCCTGCACCTGCCATAATTTCACCTGTAGCCTTTTCTTCAATGGTAATATCAATATCTTTACTCATGTCTTCATTATCAACAACTTTACTTTGGACAGATTTAAATATATTTAAAGACTTAATATTATTTATTGATTTAGCTGCTAATATTGAATTAAATTCATCACCCTCATCAACAAGTAATTGGTTTCTAATTACATTTTCTTGTGTAATATTATTACCGTAAACATTAATTCTATTAATTTTAAATTTTTCTCCCTCAGAAACATTAAAACTAAGATTTATTCTATTCTTATCAATATCTTCTACAACTTCAGATTTTAAAGTTTTATATTCTTCATCAAGAATAATCTGATCAATCTTATCTAATATTTTTTCTATTGTGAATAACGAATACGTTTTTCCTTTTAGATCAGTAAATAAATTTTTTAAATCATTGAAATTTTCAGGATCAAAATCAGTTGGAAGATTTAGGATTAAATTATTAAAAGAATATTTCTCATTTGGAATTATATTATAAATAAGCTCAAATTCAGACTCACTTACAAGTTTAGCAAATGATGAATTTATTTTTACATTGTAGTAACCTTTGTTTAAGTAAAAGTTTTTTAACAATCTTTCATCTAAAGATATTAGATTTTTGTTTAGAAATTTTTTTCCAGAGATAAATTTCCAAAATTTATATTCTTCACTCACTATAACACTTCTTAGTTTTCTGTCCTTATAAATTTTATCTCCAATAAAAGATATTTTTTTAATCTTAGCTTTCTCCCCCATTTCAATTTGATAAATTATATTAACTTTATTATCTTTTAATTCTTCAATTACAACATCGACTTTAGAGAAAAAATAACCTATTTCTTTTAAGTCATTAATTATTTTTTTTTTATCTGATTTAAAAAAAGACTCATTATAAGAACTTCTTTCTTTAATTTTTAAATCTTTTTTAAGCAGTTTTACAATTTTTTTTGCTTTCGGACCCTTAATTTCAACATTTTCAACTAATGGATTTTCGATTACTTTTATATTTAGCACGTTGTTAGATATTGAAACTCCTACATCTTTAAAAAAAGATGAGTTATAAATATCTTTTAAAATATTGTTTAAATCTTTTTCACTTACATCATCTCCGATATTGGTTTTGGAAAACATCTTAATTGTTTCATCAGGTATTCTCTCATTACCCTGTATTTCAATTTTATTTACAATTTCCGCAAATGAAATTGATGATAAAATTATAAATTTCAAAATTGATAAAGTTATAACTTTTTTAAAAAAATTTGGCATATAGGTATCTATCTTTTTAATATAAAATCAATTTTTTCCACAACTTTTTTATTAAGGATTATTATATCTTTAATTTTTTTTACTTTAACCATTTTGAATTTTTTAAATTCCTTTAAATCGAGCATACTATTCATTTTTTTAGAAATATCAGTAAATTTAATCTTATTATTTAAAAATAAATCTACTAATTTGTCATTTATGGAGACCAAAATGGTTTCAAATAATGAGGAATGATCTGTCAATTTGTCTTTAATATTGATAATTGGATATCTTTTCAAATCTACTTTTTGAAAATCAAGATTATTCAATTTAATAATATCTAAATTCTTTGATTTGATAGATTTTTCACTAGAATATAAAGTATTAAATATTGGTATCCTCATATTGGTATCATGTACAATCATCTTACTTATTCCATTTTTATATTTAATTATTGCATGGACGTAAGATTTTGGATGAATTAATATTGATAATTTTCTATAAGAAATATCAAATATTTTTTTTGCCTCAATAATCTCAAAAATCTTATTCATCATTGTTGCTGAATCAATAGAAATTTTTTTACCCATTTTCCAATTTGGGTGACTAATTGCTTGATTTATTTTTACTTTTTTTATTTTATTCAAAGGAAATTTTAAAAAAGGTCCCCCTGATGCTGTTAGATATATTTTTTCAATTAAATCTTTTTTTATTCCTTTTAATGCATACCAAATAGAAAAGTGTTCTGAGTCAACAGGAATAAAATTTGTTTTATTTTTTTTTAATTGTTGTTTAATTAAATCCCAACCGCATATAATTGCCTCTTTGTTTGCAATCGCTATGTTTTTTGAATACTTTATCATTTCAATTGTAGGTTTTAAACCTTGTAACCCTGAAATTGCGCACATTGTATAATCAATCTTTTTTTTAAAAATTTTATCTAAACTATTAAAATCATTATAAATTTTTGTTTTATAAGCAATTTTATGATTAATCATTTTTTTATAACTGTTTTTATTATTGATAATCAAATTTTTAACTTTAAAAAATTTAGCCTGCTTCAATAATTCCTGATAATTGCCATCAGCTGATAATAAAATTATTTCAAAATTTTTTTTATCTTTCTTAATTATATCAATTAAAGTTTTTCCTATTGATCCTGTTGAACCTAAAATTGCAATTTTCTTTTTCATATTGAAATTATAAAATAGATAATGAAATAAATAGGAAACACAAAGATCATTCCATCTATTCTATCTAAAATACCTCCGTGTCCTGGTATTAATTTACCTGTGTCTTTTACTTTTGATAATCTTTTGAAATATGAAATTATTATATCACCTAATTGGCTTATTGTGGAAATTGCAAATATTAAAATAAAATCTTTAAAATCAAAATTTATATTAAGATAGTCATAAGAAAAATATACGGAAATTATTGATAACAAATAACCTCCAAAAACTCCCACATAAGTTTTTTTTGGACTGATTTTAGTTAATTTTGGACCTTTGAAAATTTTTCCAAATACATAACCACCTATATCTGTAGAAATACAGATTAAAAGAATTATCAAAAATATATAAAAACCTTCAGCAAATTCATTTCTAATATAATAAGCGCTATAAAAAGAAAAAATTAAAAATAAATTACCAAAAATATTGTAGTTTTTTTTTTTACTCATCATATTCCATTCATACAAAGTAATCAAAAAACATATGATTATAAAAAAATTAAAAAAAAATGAACCTTTAACTATAAAAAATAAAGCTATTGGTATTAAAAATATTGAACTTAAGGTTCTTTTGACAAATTCACTATTCATTAGATATTACCAAAATTTCTTTTAATATTTCTATACTCTTTAATTATTTTATTATAATCTTTTTCATTAAAAGCTGGCCATAATTTTTTTTCAAAGAAAATTTCAGAATAAGCGAGTTGCCATAACAAAAAATTACTTAATCTTTTCGTATTTCCTGTTCTAATCAATAAATCAGGATCGGGTATACCTCTTGTTTGTAAGTTTTTACCCAAATTTTTTTCATTTATCCTTTCTCTGTTTTTTTTAATTTTCTTAAAGGCATTCATTAACTCTGATTTTGAACCATAGTTCAATGCAAGATTAATTTGTAACTTGGTATTTTTAGACGTCTTTTTTTCAGATCTATTTAAAAGCTTATTTAATTTAGATGAAAACTTTTTTGATCCCAATATTTTAAGTTTTATATTTTGTTTGTGCAAACTTTCAATTTTATTAAGTAAAAATTCCTCTAATAAATTAAATAAATAATCAATTTCTTTTTTTGGCCTTCTCCAATTCTCTGTCGAAAAAGCATATAAAGTTAAATATTTTATATTATTTCTAACAGATGCTTTGATTATTTTTTGTACAGTGTTAACACCTTCTTTGTGTCCTGCATTACGTGAATTTTTATATTTAAGTCCCCATCTCCCGTTGCCATCCATAATGATAGCCACATGTTTTAGAGGGTTCATATAGTCATTATTTCTTTTTCTTTTGATGAAACTTTTTCATCCACAGTCTGAATGTGTTTGTCTGTAATATTCTGAACATTCTTTTCTAAAGATTTTTCCTCATCTTCACCAATTTGTTTGGACTTTAACAATTTTTTTAATTCTTCGTTAGCATCTCTACGTATATTTCTTATGGAAATTTTACATTTCTCACCCATCGATTTTATTAACTTTTTTAGTTCAGACCTTCTCTCCTCATTTAATTCAGGTATTGGTAGTCTAATAAGTTGCCCATCTATTTGTGGATTTAATCCCAGCTCAGATTTCTTTATAGCAGCATCTATTAATGGCACATTATTTTGATCCCATACTTGAATATTTATTATACGTGGTTCAGGTGTAGTTATACTTCCAATTTGATTTATTGGCATTTGTTGTCCGTAAACATCTACTTTAATTATATCAAGCATTGCTGAATTTGCTCTGCCTGTTCTAAGAGAGGATAGCTCTTTCGAAAAAACTTCGATAGCTTTATCCATTTTAAGGCTATGTGATTTTTCATCAAACATTTATTCGCCTATTTTAATTCTACTGAACTCCTTAATTTTTAAATCGTTAATAGAAAGTTCTTTTAAAACATCTTTTACTTTTTTTTTTGGTTCCATAACCCAAGCTTGAGTTAAAAGAGCATTTTCTTCTTTGAATTTGTTCATTTTACCTAAACTTATTTTTTTAGCAATATCCTCTGGTTTACCTGAATTCTTAAGTTCTTCTGTAACTAATTCGTGCTCTTTATCTATTATAGCTTTATCTATTAAATTTGACTCTAACGCTAATGGATTAGAAGCTGCAATATGCATAGATAATTGTTTACCAAAAGTTTTTATTTCATCTGAATCATTTTTAGTTTCTAACGAAACAACTACTGCTAATTTTGCTAAATTATCTTTAACAACTGTATGTAAATATTGATAATTAGTTGATGAAGTATTGGAAATTGTTTTTGCTTTACCAATAGTAATTTTTTCACCAACTTTAGCTATTAATGCTACTAATGTATCATCAACTGTGTTTCCACTTTTCATTTTTGTTTTTTTTAATTCATCTAAATTTGAATTTTTTTCATTATTTAGTTCACTAAGTTCTTTAACAAAATCTACAAAATTTTCATTCTTTGCTACAAAATCAGTTTCACAATTTACCTCAATTATAGAGGTCTTTTTATTGTCACCACTAATTGCTACAACACCTTCTTTTGCATCTCTAGACATTTTTTTGGAAGCTTTTGAAATACCTTTAATTCTCAATATTTCAATAGCTTTATCCAAATCTCCACTTGACTCCTTTATAGCAAGATTACAATCTTTAAATCCAGCACCAGTGGCTTCTCTTAATTTTTTAACTTTTTCGATATCACTCATACTAATTTTGTTTCGTTTCTTTTTTTTTTGAGAATTTTTTATCTAATTTTTCTCTATCAATTTCTTGAATAGATTTTTCATTTTTTTTACTATCAGATTTTTCAATTGATTTTTTAGACTCACTAATCGGGTTGGCTTTTTTTGCACTATCAATCGTTTCTTTTATTAAAGAACAATAAAGATCTATAGATCTTCTTGCATCATCGTTACCAGGTATTGGAAAATCAATACCGTCTGGATTGGAATTACTGTCTAAAATAGCTATGATTGGAATTCCTAGCTTTGAGGACTCTTGAATCGCTAAAGACTCATAATTTGTATCAATTATAAATACAAGATCTGGAATTTTTTTCATTTCAGCAATTCCACCTAATGATCTTTGTAATTTATCTTTTTTAACACTCATTTTTAAAAGTTCTTTTTTTGTAAAACCTCTATTTTCAGCTGTTAAATCAATTTCAAGTTTTTTTAATTTTTTTATTGAATTTGAGATAGTCCCCCAATTAGTAAGCATTCCACCCAACCATCTATAGTTAACAAAATACTGGTCAGTTTCTTTAGCGACCTCAGCAATGGCTTCGGATGCTTGCTTTTTGGTTGAAACAAATAAAATTTTTCCATTATTGGAAATTGTTTCGTAAACTTTTTCAAGAGCAATTTTGGTGAGTTGTAAAGTTTGAGTTAAATCAATTATATGGATTGAGTCCCTCTTTCCAAAAATAAATTTCTTCATTTTTGGGTTCCATCTTAAAGTTTTGTGACCTAGATGTACTCCTGCTTCTAATAACTGTTGTATTGTAACGTTTGGTATCTTCATATTTATTCCCGGTTAAGCCACCACAGTAATTTCCATTTAAGGACCGGAGGTATAAAACCAATAACTGTGTGCGTATTTGTTTAATTTTGCTGATTATGTACAAAGATTTTTTAAATTTAACAAGCTTTTTTTAGCTTATAATTGCTGAAATTTCTTTATTTCTAATAAGATTTAGAGTTTTTCTGTCTAATTTTCTTCCATTTTCTAATTTAAATTTTAAATCCATCTCATTATCTTTAATCTTGATATTAATTACTGTATTACCTGAGTCTATTAAGAACTTGGAAATCTCATCAAATTCCTCCAAAGATTTTAAATCAAAAGTAGCTTCATTTATTGGATTATTGAATAGATCTTTTAAAGATGCAATTTTTTGTACATTTGTTCTCCTAAATCTATTTTCCTCATCAGATGTAGATTTCAAAAGAGTTAAAATTAGAGAATTTCCTTCACTTAAGATCTCACGATTTATTTCCAATACATCTGAAAAAATAAATAATTCAAATACACTGGATAAATCTGTCAATTTTAAAACTGCATATGGAGTACCTTTTGCTGTTTTTCGTTCTTGTATTTTTAATAAAGTAGCTGCAATGTTTGCACTCTTTATTTCTTTGTTGTTAAAATCTTGATAACTTATAATCTTGTAATCATTAAATATTTCCTTAAATTGATTTAATGGATGATCAGAAATAAAGAAACCTACGGACTCAAATTCTTTTGACAATCTTTCTTCAAATTTCCAATCTTCAATTGAAGAAATAAAACTTTCTTCCTCGCTTGTTTCATCTGAAAACAAATCAATTTGTTTAGCAGATTTATTTTCAAATATATTTTTTGATTTAGTTATAAAATTAGGTATTGAATTAAATAAAGATTGACGATTTTTAATTAAATTATCAAAAGCTCCAGCTTTTACAAGACCTTCTAGTTGAAGTTTGTTAATATCTTTGGGATTAACTCTTTTAATAAAGTCATTGATTGATTTAAATTTTCCATTTTTGTTTCTCTCTTCAACAATATTAGATATAGCTTCAAATCCCACTGCTTTAATACCGCCTAAAGCGTAATAAAATTTTGTATCATCATTTCTAAAATCAGCAAAACATTCATTTATATCTGGTCTTATAATTTCTACATCCAATCTTTTAAGCTCTTCATAAAATTCACTTAATTTATTTTGATTTGAAATATCCATGGTCATAGATGCAGCGATAAATTCTTTAGGATAGTAAGTTTTTAAAAAAGCTGTTTGGTAGGAAATAATTGCATAAGCTGCAGCATGACTTTTATTGAAACCATATTCTGCAAATGGTTCTATTTTAAGAAATATTCCTGCTGCTACCTCTTTGTTAATCCCATTGTTAACTGCGCCATTTATAAAGTTTTGTTTTTGTTTTTCTAATTCGGATCTTTTTTTTTTACCCATGGCTCTTCTTAAGATATCCGCTTGACCAGCAGTAAATCCTGATAATTTTTGAGCTATTTGCATCACTTGTTCTTGATAGATTATTACACCATAAGTTGGTTTTAAAATTTCCTCCAATAGAGGATGTAAATAATCTGGTTTTTGTTTACCATTTTTACAGTCATTGTAGACTGGTATATTGCTCATTGGGCCAGGTCTATAAAGAGCAACCAAAGCAATTATATCTTCAATGTGATTTGGTTTCATTTGAGTTAATGCCTCCCTCATTCCAGCACTTTCAATTTGAAATAAACCAACTGTTTTACCTGAAGATAATAAATCAAAAACTTTTTGATCGTTATAATCTATATCTTCTATATTGAATTCTTTGTTTTTTTTCTTAATTAAATTCTGAGTATTATTTATTACTGTAAGAGTCTTTAAACCTAAAAAATCAAATTTAATTAAGCCGGCATTTTCAGCAGAATACATATCGAATTGTGTTGATGGTAACAGTAGGTTAGCTGTATTATCTTTGTACAGAGGTACAATCTCAGTAAGTTTCTTGTCGGCAATAACTACCCCAGCGGCATGAGTTGCAACATTTCTATTTAAACCTTCCAATTTTAGAGAGAGATCAGTTAATTTTTTCACTCTAGGATCTTCATTGATCATTTTTTGAAGTCTTGGTTCTCCAGCAATACATTCAGTTAAAGATTGGGGTCTAGATGGATCAAATGGTATCATTTTAGATATGCTATCGACAAATCCGTAAGATAATCCTAATACTCTTCCAACATCTCTTATTACCATTCTAGCTTTTAATTTTCCAAATGTAATAATATGAGCAACACTTTCTTTGTATTTTTTCGTTAGATATTCAAAAACTAAATCTCTTTTTTCTTCACAGAAATCTATATCAAAATCAGGCATAGAAATTCGGTCTGGGTTTAAAAATCTTTCAAAAATAAGATTAAATTTTATAGGATCAACATCGGTAATAGATAAACACCAAGCAACTAAAGAACCAGCACCTGAACCTCTTCCTGGTCCAACAGGTATATTATTTTTTTTTGCCCATCTAATATAATCTGAGACAATTAAAAAGTAACTTGAATAATTCATTTCGATAATAATATTCAATTCATGATTTAATCGGTCTAAGTATTTTAGATAATCTTCATTTTTGGACAAATCATCTGATTTTGTATTAAAAATTTTTAAAAATTTATTTTTTAATCCATCGATAGAATCTTTTTTTAAGATATCATCAGCATTACCACCTTTATCTGAACTTATATTTGGTAAAATAGGTTTAGATGATAAAGGTTTAAAACTACATCTATATGGAAAATTATAATTATTTTCTAGAGCCTCAGGAATATCAGAAAATAATTCGGACATTTCTTTGTCATTTTTGAAATAATGATGATTACTAAATCTTAATCTCTTTTTTTCATTGACGTAAGTCTTATTCTTAATACATATTAATGCGTCATGTGCCTCATGAGTATCTCTATTAATATAAAATGTTTCATTAGTTGCAATTAATGGGATTTCAAATTCAGACGACTTTTTTAAATTATATTTTTCAAAACTTATTTCATTTTGATCATTGTGGCGCTGAATTTCTAAATAGAATTTATCTTCATAAATAGATTTTAATTTAGCATAAGCTTCATCTATTTCTGAGAATTTACCTTTATCAAACAATTTTCCAAATAAACCAAATACTGTCCCAGAAAATAATGCAACTCCCTCACTTTTTTTATATATTTCCTCAAAAGTTACATGGGGCTCTAATAATTCATTATTTTTCAAAAATGATAATGAGGAGAGCTCTATTATTCTTTTATAGCCGGTTTCATTCATGGCAAATAAAGGCAATAAACCTATTGTATCATTTAATCTAAAATTTATTTGTGTTCCTATAATTGGTTGTGTTCCTACTTTTGAAATTTTTTCAGCAAATTCTAAGGCACCACATAAATTGGAGGTATCACATATTGCTAAAGATCTTATTTTATTTTCTTTTGAATATTCTTTTAAATCATCGATTTTTATTGCACCTTCACATATAGAATATTGTGTATGAATTTTTAAATGATTAAAATTTTTAAATTTAGACTCAAGCATTAATGGTTTTTATATTACCATTAACCATTTCCAATAAGCAATCTGCCTTGTTAGCAAAAAATCTATTATGAGTTGCAAATATTATCAATCGATTTGAATTTATTTGATTTTTTAACAGCTTAAAAATTTCTTGTGCAGTTTGATGGTCAAGACTTCCAGTAGGTTCGTCTGCCAAAATTATTTGTGGATCGTTAATAACAGCTCTAGCTATTGAAATTCTTTGTTTTTCACCTCCAGACAACTGGGAAGGATAATGATCAGCTCTATTTGATAATCCTACTTTTCTTAAAAGAATTTTAGATTTATATATCGATATTTGTTTATTGTTACCCGCTGCTAAGCTAGCTAAATAAATATTTTCTAATGCGGTAAAATCAGAAAGTAAATTATCTTGCTGATAAATAATTCCTATCTTGTTAGCTCTTAAAATATCATTTTTATCATTTTGACTAAAATCTATTGATTTATTATCAAAATAAATTGATCCAGAATTTGGTTTATCTATTAGAGATAGTAAATTTAATAAAGTTGATTTACCAGAGCCAGAAGGTCCCATTATAGAGTAAATTTTACCTTTTTTAAAATTATAAGAAATCTTTTTTAAAACTTTAATCTTTTTTATCCCTTCAAAAGTTTTATTTAAGTTTGAAATTTTTATAAGATTATTCATATTTTAATGATTTAATTGGGTCTAGTTGGGCAGCTTTTAAAGCTGGAAAAATTGATACTAATATTGTGATTGAAATAGAACAACAAGCAATGATGAATATTGATGTTGGGTTTATTTCCGATGGCATAGAACTAAGAAAATAAATTTCTTCTGGAAATAAACTAATATTGAAAACTTTACTTAAAAATTGTCTTAAATTTTCCACATACATTGAAAAGGTAACTCCCAAAATTATACCAAAAATAGTTGCTGAAGTTCCTATAATTGTTCCAATTAAGAAAAAAATCTTAATAATTGATTTATTAAGAACTCCAATAGATTTTAAAATAGCAATTTCTCTCGTTTTGTTTTTAACCAATATAGTCAGCCCAGAAATAATATTAAAAGCAGCAACAATTATTATTAGGGTTAAAATTATAAACATTACATTTCTTTCAACTTTTAAAGCTGAAAATAAAGACTTATTCATATCTGACCAACTATAAATAAATTCTTCATTAAATATTTTTTGTACTATCAATTTTTGATTTTCAATATTTTGGGGATTTTTAAGATAAATTTCTAAATTACGATTTTTTTGATCTAAGTTAAAAAATTCCTCTAATGAAGATAAGTTCATAAATGCTACATTATTGTCAAAATCATTTAGGCCACTTTCAAAAAGTGAGATAATTGTAAAAGTTTTTTGTTTAGGAAGGTTTCCGATAATTGTTTCTACACCAGAAGGTGACATAATAGTGATATCATCACCAATTTTAACATCAAGCACAAAACTAAGCTCTTTACTTATAGAAATAAAATTTTGTGACAAGCTTTTTTTATTACCTAAAAAATTTTTATTTTTCACGATTTCTAATTTTGAAAAATCCTCCTTAGAATATCCCCTCAATAAAATACCTTTAGTAACCTCTCCCTTAATAATGACTCCCTCACCAGAATTACTTAATACTAAGTCTTTAGATATCATTTTTAGATTTTGGTTATCAAATTTTTCTAATTCTATTTTTTTTTCATATGGTTTTACTGTTATATGTGAATTAAACCCTACTATCTTGTTAATCAATTCTGTCCTAAAACCATTCATGACTGACATAACTACTATTAAAACAGCCACACCTAATCCTATTCCTATAAATGAAAAGATTGAAATGACGTTTAAAAAGCCGTCATTTTTTCTAGCTTTTAAAAATCTAAAAGTAATTTCTTTTTCTAAATGAGAAATCAATTTTTTACTTTTTGTTCAGATATTAATTTGATGATATCTTTTAATTTAAATTTTTGTGAATCTTTCCCAACTTCTTTAAATTCAATTAAATCACCTTCTGTTTTTTTTCCAATGATTATCTGATAAGGAGCTCCAATTAAATTCATTTTTTTAATTTTTGAAGAAAAATTTTCTTCTGTATCATCAATTATAGACTCAATATTATTCTTTTCTAATTCAAAATTAATCTTATTTGCTTTTTCTAATGCCGAAATATCATTTTTATTTATCATAGGAATTATTGCTACATCATATGGTGCAATAGAAATTGGCCATTTCATGACCTCTTTTTTTTCATCATATTTTGCCTCAATAATTGCACCTACTAATCTTGATACACCTATTCCATACGAGCCCATTTTAACAAAATCCTTTTTTCCACCTGGTAAATCAACTGATGTACTCATTGGTTTTGAGTATTTATCACCAAAATAAAAAATATGACCTACTTCAATTCCTTTTGTAATTAGCCTATTTTTATCTGAGACTTTTTTCTCAAATTCCTCTTTATTAAATTTTTCATCAGTCACGGAGTAAAATTGTTCGTATTTTTTTCTCATATTTTCTAATGAATTTTTTTCTAATTTTGTATTTTGAGTATCTAAGTCAAAAATTCTTTTATCTGTAAAAATTTTACTTTCACCAGTTTCTGCTAAAATAATAAATTCATGAGAAAGATTTCCTCCTATTGGACCTGTGTCTGCTGACATAGGAATGGCTTTAAGATCTAATCTCTTAAAAGTTTTTAAATATGATAAGAAAAATTTATTATAAGAAAAAAATGCATCTTCATCGGATATATCAAATGAGTATGCATCTTTCATGTAAAACTCTCTACATCTCATTATCCCAAATCTTGGTCTTATCTCGTCTCTAAATTTCCATTGAATATGATATAAAAGTTGGGGCAAGGATTTGTAAGATTTAATTGACGATCTAAATATATCAGTAACTAATTCTTCATTTGTTGGACCATAAAGCATCTCTCTATTTTGACGATCTTTAATTCTCAACATTTCATCACCATAGTCTTCATATCTACCACTTTCTTTCCAAATTTCACTTGATTGGATTGTCGGCATTAATATTTCTTGAGCTCCAATTCTATCTTGTTCTTCTCGGACAATTTTTTCTATTTTTTTCATTACTTTAAATCCAAGAGGTAACCACGAATAAATTCCAGCTGACGATTGTTTAATCATTCCAACTCTAAGCATTAATTGATGAGACTTAATTTTTGCTTCGGATGGAATATTTTTTAAAATTGGTATAAAAGATTTTGAAATATACATGTTAACTGATTATATTTCTTAAGTTCAAATATTCAAACTTCATTAATAAATAAATAATTATGAATAAAATAGTGGTAATTGCTGTACAATAAATGAATTTCTTAAACATTTTTGGATTTTCTGGTGATCCTGGATCCTCTCCATCTATTTTTTTTGTTTTAATTCTATCTACATCAATCGGTAGAATCGCAAAAAAAATGATCCACCAAAGAATTATATAAATTATAGCTAAGCCTGTAATGCTCATTAAATCTTAACTAAATTAATATTTGTAAAAGGTTTTTTGCCAGTTTTTTCTTTTGTAAATTTTCTTGCTGAAATTTTTAATGCATCTATGAGATTGTATTCTTGACTTTTATTGCCTAATTTGAATGTTCTTGTTGTTCTTTCTATTTCTTCCTCTAAGCCATAAATAAATTCATCTGTTTCATAGATTGGTAATCCCTTGAATGTTATAATCGGATTATTATGAATATTGCCTTTAGGTGTAATTAAAATTGTTATCTCTAGATAACCATTAGAACCTAGATTTTTTCTATCTTTTATTGACTGTGAATTTTCTTCTACGCTAACGCTGCCATCTAAATACAATCTTCCACTAGGTGCTTTATCATAAACCTCAGGATGATCTCCAGGAGCTAATTTAACAATGTCACCATTTTCTACTTGAACTGGATAAGGCACCTGCATTTCTTTTGCAAAATTAATATGTTCAATCATATGTCTATGCTCACCGTGTACTGGAATTACACATTTAGGCTTAACCCAATTATACATATCCTTTAAATCTTCTCTATTCGGGTGACCAGAAACATGAATAAATTCACTTTCTTCAGAAATAACTTCAATTCCATCTTTTACCAATTGATTATGAAGTTTATAAAGTTTCTTCTCATTTCCAGGAATAATTTTTGAAGAAAAAATAACAGCGTCACCTTTTTCAATAAAAACATCAGGGTGTGTATAATTTGAAATTCTCATCATCGCACCCATTGGTTCACCTTGACTACCGGTACAAAGATAAACTATCTTCTCTCTAGAAATATTCTTCGAATCTCTTGGGTCTATTGGCTCGATTGTATTTTTTAAATATCCACATTGTCTTGCTGCTTTATAAATTCTGTGCATTGATCTACCAACTAAAGAAATTTGCCTTCCTGTTTTTTCTGCACAATAAAAAGCTGACTCCATTCTTGCCACATTTGATGCAAATGACGTAACTATTATTCTTTTTTTAAGTCTACTCATAATATTAAGCATGTTTTTTCTTACATCGAGTTCCGAGCCAGACCTTCCTGCACTAAATACATTGGTTGAATCACAAATCATTGCGAGAACGCCCTCATCACCAATTTCTTTTAATCTTTTTGAATTAATCTCATCACCAATTAATGGGTTAGGATCAACTTTCCAATCACCAGTATGTAAAACAACACCTGCCGGTGTTTGTATCTTAAGACCGTTAGGTTCTAGAATTGAATGAGTTAAAGTTATATATTCAACATCAAAAGGATCTAATTTTACTTTTCCGTTTAATTCAACAATATTTAAATCATTAGTTATATCAATGTGTTTTTCTTTAAACTTTTCTCTAATTAAAACAGCTGTAAAAGGTGTTGCATAAATTTTACAACCAAGTTTAGGCCACAAATGAGCAACAGCACCTATGTGATCTTCATGAGCATGTGTTAAAACTATCCCTAAAAGATTTTCTTTTTTTTCTTGAATAAATCCCGGGTCAGGATAAATCAAATCGATACCTGGGATTGTATCGTCTGCAAATGTGACACCAATATCAACCATTATCCATTTATGGTCACCTGGTTGACCATAACCAAATAAGTTCATATTCATTCCAATTTCTCCAGAGCCTCCTAGTGGACAAAATAAAAATTCATCTTTCATATTATTTTATAAGTTTAGATGCTTTGCTAAGACCGTTAATTGTAATATCAAAATCTTGTTTTGTTTTTGTTTTAATTGAATTTTTAAATAATTTTGAAAAACCACCAGTTAATACTACTTTATATGATTTTCCTGTCTCCTTCTTAATTAAATTTATTATATTGTCAATCAATCCAGCGTATCCCCAAAAAAAACCTGACCTAACAGCTGACTTTGTGTCTTTTCCAATAACTTTAGATATCTTTTTAAGATCAATTTTAGGTATTAATGAAGCTTTATCAGAAAGCGTATTTAATGAAAGATCTATACCAGGTGAAATAATTCCACCTTTATAATTATTTCCAATTAAAACATCAAAAGTAGTTGCTGTACCAAAATCTAAGATAATAAAGTTTCTATTTTTTCTGAAAATACTTATCGCATTAGCTAGTCTATCAGAGCCCACTTGTCTGTAATTTACATCAATTTTCAAAATTGATCTTAAATTTAATTCTTTTAATTCAAAACATCTTATATTTGTCTTTCTTGCAAAATAATGTTTTAATTCTTTAAATGTTGATGGAACAACACTACAAAATAAAATCTTCTTTAATTTTGAAAATCTAAATTTGTTAAAATATTTGTTTAAAATATGTATTTTTTTACCTTTTGAGGGTATTAAAATTTTCTTTATAATCTTATCATTATCTACTATACATATTT
>CACOJM010000003.1 GCA_902627565.1 uncultured Pelagibacteraceae bacterium
AATTCATTATTTAGAAGTGATTTTAATGAAATATTCGTTTCAATATTTTGAATATCTAAAGATTTACTTTCATTAATTACTTTAGGACCAATTGTTTTAATGCTTAAATTAAGTTCTAATGGGTTTAAGATTAATTTAACATCTTTTAGTTCTACAATTAAATTACTATTAATTTCTCTAATTTTTGACTGAATTTTCTGATTAAACTTTGTAGTTTCAATACCAAATATACTTAAATAAGTTACTAAAATTGTTAAAATTAAAATTAGGAAAAAAATTGTTTTAAAAATTATTTTCATTTAATTTGATATAGCGATTGCTCCAAAAACTCGTCTATTTCACCATCTAATATCTTGTCAGGACTGGTGCTTTCAAAGTTTGTTCTATTATCTTTGACTAGTCTATAAGGTTGTAAAACATAAGATCTAATCTGGTGACCCCATCCAATTTCAGATTTTGAAGACTCAAAATTTTGGTTTTCTTCTTCCTTTTTTTTCATTTCAAAATCATAAAGTCTAGCTCTCAACATATTCATACAAGTCTCTTTATTTTTATGTTGTGATCTTTCATTCTGACATTGTACAACAATTTTTGTTGGCAAATGAGTTATTCTAACAGCACTATCTGTTGTATTTACATGTTGTCCTCCTGCTCCACTTGATCGATATGTGTCTATTCTCAAATCTTTATCAAGAATTTCGATATTAATATTTTCATCCACAACTGGAAAAACCCAAACACTTGCAAAACTAGTATGTCTTCTAGATCCAGAGTCAAATGGAGAAATTCTTACCAATCTATGAATTCCTGATTCTTTTTTAAGCCATCCGAAGACATAATCTCCTTGAATTTTAATCGTAGAAGATTTTATACCAGCTTCATCTCCTTTATGCTCACTGATTAAATTTGATTTAAATTTTTTGCTATCTGACCATTTTAGATACATTCTTCTAAGCATCTCAGCCCAATCCTGGCTTTCTGTACCACCAGCACCAGCATGAATTTCTATATAGCAATCTAATGAGTCAGCCTCATTTGATAAAAAACATTTTATTTCATTTTTTTTTACAGACTGTCTTAATTCTTTAATATTATTAAAAACTTCATTTTGAATACTTAAATTTTTTTCTTCAATAGCAAGATAATTTAATTCATCTAAATCTTTTAGGTTTTTAATAGAGTTATCATATGAATTAATCAAATCTTCATATAGTTTTTTTTCCTTTATTATCTTATGTGAATTTGTCTTATCCTGCCAAAAATCAGGATCGAGCATTTTTAGGTTATTCTCTTTTAATTTTGATAAAATTTTATTTTTTTCAAAGATACTCCTTAACTCTTTGATTTATTTTCTCTATCTCTTTTTTAAAATCTAAATATTTATAGTCCATTAGTAAAACTTTAATATATTATTAGTGTCTACTTTGTTATTATTAGAATATAAAATTTTTCCATCAATAACATTCTTGCTTTTATACGCCTCTAAAATCGTATTATTTGATGAAAACTTAGCTTTTTGACCTGTAGATGGATCAACTACCATCATTGTAATGCCAGTTGAAACTTTAAATGGTCTTGCATCAGATTTTTTTACAGCAGACTCAATAAATCGTTTAAATATTGGTAGGGCTGTTTTTGAACCAGTCTCAAATTTACCTAATGGTTGGGGGTTATCCATCCCAACGTAAACACCGATAACCAAATCAGAGGTAAAACCAATGAACCAGGTATCTGTATTTTCATTAGTTGTGCCTGTTTTGCCAGCAATATTTAACTTTAAACTTTTTAACTTTTTTCCTGTTCCTCTCTTAATTACACCTTCAAGGAAAGACGTTATTTGATATGCGGTCTGAGATGAAAATACTTGCTTATAGTCATCTTTTATTTTTGGATAATCGGTTCCCGTAAATGAAATATTTTGACAATTTAAACAAGTCCTTTTTTCGTTATTTACTATTGTATTTCCCTCACTATCTTGAATTCTATCAATTAATATTGGTGAAACTAATTTTCCACCATTAACAAATGCTGAGTATGCTGAGGTAAGTTTTAATAAAGTTGTTTCTGCTGATCCTAAAGAAATAGATAATAAAGCTTCAGGATTATCATAAATACCAAGCTCTTCCGAAAATTTTACAATGTTATTAATTCCTAATTTTTGAGCAATTCTTACAGTCATAAGATTTCTAGATTTTTCAAGACCGACCCTTAAAGTTGAAGGTCCATAAAACTTTTTACCATAATTTTCTGGTTTCCACATTTTAAGGTCTGAACCTTGATCCAAAACTAATGGTGCATCTAAAACTAATGAAGACGGTGTATAATTGTTCTCTAACGCAAGAGCATAAACAAAAGGCTTAAATGCTGAACCGGGTTGCCTCAATGCTTGAGAGGCTCTATTGAATTCACTGTTTCTAAAACTAAATCCACCAGATATGGCCAAGACTCTTCCGCTGTAAGGATTCATTACCACAATACCTCCATTTATTTTTGGTATTTGTTCTAAACTAAATTTCCCATTAGATTGATTTTTTACATAGATGACATCACCTACATTCAATAATTCATTAAATTCTTTTTTTGTCCATGATATATCTTTATATTCTATGATACCTTGCAGTTTTTCATTAGTTTCTATCTCTGCAGAAAATTGATTTATTTTTTTTACTATTGCTAATTTCCAATCAATTGATTTTTCTAAATTGTATTTTTTTAAATCTTTATACCATTCATCAAAATAAGTTTTGTTAAGTAAAGGTCCACGCCAGCCTTTTCTTTTATCATATGCTATCAAACCTTCTCTTAAAGATACAGTTGCAATTTTTTGTAATTCTAAATCTATAGGAGTGTTAATATTAAATCCTTGTTTATAAATTTTATCATAAGAAAGAGTTTCAATTATACTTTTTCTAACATCTTCAATATAGTATTGGGCATCTTCTAAAAAAATTTTTTTTGTTTTTTTTAATTTGATATTTTGTGATTTAAGTTCCTCATATTCTTTTTGTTTAATGAATTTGTTATCAAATAGATTTTTTAACACCAAATCCCTTCTAAATTTTGCTAATTCAATATTTCTATATGGATTATATTTACTTGGAGCCTTTGGTAAAGCTGCCAATAAAGCTGCCTCAACATAATTTAGTTCTTTTATTGATTTATCAAAATACTCTAAACTAGCTGCTGCCACACCATAAGCACCGCTTCCAAGATAAATTTGATTAAGATATAGTTCTAATATTCTCTCTTTTGACAATGCTCTTTCAATTCTAAATGCTAAGATTGCTTCTTTAATTTTCCTATTTAAGCTTACTTCATTACTTAATAAAAAATTTTTTGCTACTTGTTGCGTAATGGTAGAGGCACCTTCTAATCTTCTTGAGGTAATAATATTTCTTATATTATTTATAACAGCTCTCAAAACTCCCTTAGCATCCACACCAGGATGTGAAAAAAAATTTTTGTCTTCAGCTGATAAAAAAGCATTTACTACATTTCGAGGAATTGACCTGTAAGGAACAAATATTCTTTTTTCGGATGAAAAATCTGCAACTAATTCTCCATTTCCTGAATACATTTTGCTTGATACAGGCGGTTTATAATTCTTTAAAAATTTATAATCAGGTATATTACTTGAAAAATTCCACAAAATGCCCAAAACAAGAATTACGAGAATTAGCGAAAAACTAGCAAAAGTAATTAATATATTTTTAAATAATTTACTCATTTTGTTTCCATTATATATTGGAATTTGTTAAAGTTATGGCATTAGAATTATACAAAATTTATAAATAAATATTTAATGAAACAATCAAATAATAGACTATGGAAAAAAATTTATACATTGATGCTACGCATCCTAGTGAAACTAGAGTTGTACTTAAATCAGACAATAATATTGAGGATTACGAATACGAAGGCTCAAAAAATAGCCTAATAAAAAACAATATCTATTTAGGGAAAGTGAGCAGAATAGAGCCTTCTTTACAAGCTGCATTCGTAGATTTTGGAAGAGATAGACATGGCTTTCTATCTTTCAATGACATTCAGTCTGATTACTATCAAATACCACAAAGTGATTTAGAAATTATAAAACTTGAGGAAGAAAGAATAAGAGAGGAACTTTCAAAAAAAGTTGAAGAAAAAGAGGAAGAAAATATTGCCGGTGGTAACCTAGAATTAGAAGATCCAATAGAAAAATTAGATCTAATAGAAAATAAAAATGAGGATGAAAAAGAAAATCTAGATGATTTAAAAAATAAAAAAAACGATAACCGTCCTAAATTTAAGAAATATAAAATTCAAGAAGTTATCAAGCCAAATCAAGTCATTTTAGTCCAAGTAATCAAAGATGAGAGAGGTCAGAAAGGAGCTGCCTTAAGTACATTTATTTCTATAGCAGGTAAATACATAGTTCTTATGCCCAATACACCAAAAGGAGGTGGAATTTCCAGAAAGATATTTAACCCAGCTGATCGAAAAAAAATTAGGGCAATATTGAATGAAATAGAAATTCCAAAAGAAATGGGATTAATAGTAAGAACTGCTGGAAGTAATAAAACAAAAAATGAAATAAATCATGACTTAACTACATTAATCAATACATGGAACCAGATTAAAGATAATGCCATCAACTCAATTGCTCCAGCATTAATACATCAAGAAAGTGAAATTATAAAAAGAACTTTAAGAGATATGTATGATGAAAATACAAAGAATATTTTTGTTGAAGGTAATGACGGTTACAAAAAAGCTCAAAATTTCATGAAAATGATGATGCCTTCACATGTTAAAAAAATAAAGAAATACAGAGGTAAAACTCCGCTATTTATTGAGGAAGGAATTGAACAAAAATTAAATCAGATTTTTGAGTCAGAAATAAAACTAATATCTGGTGGTTACTTAGTTATTAATCCTACTGAAGCTTTAGTTTCAATTGATATTAATTCTGGGAGTTCAATTAAACAAAAAAATGTTGAGAGTACTGCTTTAGATACAAACCTCGAAGCAGCAGATGAAATTGCAAGACAAATTAAAATAAGAGATTTATCAGGATTAATAATTATTGATTTCATCGATATGCTTAGCTACGGAAATAGAAAATTAGTTGAAAGAAGGCTTAAAGAAAAATGTAGGGCAGATAGAGCCAGAATACAAATTGGAAGAATAAGTAATTTTGGACTATTAGAAATGTCTAGACAAAGATTAAGAGAAAGTGCTGTAAAATGGAAGATAAATTTAACTGATGAGTCTTTTGCACTTAAAATTTTAAAACTAGTTGAATTAAAAACAGTTATGAATAAAGCTAAATTTGTTGATTTGAAAGTATGTGAAAAAATTTCGAATTTTTTAAAGGAAAACTTTATTGAGGATTTAACTTATTTTGAAAAAAAAAATAAGATGAAAATAGATATAATTACAGATAACAAGTTGATAATACCAGAATATATTATTGATTTAAAAAATAAATCAAAAAAAACACTCGAATTAATAGAACATCATGAAAAATTAAGAAATTTAGAAAATCTAAAAAATGAAAATAATATAGTTCAATTTAAAAATAAAAAAAAATTCAAAAAAAAGACCTATCGAAAAAAAAGATTTTTTAAGAAAGCTAAATGATCCCTTTTAGAGGTGAAGATGCATTTCCCATTAAATTTTTTTCAATTCTTCCTGAAAGGTAAGATTGTCTACCAGCAATAACTGCATTTTTAAAAGCTAATGCCATCTCAAAAGGTTTTTTTGCTTTTGCGATTGCAGTATTCACTAAAACTCCATCACAACCAAGTTCCATTGCAATAGTTGCATCAGAAGCTTGGCCAAGTCCTGCATCAATTATCAAAGGTAGTTTTGTTTGATTTCTTATAATTTTAATGTTTACTTTATTTTGGATTCCCAAGCCTGAACCTATTGGGGCAGCTAATGGCATTATTGCACATGCCCCAGCATTTTCTAATCTTTTTGCCATTAATGGATCATCATTACAATAAACCATAACCTTAAATCCCTCTTTAGATAAAATTTCTGTTGATTTTAAAGTTTCTATCATTTCAGGATATAAATTTTTTTTATCTCCAAGGACTTCAAGTTTTACTAATTTCCAACCACCAATTTCTCTTGCCAATCTTAAAGTTCTAAGTGCTTCTTTTGAATTAAAACATCCTGCGGTGTTTGGAAGATAAGTTATTTTTTTTGGATCAATGTAATCCATTAAAAGAGGCTTATTTTTATCTAAAATATTCACTCTTCTTACAGCAACAGTAACTATGTCTGCTCCAGAAAGTTTAATCGCTTTAGCACACTCAGGAAGACTTTTATATTTTCCAGTACCCACAATTAATCTTGAGTGAAATATTTTTTTCGCAACTATAAATTTATCTTTTTTCAATTTAACCACCTCCAATAAAATGAACTATTTCGACTCTATCACTATTTTTCAAATATATTTTATCTAATCTTTTTTTGTCTATTATTTCTTGATTTAACTCAATTGCTACTTTTTTTAAGGGTATTTTCAAATTATTTACAAGTTTAGATAGATTTATATTCTCCTTAAAAGTCTTTGCTTTACCATTTACTCTAATTTTTATTTTTTTTATTTTTTTCATCGTATATAAAAGCTGAATGAATAATAAAATAATTATTATTAATGGTCCAAATCTTAATCTATTAGGTGAACGAGAACAATCACAATATGGATCTATTAGTTTTGATAAATTACAGGAAAATTGTCTAAAAAAATCAAAAGAATTAGATTTGGAAGTTAAGTTTGCTCAATCAAATATTGAGGGCGAGCTAGTAAATATTATTCAAGATTCTAGAAACAAATTTGATGGTATTATAATCAATGCTGCCGCGTTCACTCATACTTCGGTAGCGATAAGAGATGCTTTAGATGTTTATAAAAAACCTATAATAGAATTACATATTTCGAATATATATAAAAGAGAGGAATTTAGACAAAAATCACTTATTAGTGATATAGTTACTGGGGGAATTTTTGGTTTAGGAACAGATGGTTATATTTTAGCCATAATTTCTATGCACAAGCTGTTAAAAAATGAAAATTGATAAAAAAATAATTAAAGAATTAACAGACTGTTTAGATGAATTTAATCTCACTGAACTTGAGTATACTGAGAAAGATACAAAAATTAAAGTCTCAAAAAATAATGTTTCAATAAATAATCAAACTTTACCTAATTCAAATAATCAACCTTTAACTCAAGATGATAAAACTTCAAAAATTACAACTTCAGGAATTGAAATTACTTCACCGATAATTGGAACAGCATATCATGCTCCAGAACCAGGAGCAAAAAAGTTTATTGAGGTGGGAAAAAAAATCAAAAAAGGTGATACTGTGATGATTGTAGAGGCGATGAAAACAATGAATCACGTACCATCAACTTCAGATGGTGTAGTAAAAAAAATTCTTGTTTCTGACGGTCAACCAGTTGAATTTGGTCAAGTTTTAATCATTTTAGAATAATGTTTAAAAAAATTTTAATTGCAAACCGTGGAGAAATTGCAGTAAGAATAATTAGAGCATGCAAAGAATGGGGAATTTCAACTGTAGCAGTTCATTCTGATGTTGATAGAGAAAGTATGCATGTTAAATTAGCAGATGAAAGTATTTGTATAGGGTCTCATCAACCCACCAATAGTTATCTTAATATACCAGCGTTGTTATCTGCCATTGATTTGACCAACGCAGAGGCGGTTCATCCAGGCTACGGTTTTCTATCTGAAAATGCTAATTTTGCTAAAGTCTTAGAAGAAAATAAAATTAAATTTATTGGTGCA
The DNA here is from genome assembly GCA_902627565.1 of uncultured Pelagibacteraceae bacterium. Lineage (GTDB taxonomy): Bacteria > Pseudomonadota > Alphaproteobacteria > Pelagibacterales > Pelagibacteraceae > Pelagibacter. The sequence goes on from CACOJM010000003.1 coordinate 7,807, forward strand.
TCATCTAAACATATAAAAATGATGGGTGATAAAATTCAGGCAAAGATAATTGCTAAGGATAATGGATTGCCTGTTATTGAAGGATCAGAAGGTGGCGTTAGAGATATAAATGAAGCTAAAGCACTTTGTAAAAAAATAGGATTTCCAGTTTTAATTAAAGCATCAGGTGGTGGAGGCGGAAAAGGTATGAAGATAGTAAATAAAGAACAAGATTTTGAAACACTGTTTTCAACAGCCAAATCTGAAGCTCAAAAATACTTTGGTAATGATGAAGTTTATATAGAAAAATTTTTTCAAAATCCAAGACATATAGAAGTTCAAATTTTAGCTGGAAAAAACAGAGCTATACATTTACATGAAAGAGATTGCTCTGTTCAAAGAAGACATCAAAAATTAATTGAGGAAACGCCTAGCCCAGTTTTGACTGATAAAATTAGAAAAGATCTTTTTGAAAAAACAATTAATATGGTCAGTAAAATTGGATATGAAGGTGCTGGAACTGTTGAATTCATCTATGAAGATGGAAAATTTTATTTTTTAGAAATGAATACTAGAGTACAAGTAGAACATCCTGTTACTGAGATGGTTACCGGTATAGATATAATTAAAGAACAAATATGGATTGCATACTCTGGAGAAACTGCATTAAAACAATCAGATATTAATCCAAGAGGTCATGCTATTGAATGTAGAATAAATGCAGAAGATCCTAGTAAAAACTTTCAACCTTCTCCTGGAACTATTGGAATGTGCCATCAACCATCTGGTTTTAGAACAAGAGTTGATGGTGCTATTTATCAAGGATACAAAGTAACACCATATTATGACAGTATGGTTTGCAAACTAATTTGTCACGGAAGAAATCGAGTTGAAGCAATTCAAAGAATGAATAGATCTTTAGACGAATTTGTTATTGAAGGCATTACAACTACTATTCCCTTACACAAAAAGCTACTTAATCATAAAAAATTTATAAATTCAGATTTTAATGTAAGCTGGTTAGATAACGAAAAGATAATCTAATAACATTTTACTAGCCAAATGTCATAAACAGGATGATCGAAAGGTGCAATTGATGGACTAGATGAAAACATCCATCCATTAAAAACAAAAACATCGTCTTTATTTTTGTTGGTCAAATCTTTTACTTGAATATATGCCGTAATTTCTGGATTATCATCAAATTCTGAGTTTTTACATTTCATATTTTTTATAGAAAGATCTTTATGTTTTATTTCTTCACCATTTTTTATTCTTACTAGAGTATTTTTTGAACTAATCTTATCCAAAACTTTTATCTCTATATAATCTCCCTCTAAATCACTTGAAGCTTTCAATTTAAAAGACAAGTTAAGTAATAATATCAATATTAAAAAAAATAAAAATAATGATTTAACTTTTCCAACTTTTATATTTTTTTTCACTAACATTTTTATTTTTATTAGGATAATAGGCTGAGTCTGTTCCTGTTAAATTTGGTTGATGAGGTTTTTGCCAATCATACTTCTCAAGATTATGATTTTTTTCAATTTTATTAGGAGTAAAATGTATCCATGAATACCATTCTACTGGAATTTTTGAAGCATCTATTTCCCCTGCATATATAACCCATCTTTTTCCATTTTTGCTCTCATAGTATTTATTTCCAAACGAGTCTTTTCCAACTAGTTTTCCAAATAAAATGGTTTTAATTCTTGTTCCAAGAGTATCTTGATTCCACCAGGTAAAAATTTTTTTAAAAAGTGTCAACATTAAAAGTTTATTAATTTCAATTCAAAATTGTATAAATTAAATTAGACTAAAATTTGAATTTGTATATAAATTAATGATTCATTATTCAAATTAATTTTAAAATAATTGAGGTCAAATGGCAAAATACTTGGTTGAAACTTATTATACATGTACATTTAAGGTAAATCATTATCTTGATGATATTAATGAAACTGAACTTAAAAATCTTGAAAAAAGAGATGACGGAAAATTTGAGGTTTTGGATGTAAAACTGGATAATAGAAAGACGAAAAGTTTAGATCCAAATAATAATAAAGTTATTGATAATAAAAAAATTGATATTGCCATTGATAACAATAAGAAAAACTCAACAAATTTAGAAAATATTATCAAAAATAATAATTCTTCAGAAAAAAGTGGAAAAAGATTTAGTATGCCAGATAGAAGAAAAGGATATATTCAAAAAGCTACTATTGGAGATCATAAAGTATATCTTCATACTGGCGAATATGAGGATGGAAAAATTGGAGAAATCTTTATTGACACTAGTAAAGAGGGAGAGTTAGTTAAAGCTCTTATGAATAATTTTGCAATAGCAGTGTCACTAGGTTTACAATACGGGGTGCCTCTTGATGAATTTATAAATGCATTTGTCGGTACAAAATTTGAGCCTTCAGGAAAAGTTCATGGAAATGATAGAATTTTAAGTGCATCATCTATTTTAGATTATATATTCAGAGAATTAGCTATTTCATATCAAAATAGAGAAGATTTAGCGCACACACCATCAATTGGTGGTGGTGAAAATTTGGGTGCTGATGATAAAAACTCAGAGCATCAAAATCAGCTTTTAAAAATAGTAAAAGATCTTACGAGTAAAGGTTTTGTAAGAAATAATTATCAGAAAAATCTTGTAGATTTGTCTGATGTTAAAATAAGTCTCAAAGGAAAAAAGTAGTTATTTTTTAGTCTTGAGAGATAAACTTAACTCTTTTAGCTGTTCATCATTAACTTCAGATGGGGCGTTCATCATTAAATCCTGTGCGTTTTGATTCATTGGAAACATCGTAACTTCTCTAATATTTTTCTCATTAGCTAAAAGCATGACTATTCTATCTATTCCAGGTGCAATTCCACCATGTGGAGGCGCACCAAAACTTAAGGCATTTATCATTCCACTAAACTTTTCATCGACTTGTTTTTGATTATAACCTGCAATAGAAAAAAGTTTATACATCAAATCTGGCTTATGATTTCTTATAGCGCCAGATGAAAGTTCTATACCGTTACACACTATATCATACTGATATGCAAGAATTTCTAAAGGTTTATCAAAATTAATTTTGTCTGAGTCTCCTTGGGGCATAGAAAATGGATTATGACTAAACTTGATCTTTTTTGTTTGTTCATCCTCCTCAAACATTGGGTAATCAACTACCCAGCAAAAAGCAAAAGTGTTATCATCAATTAAATCTAATTCCTTAGCAATTTTATCTCTTGCTAATGAAGTTATTCTCTCTAATTCTTTTAATTTATTACATGCAAAAAATATACTATCACCTACATTAGCTCCAGTTTGCTTCATTAGTTCTAATAATGCCGCTTTTGAAAAAAATTTACCTACAGGACCTTTTCCAGAAATTTCTTTATCTTTTTCAAATGTAAAATATGCCATTCCAGATGCGCCTTGTTCTTTAGCCCACTTATCTATGCCATCAAAAAAACTTCTAGGTTTGTCTTTTGTGTCTTTTGTAATTATGCATCTTACTCTTGATCCTGATTTGACTAATTTCTTAAAAATATCAAATGAAACATCTGCTCTGGTAAAAATTTCAGTAATATCTTTTATGATTAATGGATTTCTTAAGTCAGGCTTATCCGAACCATATTGCAATAACGAATCTGCATAAGAAATTTTAGGAAATTTATCAAACATTAATTTTTTTTTTGAAAATCTTTTAAAAGTACTAACAAGCAATTTTTCCACAACATTAAATACATCTTCTTGTTCAACAAATGACATTTCCAAATCAAGTTGATAGAATTCTCCTGGACTTCTATCCGCTCGAGCATCTTCGTCTCTGAAACATGGAGCTATTTGAAAATATTTATCAAATCCTGAAACCATAATAAGTTGTTTGAATTGCTGTGGTGCTTGGGGAAGTGCATAAAATTTACCAGGATTTAATCTGCTTGGCACTAAAAAATCTCTTGCACCTTCAGGGCTTGAGGAAGTTAAAATTGGAGTTTGATATTCTAAAAATCCAAATTTATTCATTTCACTTCTAATAAAAGAAATAACTTTCGAGCGTAAAATAATGTTTTCGTGAATTTTTTTTCTTCTTAAATCTAAAAATCTGTATTTTAATCTTATTTCTTCTGCATATTCTTGATTACTAAATACTGGCAAAGGAAGTTCCTTACAAGTTCCTAAAACTTCAAATTTTTCAATTGCAACTTCTATTTCTCCAGTTTCAATATCCTTATTAATTGTCTCACTGGATCTGTTAACAACTTTACCCTCAATTTTGATAACAGTTTCTAGCTGCATCTTTTCTAAAAAATCAAATTTAGAATTTTCCTTTTCAATAATACATTGAGTAATTCCATAATTGTCTCTCAAATCTAAAAATAAAAGATTACCATGATCCCTTTTTTTATTAATCCATCCTGAGAGAAAAACTTTACTACCAACATCACTCTTTCTTAATTCATTGCAGTTATGACTTCTGTATTTATTCAATTATTCTCCTAAAGCTTCTTTAATAATTTTTAAGTCTATAGATTTTTTCTTTTTTAAACTCATCTCGTCGATTTTATATATAAATTCAAATATTTTACTATATGATCTATCAATTCTTTTTATTATGTAATTAATTAACTTTTTTTCTATATAAATCTGCCGATCTGACAAATTTTTAAGCAAGAGTGCAAACATCAAATCATCATCGGGCTTTTGTATACTTAGTAAAAGAAAGTTTTTTGCTCTCGATTTTAAATCAATTAATTGAAATTCTATATCAACAATAGGTTTATAAGATGTGATAATTAAATACTTATTATCCAAATCAATCATGTTATATAAAGTATAAATTAGCTTTTCATTAATATTACTATCTAAATTTTCTAAAACCACATTTTGATGAATCTTTATTTCCTTCAATTTACTATCGTTTAAGTCATGCGCATCAAATTTTATTCCCTTGAATTTTTTAAGAAAAATATTTACGAGGTGAGATTTTCCTGAAAACTTTTCCCCATTTATATTTAAAAAATTTTTTTCCCATTTAGGCCAATTATTTAAAAAATCAAAGATGTGTTTGTTACTTTTAGATAAATAAAAATCTTCTTTAGTCATACTTTTATCATGGTCAAATTTAATTATTTGTTGATCTTCATCTCTCATGTTAATTCAATAACCAGGTTCTATTTTGTGTATCAAAATTGTAATTTTTTTCTCTCATTATTTCTAAGAAGATATTTGGTGAGTCATTAAAAATTATTTGATAGTAAGTAAAATTTTTATTGAATTTAGTAATATAAAAATCATAAATCAAGTCCACATTATTTAAATCATTTTCAAAATTTTTAATTAATTCATTGTTAGCAACTTTTATGCTTAAAGGAAATTTTATGGACGTATTTATTTGATTTTTTTTTTTCCAATAGTCCTCATAGATTAATTTAAGATCGATAATAAGACTCTTAACTTGTTCAGTATTTGAAATATCATTATAAGAATATGATTGATTATTTAAGATAACATTATTTCCATTAGAAATTCTTGATAATACTCTCATTCCTTTGTCATTCATGAAAATTAAAGTTATGATCGAGTGATTTAAATTATATTTTGATATAATTTCTTTGAAATCATATTCCTCTATATTTTCATAATTTTTTTTTATCTTATCTAAGTCTTCTAAATCTTCAGTGGGTAAAATATATTCAATTAAATAAGTTTTTTTCAAATTTTCGTTCCATTTATTATAAACTTGATTGTTGTTGAAAATTAAAAGATCTTTTTTTCTTTCATCAATAATAATCGGAATGAATAAAAATTTTTTTTTTATTGGAACTGAGGGAAAAATATTTTTTTTTTCAAGATAATTAAATATTTTTTTTTTATTGAAAGAAACACCTAAATTTACGTAGTAAATCTCATTAATGAATTTTTCCTCCTTTATAGTAAAAGACTCAATCATTCCTTTTATTTCATTTAATTTTGTTTTATTAATCTTTTTTTTATCAGATGAATTAACAATAATTGAAATTAGTTCAAAGAAGGCTCTCTTAAAACCTTCATCAATTACCTCATTTTTGTTAAAATTAATTTCAAAAGGTCTCGATATATCAATATTTTCAATTTCAAAAGATTTTGCAGCTATTTTTTCTGTGGAAAAAAAAAATAAATTTAGAGATAGGATAATGAAAAAAATATATAAGAATTTTAAGTTAATTTTTTTTTTATTAAACATCTTATTACATAGTAATGAATAAAAATCTATTTACATATAAAAAAAGTGGTGTTGATATAAATGCAGCAGATAAATTTGTAAAATTCATATCAAATATTTCTACAAATAAAAAAGGCAAAAAAAAGTTTAAAAATATTGGTGGTTTTGGATCAATCACAAGTATTCCGAAAAACCTTAAGAATCCAAAATTAGTGGCTTGTACGGATGGAGTTGGTACAAAAATTGAAATAGCAAATGAGCTTAATAAATTTGATACTATAGGAATTGATTTAGTGGCTATGAGTGTTAATGATTTAATTGTACAAGGAGCAAAACCATTATTTTTTTTAGACTACATATCAATTAATAAAATTGATCTAATTAAACTTAAATCAATAATGATAGGAATATTAAAAGGCTGTAAAATTTCAAATTGTGAATTAGTTGGTGGTGAAACTGCTGAAATGCCTGGCACATATGAAAAGGGAAAGTTTGATATTGCGGGATTTGCTGTAGGGATTGCTGATGAAAAAAATATTTTAAAGAAAAGTAAAATTAAAAAAAATAATCTAATTTTAGCTTTACCTTCAAGTGGTTTACATTCCAATGGGTTTTCTTTAGTTCGTAATATAATGAAGAAGAAAAGAATAAATCTAAAAAAAAATAATTTTCTGAAAAAAGAATTGATCAAACCAACTAAAATTTACGTAAATGAAGTGGTAAATTTAGTAAACAAAAACTTATTAAATGGTTGTGCAAATATTACTGGAGGTGGAATTTCTGAAAATATCAAAAGAATAATACCTGACAATTTATGTGCTTCAATTGATTTAAATAAGATTAATACTTTAAAAATTTTTAAGTGGTTAAAAAAAAATAATATTTCTGATAAGGAAATGTTAAAAACTTTTAATTGTGGTGTAGGTTTCTGTTTGATAATAAATCCCAAAAACTTAGGAAAAATAAAAAATTTTTTTTCAAAAAGATATAAACCATATGTAATTGGAAAAATTATTTATGGACCTAATAAAATAAAGCTTAATGATAAAATCAATTGGTGGTAAAAAATTAGATACCGCAGTCTTTATTTCTGGAAACGGTAGTAATCTAAAAAATCTTGTTAAATTTTCGTTAAGTAAAAAATCACCAATAAATATTAAATTTGTTTTATCAAATAATAAAAAAGCAAAGGGATTAAATTTTTCAAAAAAATATAAAATTGAAAGTAAAATTTTTTTATTTTCAAACAGATCAAAATCTGAAAATCAAATTTTAAAACATTTAAAAAGTAGAAAGATAAAATTGATTTGTCTAGCAGGATTTATGAAAATTCTATCAAAAAAATTTATAAAAAGATTTCAAGGTAAAATTTTAAATATTCATCCAGCTTTATTACCTAAATACAAAGGTTTAAATACACATGAAAGAGTAATTTTAAACAATGAGAAATATTCGGGTTGCACAGTTCATATTGTAAATTCAAAATTAGACTCGGGTAAGATAATTTTACAAGAAAGAGTGAAAATCAACAAAAAAGATACCGTACAATCATTGAGGAAAAAAATTTTAAAAAAAGAACATATTCTATATCCTAAAGCTATTAAAAAATTGATTTCTAGTCTTTAAAAAAAAAATCTATTTCGATTTTAGCGTTTTCAACACTATCAGAACCGTGAACAGAGTTTTTGTCTATTGAAACTCCATATTTTTTTCTAATTGTTCCTTCTGCCGCATCTTTAGGATTTGTCGCACCCATTAGTTCTCTATTATCTAAAACACTGTTGTTTTTTTCAAGTACCATTACAACAATAGGTCCGGATGATAAATATGAACATAGATCATTATAAAATGGTTTAGTTTCATGAACTTTATAGAATTGTTCAGCCTCAGATTTTTCTATCCTAATTTTTTTTTCCTTTAAAATTTTAAATCCATTATTTCTAAAAATTTCTTTAATCTCATTATCTAAATTTCTTTCTACTGCATCTGGCTTAATAATTGACAATGTTTGCTCGATACTACTCATAGTGTTCCTCAATTAGTTTGTTTAACAACCTCACACCATATCCAGTTGCTCCCCCTTGATTAATAGCTCCACCATATTTTGAAAAAGCCATTCCAGCTATATCTAAATGAGCCCAAGGAGTATTGTTTAGAACAAATCTTTGCAAAAATTGTGCTGCTGTTGTTGAACCCGCTCCACCTATGTAATTAATATTTTGCATATCCGCATTTTTTGAGTTAATAAGTTTATCAAAATTTTTATGCAGTGGCATTCTCCATAATTTCTCATCAACCTTTTCTCCAGCATTTAAAAGTTGTTTAGATAATTTATCATTATTAGAAAATAGACCACCATATTCTGAGCCTAATGAAACAATTATTGCTCCTGTTAAAGTTGCTAAATCAATCATAAATTTTGGTTTAAATTTTCTTTCAGTAAAAGTAATTGCATCAGCTAAAACGAGTCTACCTTCTGCATCAGTATTTAAAATTTCTATTGTTTTACCACTGTAAGATTTTACAATATCACCGGGTCTTTGTGCATTTCCACTTACCATATTTTCTACTAATCCAACTACACCAACCGCATTGATTTTTGCTTTTCTTATAGCTAAACTTTTCATTAAACCTACAACTGTAGCTGACCCTGCCATATCATAAGTCATATCTTCCATAAATTTTGCAGGTTTTAAGGAATAGCCTCCAGTATCAAAGCAAACTCCTTTGCCAATAAATGCTAAAGGTTTTGAGTTATTTCTCAGTCCATTCCATTGTATTGTTACAAGATATGATCCTCTAATACTTCCCTGACCAACTCCTAATAAAGCATTCATACCTAATTTTTTAAGTTTTTTTTCATCATAAACATTTATTTTTAAACCAAATTTTTTAAGGGTTTTTATTCTTTTTGCATATTCATCGGGGTGTAAAATATTTCCTGGCTCAGAAACTAAATTTTTTGTAAAAAAAATTCCTTCCTCCAAAGCTTTAAACTTGCGGTTATTTTGATTAAAGTTTTTATTATTACTATTTAAAACTGTTATCTTAATTTGTCTATTTTCTCTCTTGCTTTTATACTTTGTAAAATCATAAGATTTCAAACTAAAGCCATGTAAAAATCTTCCTATAAAATTTCTTCCAGGTTTTTCTTTTATAGATTTTGCATTAATAGCTAAATCGTTTAACTTAAAATTTTTAATAAAATCATAAAACTCTGCCCCTAGTTTTTCCACATCTGAGCTGCTCAGGTCATCTTTTACATTCACTAAAATAATTTTCTTTTTTGAACTTAAATCAAAGCTACAAAGATTTTTTTTTGTGTCGGTATTTTTTAGTAAGTCATTAATGTAATTAAACTCTTTATTATCGATATATTTTTTAATATTGATAATATTGAAATTTTTACTACAAAATAGGACATAATTTTTAGCTGACTTACTGCCTATATTACTTTTAATGCTTATTTTTATTGACATTTTTAATAAATATGTACTTTAGGTTGTATTTAATTGTAAACTAATAGTTGAAAATATATAATTGCAAATTTGTTAGATTTCAATGAAAAAAATTTTATTTAGAAAATTATTATTAGATTGTCTAACCTTTTTCTTTATTGCTCTTTTAAGTGCCAGCATAATTATATGGGTATTTCAGGCAGTTAATTTTTTGGATATCATGATTGAGGATGGTAGAGACTACCTGGTTTATATAAATTACTCACTATTAAATTTTCCGAAAATATTAAGTAAAGTATTGCCTTTTGTATTCTTTTTTAGTTTTTTTTATATAATTTCAAAATATGAACTTAATAACGAATTGATTATTTTTTGGAACTTTGGAGTAAATAAATTTCAATTAATTAATTTTTTATTCAAATTTTCAATTTTTTTGGCACTATTACAAATATTACTGTCAGCATTTATAGTTCCAAAATCTTTGGATACTGCAAGATCTTTTTTAAGGAGCTCTTCTGTAAATTTTTTAGAAAATTTTATTAAGGAGAAAAAATTTAATGACACAATTAAAGGTGTAACAATTTATAGTGACTCAAAAGATGATAATGGAAATCTAAAAAATATATATCTAAAAAAAGATGATAATAAAGATAGCTTTCAAATTACATATGCAAAAAAAGGTAATTTCATCAAATCAAATAATAGCCAAATTTTAGTATTGTACGAGGGTGAAACAATCAACGTTGTAAATAATAAAATTACAAATTTTAAATTCTCAAAGTCTGATTTTAATTTAAAAAATTTGAAAACCAATACTACAACTTATATTAAAACCCAAGAAGTATCTTCCATAAAATTATTTAAATGTTTTTTAAGATTAAATAATTATAGATTTTTTAATATTGATACTAAAGATATAATAGTAGAAAACTGTAAAAGTGAAAATCTAAATAATATAATTAAAGAACTTTATAAACGATTTATAATTCCTTTTTACTTGCCAACATTAATGCTAATAATTTTATTTTTAATTCTTAGATCAAAAGAAAGTATAGATTATTTTAATTATAGAATTTTTATTTTTATTCTAGGTTTACTTTTAATTATAAGTTCTGAAATGACATTGAGATTTATACAAGATGATTTTTTGAAAAATATGAAGATTTTCTCTTTACCATTAATCATTATTAGTTGTATTTATATAATTTTTTATTACTACTTAAATAGGCTTCAAAAAAAATAATGAAAACTTATATAAAATTTTTAAGCAAAACTTACCTTAGTTCTTTTTTTTATGTACTACTTATAATGTTCAGTTTAATATTTATTCTAAATTTACTCAGTGAACTAGATTTTTTTAAAAATGAAAATGTCAATAATTTTTTTCCTGTTTACCTCTCTCTTTTAAACTCACCAACACTAATTTTTGAAATGTTTCCATTTATTTTTTTAATTTCAACACAACTATTTTTTATCAATCTCTTCCAAAATAATGAATTAAATATTTTTAAATACTCTGGTCTCAAAAATTCAAAAATTTTAATTATTATAAGTATTATTAGTTTTATCCTAGGTATTTTAATAATTTCTATTTTTTATAATTTATCGTCAAATTTAAAAAATTTTTATTTAGATCTCAAAACTAATTATACTAAGGATGGAAAATATCTTGCTGTAATTACAAAGAATGGACTTTGGATTAAAGATTTGGTCGACGATAAAATCTTAATTATACATGCAGAAAAAATTAATCAAAATTATCTAATCGATGCTTATATCTCAGAGTTTAATAAAGATTTTGAAATTATCAGAAATATCGTAGGATCAAAAATTGATGTTTCAAATAAAAAATGGAAAATTTTTGATGCAGAAATTTTTGAAAATAATGAAAAAAAAAATTACAGTAATTTAGATATCAAAACTAATTTTGATTACCAAATAATCCAAAATTTATTTTCTAATTTATCCTCATTATCGCTTATAGAATTAATAGAATTAAGAAAAAATTATAAATCTTTAAATTATTCTCTAATTGAAATAGATATTCAATTACTTAAGCTCGCTACTTTTCCTATTTATCTTGTATTAATGACAATATTTTCAAGTATTATAATGCTAAGTACTAGAGAATTTAAAAGTTCAATTTTAAAAATATCATTGGGTCTATTTTTTTCAGTTATCATCTATTATCTATTTAATTTTTTTAATGTTCTTGGAAAAACAGAAAAAATCAACCTATTGAGCTCAACAATAATACCTTTAGTACTTTTAACTCTAACAAACTCGATAATAATTAAAAAATTTAATGAAAAATAAGCTTATAATAATTCTTTTAATTTGTTTTTTTAATTTTTTCTTAGCAAAGAATGTTTTTGCTAATGAACAGTTTAATTTTAAAGTATCAGAAATTGAAATTCTTGAAGAAGGAAATAAGATAGTTGGCTCTAAAAGAGGAACAATATCTACAAATGATGGTATCGTAATTAGTGCTAATAATTTCATATACTTAAAAACTAAAAATATTCTGAGTGCTAATGGAAATGTAATAATTGAAGATAAAACTAATAATTATAAATTCTACTCAGAAAAAATTACATATGAAAAAAATAATGAAATCATTTTCACTGATGGTGATACAACAAGTAAAATTTATTCTAGGTATGATTTTATTTCAAAAGATACTATTTTTTTAAGAAATGAAAAAATTTTAAAATCTGACAACACAACAAAGATAATTGATAATGAAAATAAGACCTTATATGAATTGAGAAAATTTAATTTTGTAATCGATAAAGAAGTTTTAAAAGGTGAAAAAATTTTAGTAACCTCAAATTATAATTTACCGCAAAATGATAAATTATATTTTGAAAATGGTATATTTGATCTAAAAAATAAAAGTTTTGTTGCAAAAGATATAGAAGTAAAACTTAAAAAAGATATTTTTGATAATTTAGATAATGATCCCAGACTAAAAGGTTTATCTGCAGTTGGGAAAGGGAAAATTACTGAGATTAAAAAAGGCGTTTTTACAAGTTGTAAAAAAAATGATGATTGTCCACCGTGGGTTATTACTGCTAAAAAAATTAAACATGATAGAGAAAAAAAACAATTAATATATGAGGGGGCTTTATTAAAAATTTACAATATTCCAGTTCTATATTTTCCAAAATTTTTTCATCCAGATCCGTCAGTAAATAGACAATCTGGTTTATTAAAACCTCGACTTAATAATTCTAATATCTTGGGTTCATCTTTTTCTTTACCTTATTATCACGTAATTTCAGATAATAAAGATTTCACATTCAGACCAACATTTTTTGACAGTAATATCAAAATGTTACAAAATGAATATAGGCAAGAAAACAAAAATTCATCTTTGATTGTAGATTTTGGATATACAGATGGTTATGAATCATCTTTATCAAATAAGAAAAATAGTATTAGTCACTTGTTTGCAAATTTTAATGCTGACCTTGCTTTAGAGAATTTTTCTAATAGTAATTTTTTTCTGTCTATTAAAAAAATTTCAAATGATACTTACCTAAAAGTTTTTGATGGAAACATATTTAAAAGTGATATAACGCCAAAAGACAATAATTTGCTAGAATCTGAAGCCAAATTGATCCTAAATCATGATGATTTTAGTTTAACTACTGGTTTTCAATCTTTTGAGAACTTAACTCTTTTAAGCTCTGATAGATATCAATTTATCTTTCCATATTATGATTTTGATAAACAAATATTTAAAGATTATGATAAAGGATCAATAAACTTTTATTCCAGTGGAAGTAATGAATTAAACAATACTAACAATCTTAAGACAGTAATTACTAACAATGTAAACTACAATAGTTCAGATATCATTTCAAATAATGGTTTCAAAAGTTCTTATAATTTTTATCTTAAAAATCTTAATACTGTTGCAAAAAATGATAATAAATACAAATCTAGTCCACAAATGGAACTAATGAGTATACTTGAGTTAAATACCAGTCTTCCATTGATAAATCAAAATAATTCAAGCATAAATTATTTTACTCCAAAAGCTTCTATTAGATTTAATCCTGGAGATATGAAAAATCATTCCTCAAGTGACAGATCGGTAAATGTAGATGGGATTTTTGATATTAATAGGTTAGCGTTAGATGACTCTTTTGAGGAAGGGAAGTCATTAACACTAGGTCTTGAATACAAAAAAACAAAACTTTCTGATATAAATAGATATTTTGAAGCAAAAATTGCAACCATTTATAGAGATAAAAATGAAGACTTCATTCCTACATCAAGTGGAATTAACAATAAAAATACCAATTTTTTTGGGACTATATCAAATAATTTTTTTGATATTGGTTCAATATCTTATGATTTCATCATTGATAATAATTTGAATAATTTTGAATACAACTCAATAAACACTTCGTTAAATTATAAAAATTTTAATACTACTTTTAATTTCATAGAAGAAAATGGAATTGTTGGAGATACGAACACATTAGAAAATACTACAACTTATAAATTTGATGATCAAAATTATTTATCATTTAATACAAGAAGAAACAGAAAAATTAATTTAACAGAATATTATAATTTAATTTATGAATATAAAAATGATTGTTTAGTTGCTGGAATAAAATATAATAAATCATATTATGAGGATCGAGATCTAAAACCTTCAGAAAACTTACTATTTACAATAACATTAAGTCCATTAACAAGTTTTGAACAAAAAGTAGATCAGTAATGAAGAATTAACATGAAACTAAGAATAATCTTATTTATTTTTTTGCTCTTTTATAATAATTTTGTTTTTTCAAATGAGAATAAAATCCTTTTTAAAATTGAAAATGAAATTATAACTTCATTAGATATCTTGAATGAATTAAGATATATTGATTCTGTCAATAATAATTTTCAAGATATTCAAAAAAATAAAAAAATTCAAATAGCAAAAAATGCACTTATTAAAGATAAGATAAAAATAATTGCATTATCAACAATTGTAAAAAAAATTGAATTAAGTGAAGAAGATTTTAGAAGAATTGCAATTTCAAACTACTCAAATATGGGAATTGCAAACTATGAGCAATTGATTAATCATTTAAATCAATTCAATGTAGATATTAAATTTTTAAGAAAAAAAATTTCAATATCATCGGTTTGGAATCAATACATTTACGATAGATACGTTCAGAATATCAAAATAGATATCAACCAAATTAAAAAAGATATTTTATCTAATAATAAACAAAATGAATTTTTTTTGTCTGAAATAGTTTTTAATTTGGAAAAGAATGAGAATCTTAATGAAAAATTTGAGTTAATTAAAAAATCAATTATGAATGATGGGTTTAAAAATTCAGCATTGACACATAGTATTTCTGAAACATCAACTTTTGGTGGTGAGCTTGGATGGGTAAAAGAAAACTCAATAAATTCAGAAATTTTAATAAAAATTAATAATTTAGAAATTAATGAATATACTGATCCAATTACAATACCAGGTGGTTTTTTAATTTTAAAAAAAATTGATATAAGAGAAACTAAAAAAGAAATTAATCTTGAAAAAGAATTAGAACAAATAATTAAAATTAAAACTAATGAACAATTAAATCAGTTTTCAAATTTATTTCTCAATAAAATAAAGAAAGATATAATTATAAATGAACTCTAAACCAATTTTATTAGTTGCTGGAGAACCTAATAGCATATTTTTAGAAATTCTATTCAAAACTTACAGAAGAAAAAAAATTAAAAAACCATTAATTCTTATTTGTTCTTATAAATTATTAATCCTACAAATGAAAAAGCTTAGGTATAAAAAAAGAATTAAGATAATTGATATAAAAAAAATTAAAAAATATAAATTAGACAATAAATTTATTAATTTAATTGATGTGAAATATCAGCAAAAAAAGGCTTTTGAGAAAATATCTTCCAAATCAAATAATTATATAGAAAATTGTTTTAAAACGGCAATCAAATTAATTAACCTTGGAATTGTGAATAATCTTATTAATGGGCCAATTTCTAAAAAATATTTTCTTAGAAATAAATTTTTAGGAATTACAGAATTTCTTGCAAAAAAATCTAATAAGAAAAATATTGCTATGTTAATTTTTAACAAGGAATTATCAGTCTGCCCAATAACAACTCATCTTCCAGTTAAAAAAGTTTCAAAAAAAATAAATAAATCAATAATATTTGAAAAAATTATCTTAATTGACAATTTTTATAAAAAATATTTTGGATATAAACCCAAAATAGCAATTACTGGTCTAAATCCACATTGTGAAAGTATTGAAAGATTCAATGAAGATAAAAGAATTTTAGAGCCAGCGATTAGAAGTCTTTTAAAAAGAAAATATCGAGTATCTGGTCCTTTTTCAGCAGATACAATTTTTTTAAAAAAAAATAGAATTAAATTTAATGTTATTGTCGGGATGTACCACGACCAGGTCTTAACACCAATAAAGACCCTATTTGAATATGATGCCATTAATATTACACTAGGATTGCCATATATAAGAATTTCGCCAGATCATGGTCCTAATGAAAAAATGCTAGGTAGAAACTTATCTAATCCCTTGAGTTTAATCAAAGCAATAAATTTCTTAGAGAATATAAAGTGATTAAAGCAAAAAAAAGTTTGGGTCAAAACTTTTTAGAGGATAGAAATATTATTAAGAAAATAATTGATACAACAGTAATAAGAGATGAAACTATTCTTGAGATAGGACCAGGCACCGGAAATTTAACAGAATATATTTTAAAAAAAAATCCAAAGGAATTATTTGTAATTGAAAAAGATAACAATCTTACTTTGATTTTGGAACAGAAATTTAAAGATAAAATAAAAATAATTAATGATGATATTCTTAAGGTTAATGAGAAAGAAATTACAAAAGATAAACTAATAGTTTTTGGTAATTTGCCCTATAATATTTCTACAGAAATATTATGTAAATGGATAATTAATTTAAATAATGAACTATTTTGGTTTAAAAGTCTTATATTAATGTTTCAAAAAGAAGTAGCAGATAGAATTATCTCAAAAATGAATTCATCACATTATGGAAGATTATCTGTCTTAGCAAATTGGAGACTTAGAATTGAAAAAGTTTTTGATATTAAACCTTCATGTTTTTACCCAAAACCAAAAGTTGATAGTTCATTGTTAATTTTTAAACCTAAAAAAAGTTTTTTAAAAATTAAGGATGCAAAAAACCTGGAAAAAATTACAAGAGTATTTTTTAATCATAGAAGAAAAATGATTAAAAAGCCTTACAACTTTTTATTTGATGGGAATCAGAGAATACAAGAAAAATTAAATTTGGACTTAAGTTTAAGACCACAAAATTTGAATATTGAAACTTATTGTAATTTGGCAAAAGAATACGAAAATTTATGATGTCAATTTTTCAACATGATTTCTTATAAATTCAATATCATAATCTTTTGAACCATTATCTAATTCTGCATTAATTAAATTGAGAATTTTAGAATAACAATTATCTAAGTTGTCATTTATGACAACATAATCGTAATTTATCCAATGTAAAACATCTCTATTAAATTGATTCATTCTTTCTTCTACCATTAATTTATCATTCATATGTCTGCTTGTAAGTCTATCAAATAGAACCTCTTTGCTTGGTGGTAAGATAAAAAAAGTAATAAGTTTATAATCAAGTTTTTTATTTTTGATTTGATCAGCCCCTTGCCAATCTATATCAAATAATACATTTTTACCTTTATTCAGCTTATCAATTACAGGAGTTCTTGTGGTTCCATAAAGGTTCTTAAAAACTTTGGCATATTCGAGAAATTCCTCATTTTTAATTAGTCTTTTAAATTCAAACTCATCAACAAAATAATAATCTTTGTTTGGAGTTTCATTTTTTCTTGGTTGTCGTGTTGTATGAGAAATAGAAATTTCAAAATTAGGTTGTTTTGATAATAAGCCAACCAAAGTTGTTTTACCTGCTCCGGATGGAGAGGATAAAATAATCATAACCCCATCATTTGCTGTGGGCATCTAAATATTAATTTGCTTTTCCTTCAATAAATTTAACAGCATCACCTACTGTTAAAATTTTTTCAGCTTCACTATCAGAAATTTCTGAACCAAATTCTTCCTCAAATGCCATAACTAATTCAACAGTATCTAAACTATCTGCACCTAAATCATCTATAAAACTAGATTCTTCAGTAACTTTGGCCTCATCTATTCCTAAATGATCTGCTACTATTTTTTTTACTTTACTTGAAACATCTTCTGACATATTGATCCTTTATTGTTTTAACTGTTATTAGTTTAAAAACTTGTTTTGTCAAGCCATATACATACCACCGTTGACATGTAATGTTTCTCCATTAATATAATTTGATTGATCTGATGCCAAAAAAATAACAGCATTTGCTATATCTTCAGGCTCTCCTAATCTGGAAGATGGAATTTTCGATATAATTGCCTCTTTAAACTTATCATCTAATTTATCAGTCATAGCTGTTTTGATAAAACCAGGTGAAATACAATTAATATTTATATTCTTTTTTGCATATTCTATTGCTAAACTCTTAGACATTGCAATAATTCCAGCCTTAGATGCTGTATAATTGGCCTGACCCACGTTACCAGTATGCCCAACTACAGAAGTTATATTTATAACTTTTCCTGATTTATTTTTTAACATTTTTTTAATTGAGTACTTACTTAATAAAAATGTTGATGTTAAATTAATGTCAATTACTTTTTTCCATTCATCAAGACTCATCCTAATTGCAAGATTATCTTGTGTTATACCTGCATTATTAATAATACAATTCAAATTTCCCCCAAGTTCTTGAGAAGCATTTTCTATGAATTCTTCTATTTTATCACTAAGTGAGATATCAAACTTTAATATTTTTATATTTTTATATTTTGATTTTAATTCCTGAAGTTTTTCTAATTTTGTACCTGAAGCCAATATATTTGCCCCATTCTCGTGAAGTTTTTTTACTATAGAATTACCAATTCCACCCGAAGCACCAGTAACAATGATATTTTTATTAATTAAATTATTCATATTATCAACTGTTTTATATCACTCTCATTATTTATTGTATCAATTTTTACATTTTTATTAATTCTTTTTACCAATCCAGATAAAACTT
The DNA here is from genome assembly GCA_902627565.1 of uncultured Pelagibacteraceae bacterium. GTDB lineage: Bacteria > Pseudomonadota > Alphaproteobacteria > Pelagibacterales > Pelagibacteraceae > Pelagibacter. The sequence continues at coordinate 26,609 of CACOJM010000003.1, forward strand.
TTCCGGGTCCTATTTCAATAAAATGATTAACACCTTGATTAACCATATTCATTATACTTTCTCTCCATCTTACCCTATTTTCAATTTGTTCAATTAACAATCTTTTTAATTCCTCTTTATCTGAAATTTCATTTGCAGTAACATTAGAAATAAGTTTCATTTCTGAGTCTTGAAAGCTTGTTTTTTCAATTTCTTTTTTCATTATCTCTGTTGCATTTTTCATTAATTTACAATGAAATGGTGCACTTACAGGTAACTTAATATTCTTAATATTATTTGATTTTAAAATTTCAATCAATTTTTCTAAATCATTTTTTTTTCCACTTAAAACTATTTGACCTTCTGAATTATCATTAGCAATCTCCACAGAAAAGTTATCTTGATTTTCTGAAATAATTTTTTCTATAATTTCAACGGTTGAGCCTAATATTGCCAACATTCCACCCTCTCCTTTCGGAACTGCATTTTGCATAGCACCACCTCTGATTTTCAAAAGTTTAATCGTCTCTGAAAAACTTAAGTACCCTGCAGATGATAATGCTGAATATTCTCCTAAAGAATGTCCAGAAAAATATTTAGCTTTTTTTAGATCAATATTAAACTCTACAGTTGCAACATGAAAAATTGAATAGCTTATTAAAAATATCGCTGGCTGGGTATTTATAGTTAAATTTAATTCATCTTTTGGACCTTCTAAAATAATTTTAGATAAATTTATTCCTAGAACATCATCAGCCTCTTTAAATAAATTCTTTACTAAATCATATTTGTCAAAAAAGTCTTTGCCCATGCCAACCAATTGAGAACCTTGACCTGGAAAAATTACTGAAAACATCAAAAAAAACCTATTTTATTATCCTTTTTGCTATTGTATTTGAAGTTTTATAATAGTATATCCTCATTTTTTATTAAAGAATTTAAATGAATTTATACGAACATACAATTATAGCAAGGCAAGATGCTTCTCCAAGTGATGTCAAACAATTAACAGAAAAATATTCAAAAATTGTCGAAAAAAATGATGGTGAAATAGTTAAAACTGAAAATTGGGGTTTATTAAATCTTTCATATTTAATTAAAAAAAATAGAAAAGGCAGCTACATTCATTTTAAAATTAAGGGAAATGGTAAAGTAATTGATGAACTAGAAAAAAATGAGGCGATTGATAAAAAATTATTAAGATACCTAACAATTAAAGTGAAAAAATTTGATTTAGATACAAATTATTTTTCTAAAAAAGAAATTAATGAAAAAAAAGAAGATTATAAAAATTGATTATGCCCAAAAGACAGAATAGTAATAAAAGAAATAAACAAAGTAACTTTGCTAAGCTAAGTATTTTTCAACCAAATAAATATAAATTTAAAAAAAGTTGCCCTCTTTCAATTAAAGGAGCTCCAAAGATAGATTATAAAAATATTAAACTATTAAAAAAATATGTTTCAGAAAATGGTAAGATTCTTCCATCAAGAGTAACTAATGTCAGTCAAAAAAAGCAAAGAGAATTATCTTTATCTATTAAAAGGGCTAGAAACCTAGCATTATTGTAAATGAAAGTTATATTATTAGAAAACCTAAAAAAAATTGGCTCAATTGGTGAAATAATTGATGTAAAGAGAGGTTTTGCGAGAAATTTTTTAATTGCTAACAAAAAAGCTTTATATGCATCTAAAGAAAATATTTCAAGAGTTGAAAAAATTAAGACTGAACTTTCAAAAAAAGACAATGAAAGAAAGCTTGAAGCAAAAAAAATTGCGGAAAAAATAAATAAAAAAATATATAAAATTAAGAGATTAAGTACAGAAACAAATGAATTGTATGGATCTGTAAAACCTACTGAGATTTCAAAATTAATTATTGAGTCAGAAAAAATTGAAATCAAACCTTCAATGATACAACCAATCAAAGATATTAGATCGATAGGAAAATTTAAGGTAAAAATATCACTACACTCGGAAGTTGATGCAGAAATAATAATAGACGTTACATCAGCTGAAACTATTCAATAATTATACAATCTTTTCCCCAAAGGTTTTTTTAAATTTTTCTACTAAAATTTTAGTATAATTTACTCTAATGGAAAATAATTTAAGCCTCGTAAAAGATAAATTCAAAGAGTTACCCAATAACATTGAAGCTGAACAAGCAGTTATAGGGTCTATTTTAGTGACTAATGAAATTTTTGATGAAATTAACACAATAATCTCAAGTACTAATTTTTATGACCCAATGCATCAAAAAATATTTAATGCAATTGAAAATTTGATTTATAAAGGTTTACTTGCCAATCCTATAACTCTCAAAAATTATTTTGAAGATGAGAAAGATGACTTGAATGTTCCTGAATATTTAGTCAAAATTACCAAATTTTCTACATCAACTAGACAAGCAACCGAGTATTCTAAAATTATATATGACATGTTTGTAAGAAGAGAACTTATAAAAATTTCTGAACAAACTATTGATACTGCAAAATTAAATGATTTAAATGTCAGTGGTCAAAATATAATTGAAAACTCAGAAAGATTGTTATTTGACCTAGCTGAAAAAGGATCATTCAATTCCTCGTTAATAAAATTTGATGAAGCAATGAAACAAACAATTGATATGGCTTCAGCTGCTTATAAAAATGAAGAGGGAATTGTTGGCGTACCAACTGGGTTAAGAGATTTAGATGATAGACTTGGTGGTCTGCATCAATCAGATCTTATAATCATAGCTGGTAGACCATCCATGGGTAAAACTGCTTTAGCAACTAATATTGCATTTAATGCTGCACAAAAAATTCAAGAGAATAGAAAAAAATCTTCTATAGCTTTCTTTTCATTAGAAATGTCATCTGAACAATTATCTACAAGAATAATAGCTGAACAATCTAGAATAAAATCAAATGATATAAGAAGAGGGAGAATTTCAGATGAACAATTTGAAAAATTTATTGAAACTTCGAAAAATATTGCTGAGTTACCTTTATATATTGATGAAACACCCGCGATAAGTATTGCTGCCATGAGCAATAGAGCAAGAAGGATAAAAAGATTATTTGGTTTAGATCTTATTGTTGTTGACTACATACAGTTAATGAGAGGATCAATTAATAACAAAGATGGTAGAGTGCAAGAAATTTCTGAAATTACTCAAGGTTTAAAAGCTATAGCAAAAGAACTATCGGTGCCAGTTGTGGCATTATCTCAATTATCAAGAGCTGTAGAGCAAAGAGATCAAAAAAAACCTCAATTAGCAGATTTAAGAGAGTCGGGTTCAATTGAGCAGGATGCAGATGTAGTTATGTTTGTTTATCGTGAGGCATATTATTTAGAAAGACAAGAGCCAAGACCTGCAACAGTAGAACATGCTGAGTGGCAAGCTAAAATGAATGAAGTATCAAATTTAGCAGAAATAATTATTGGTAAACAAAGGCATGGGCCTACTGGAAACATAATGTTAGAGTTTGAGGCAATGTTTACTAAATTTAAAGATACTCAAATTAGCTAAATTAAAATATAAAAGGGCTAATGTTTGCCCGATTTTATCAAAATTTTATTTTAAGAAAACCTAAGTCAATATTTATAATTTTATTAATTGCTTTATTTAGTTTTGGATATTTTTCAAAAGATTTTAGATTAGATGCTTCCTCTGAAACTTTACTAATTGATGGTGATCCCGACCTAGAATACCTTCAAGAAATATCAAAACGATATGGATCTAAAGATTTTTTGATCCTAACTTATACACCAAAAGATGGTATGGTAACTGATACTTCAATTAACAACCTTCTTAGTCTTAAATATAAAATTCAAAGCTTAGAATGGGTACATAATGTTGTTACTTTACTAGATGTTCCCTTATTGAATAACTCAGAGGCGCCCCTACAAGAGCGTCTAGAAAAATTTAAAACTCTTAAAGATGAAGATGTTAATAGAGATAGAGGTTTCAAAGAAATAATAAGCAGTCCAGTCTTTAGAAATTTTGTAATTAGTGAAGATGGTAAAACTAGTGGGATAATTGTTTATTTAAAAAAAAATACACCATTAGAAAATATTGAAAATAAGTCAAAAAAAGAAATAGAAAATTATCGAGATCAATTAAAGAAACAAAATCACAATAATATTTTAGAAATTAGAGGTGTTATCAAAAGTTACGAAGATATTGGAAAAATACACCTTGGTGGAATACCAATGATTGCTGATGACATGATGACATTTATTAAAAGTGACATCATTGTTTTTGGATTGGGAGTTCTTTTATTCATAATAATAACTCTTTGGTATGTTTTTAAAAAACTAATTTGGATCTTGGTGCCAATAAGTAGTTGTTTTTTTTCTGTAATTATAATGACAGGACTGCTTGGTTTACTTGGATGGAAAGTAACAGTCATATCATCAAATTTTATTGCTCTAATGCTTATCTTAACTATGGCAATGAATATTCACATGAGCACGAGATTCTTACAATTAAGAGAAAACTCTCCAGAAAAAGATATTTTTGAAATATTGACCTTAACAACAGGTAAAATGTTTTGGCCAATTTTGTACACAGTGTTAACAACTGTAATTGCCTTTCTCTCATTAATATTTAGTGAAATTAAACCCATTATTGATTTTGGTTGGATGATGACAATGGGTTTAATAACATCCTTTATTATCACTTTTTCGTTACTTCCTACTCTCATAAATTTTGTACCTAAAGAAAATATTTCTTTAAATAAGAATGAAGTTTCTAAAATTACATCTTTTTTTTCTAGTGTGAGTCAGAAAAATCAAAAATTTATTTTTTTTATTACTGGTATTGTAATTTTATTAAGTATAATTGGTATTAGCCGTCTTGAGGTAGAAAATAGTTTTATAAACTATTTTAGTAAAAAAACTGAAATATATAAAGGCATGAAATTAATTGATGAAAAATTAGGTGGAACTACTCCATTAGAAGTAATTTTAAAATTTCCAAATAAAGAAAAAGATAACAGTGATGATGACGAATTTGAAGATTGGGAAAATGATAATGGTGATGATGAAAAGTACTGGTTTACAAAAGATAAGATTGATAGAATTGCTTCTGTCCATAACTACCTAGATAGTCTTCCTCAAATTGGCAAGGTCTTATCCTTTTCCTCAATTATCGATGTAGCAACTTTATTAAATAATAATAAGCCGCTTGGAACTCTCGAAATGGGTGTGCTTTACTCAAAAATTCCCGAGACTATTAGAACAGAAATAGTAGACCCATATATCTCTATCAAAGATAATGAAGCTAGAATAAATTTAAGAATAATAGATTCTCAAGAAAATTTAAGAAGAAATGAATTAATTAAAAAAATAAATTATGATCTAAAAAATAAGCTAGGATTAGACGAAAAGGAATTTAAACTTGCTGGAGTTTTAATACTCTTTAATAATTTACTTCAAAGTTTGTTTAAATCACAAATTTTAACTTTAGGTCTTGTTATGGTTGGAATATTTGGGATGTTTGTTATTTTATTTAAAAACATCAAGTTATCTTTGATCGGAGTAGTTCCAAATTTTATCGCAGCTTTTTTTATATTAGGTATAATTGGTTTGTTAAACATACCTTTGGATATGATGACAATAACTATTGCAGCAATTACAATAGGTATAGCAGTTGATAATAGCATTCACTACATTTACAGATTTAAGGAAGAATTTAATAATTTGAATGATTATAATAAAACTATAGATATCTGCCATTCTACAGTAGGTAAAGCAATTTTAAACACATCAATTACAATTGTATTTGGGTTTTCAATATTAGTTTTATCTAATTTTATTCCTACAATCTATTTTGGTATTTTTACAGGTATAGCAATGTTGCTTGCGATGATTTCTGTTCTTACTTTATTACCATCACTAATTTTGTTAATTAAACCTTTTGAAAAATAAAAGTAATGGAAAGTTTGAAAGAATTTTATAATTCAATATCAATTATAGACTTAATCTATTTAATTCTTACGGTTTTATCTCTTATTAAATGTTATAGAAAAGGTTTTGTCTTGAGCATTTTGGCAATGGCCAAATGGTTACTAGCTTACGTTGTTACTTTATTAATTTTTCCAAGAGCAAAACCCTATGTGAAAGATATTATTGATAACGAATATATTTTAGATGTTGGACTTGGTATAAGTATTTTCATAGTTGTTATATTTCTAGTTTTACTTATTAACAAAGGAATTAGTAAAGCTATAAGATATACTGGACTTGGAAGTCTAGATACAATTTTTGGTTTCTTTTTTGGATTCGTTAGGTCTTATATTTTAGCAGTATGTATATTCTCAGGAATACATATAGTTTATAATTATGATAAATGGCCTTTAAATTATGATAAATCATACATCTTTCCTTATTTAGAAAAAGGTAGTAATTATTTGTTGAAAGAATTTCCTAATGAAAAAACTTATAAAGACTCAAAAGAAAAAATTGAGGAACTATAACCCCAAAATAAAAGAGGAATGCGGTGTATTTGGGATTAGTAATTCTAAGGATGCCTCAGCTTTAACAGCCTTAGGTCTTCATGCACTACAACATAGAGGACAAGAAGGTTGTGGAATTGTAACATTTGATGGAAAGCAATACTTTTCAGAAAAAAGATTTGGTTTAGTTGGGGATAATTTTAATAAGGAAAAAATTTTAAAAAAGCTCAAAGGAAATTATGCAATTGGGCATAATAGATATAGCACTACTGGAGAAAATACTTTAAGAAATATTCAACCTTTTTTTGCTGATACTAATGCTGGCGGTATTGGAATTGCCCATAATGGAAATCTTACTAATTCTATTTCTCTTAGAAAGAAATTGGTCGAAGAAGGTGCTATTTTTTACACAACCTCAGATACTGAAACTATTGTTCAGTTAGTTGCAAAATCAAAAAGAAAAAAAACTATTGATAAAATTATTGATGCTATTTTTAAAATTCAAGGTGGTTATGCGCTCGTAATGCTAACCCAAAATTCTCTTATTGGAGTAAGAGACCCTTTTGGCATACGTCCATTGATAATAGGAAAACTAAAGAATAGCTATGTCTTAGCATCTGAAACATGTGCTTTAGATATAATTGGTGCAAAATTTATAAGAGAGGTTGAAAATGGAGAAATAGTTTTAATTGAAAATGACAAACTAAAAAGTATCAAGCCTTTTCCATCTCAAAAATTAAGACCTTGCGTATTCGAATATATTTATTTTTCAAGACCGGATAGTATTTTGAATGGAAAAAGTGCCTATGAGTACCGTAAAAATCTTGGTATTGAACTTGCAAAAGAAAATAATTTAAAAGCTGATATAATTGTACCAGTACCTGATTCTGGTAATGCAGCTGCACTTGGTTTCGCTCAACATCTAGGAATAAATTTTGAGTTAGGTCTTATAAGAAATCATTATGTTGGAAGAACGTTTATAGAGCCAAGCCAGAAAATTAGAAGTTTGGGGGTTAAACTAAAATTAAATGCTAATCAATCAACAATAAAAGGCAAAAAAATAGTTTTAATTGATGATTCTCTTGTGAGAGGCACTACCTCGCATAAAATTATTAAAATGTTATATGATGCTGGAGCTAAAGAGGTTCATATGAAAATTGCTTGTCCCGAAATTAGATTTCCAGACTTTTATGGTGTGGATACTCCGACAACAAAAGAGCTGCTTGCTGCGAACAAAACAAATAAAGAAATATGTGAATACATCGGTGCCAAATCACTTAATTTTTTATCTTTAGATGGTTTATATAAAGCAATGGGATTTAATAAAAGAAACAATAATTATCCACAACTTACAGACCATTATTTTACTGGGGATTATCCGATTAAACCTATTGATGAACTTGGCGACAATAAAGTAACTCAACTTTCTTTGTTAAATACAGGATATAATGGTTAAATGAAAAAAGTTAGCTTTACAGAGATGAAAGAAGGAACAAAAGAAGATTATCTTTTTTTAGATAAGCATGAAAAAAATTTTGCAAGTAAAACTTCAGAAAGAATATTGAAATTTATGTCTGGGTTAACAGAGACCTTGGAAGGTTATCAAGTTTCAAGGTTAGAACATTCTCTTCAAAGTGCCACAAGAGCTTATAAAAATGGTGAAAGTGAAGAAATGATAGTTGCTGCATTATTACACGATATAGGAGATGAATTGGCTCCAATGAATCACTCAGAATACGCTGCAGCAATACTAAAACCATATGTTTCAGAAAAAACTCATTGGATTGTTGAAAAGCATGGAGAATTTCAAATGTTCTACTATGCCCATCATCTAGGCGGGGATAAAAATAAAAGAGATAAATATAAAGATCATAAATATTTCCAAGATACTATTAATTTTTGCGAGAACTATGATCAAAATTCTTTTGATCCAAATTACAAGTCTCTACCTTTGGAGTTTTTTAAACCAATGGTAAAAAGAATTTTCTCAAGAAAACCTTATTCTCTAAATAAAAATAGATAAAATATTATTTGAATCTCAATGATTGATACAAAAGAAAAAATTATTAACTATTTCAAATCAGGAATTAAGGAGATAAAGAAATTTAAGATTGGTATAGAGCATGAAAAATTTTTATTTGAAAATCAGAACAATAAAAGAATAGATTATCAAAAAATAAAAGTAATGTTTTCAGCCTTAATGGAATTTGGTTGGAACCCGATTTTTGAAAAAAATAATATTATTGGGCTCAATAAAGGTGGAAAAAATATTACTTTAGAGCCTGGAAATCAAATTGAGTTGTCAGGAGAAAAACTCAACAATATTCACGAAGCTTGCGCTGAGTCTCATGATTATTTATTTGAATTAAAACAAGTCACAAAAAAACTAGACATAAGTATAGTAAGTGCAGGTTTTGATCCAATTTCCAAGCTTGAAGAAATTCCAAACAATCCAAAGCAAAGATATAAACTTATGACTCAAAGCATGCCTTTAGATGGTAAATTAAGTTTAGATATGATGTACCGAACATGCGGAACTCAACTAAATATAGATTATAATTCTGAAGAAGATTTTATAAAAAAATTTAAAATTGTAAATTCTATCGTACCTATCTCAATTGCATTATTTGCGAATTCCTCAATAGTAGAAAAAAAAAAAAGTAATTATCTATCATACCGCTCAAGAGTTTGGCAAAATACATCTCGCGGTGGATTGCCAAAATTTTTTTTTGAAAATATAGATTTTGAAAAATACGCAGAATTTGTCATAAACTTTCAAATTTTATTCATTAAAGATAGAGAAAAATATCTATCAGGGCAAAAATATAAATTTAAAGACTTCATGGAAGGTAAAATAGAGGAAATTAACAATCGTTTGCCAAATGAGGATGATTTATCTTCTCATCTAAGCACAATTTTTACTGAAAATAGATTAAAGAAATATATTGAACTTAGATCTATGGACACTTGCGGTTGGGACTGTTTATGCTCTGGTCCAGCATTTTATATCGGTTTACTATACGGAAATTTAGATGAAACTTATGAATTAATATCTAAATGGGATAAAAACAAAATAATTAATGCTTACCTTGAATCTCCTCAAAGAGGTTTTAATACTCAGTTGATGGGTAAAGATCTTCTTTATTGGGCATCTTCTCTGCTAAAATTGTCAAGAAAAGGATTGGAAAAGAGGGATATTCTTAACAAAAGTGGAAAAAATGAAATTCTATTTTTAAATCATTTACAAAAAGTAATTGATAATAAAACAACAAACGCAGATCATATGATTGATAAATTTTCTAAGAAAGAAGATTTAAATGAATTGTATGATAAATAAAATTATTGCCATTCAAGGAAACCATCCTGCAAAACTAAATCCTGCGACTGATACGAGTGTTTTTTTAGCAAATGAAATTCAGAGAAAAAGATATAAAATTTTTTATTACGAGCCTAAGAATTTATCTTTAGTAAATTCTGAAGTTATTGCAGATGGTTTTTTTATAAAGTTTAATTATGATAATAAAATATTTTATAAAATTGTAAAAAAACAAAAACTAAATCTAAAAAAATGTAAAGTGATTCTGATAAGACAGGATCCCCCTTTTAACTTAGAATATATCACTACAACCTACATTTTGGATACAATTAAAAATAAAGTAAGAATAATAAATGACCCAACTTCAATTAGAAATATTTCAGAAAAACTCTATTCGTTTAAATTTCAAAAACATATGCCAAATACTATTTTTTCTCAAAATATTAAAGAAATCAAAAAATTTTTCAAAAAACATAATAGAATAATTATTAAACCTATCCATAGTTATAGTGGAAATGATATACATTTGTTTACTAAATTTAATCTAAAATTAATTACAAAATTAATTAAAAAACACGATTTCATAATGTGCCAAAAATATTTATCTAAAATTCATAAGGGAGATAAGCGTGTTTTTTTAATTAATGGTAAAATACGAGGGGCTATTTCAAGAATACCGAAAAAAGGTTCGTTTTTAAGTAATATGAGTAAGGGGGCTAAAGCTATAAATATTAAATTAACTCAAACAGAGATTAGAATTTCTAAAACAATTGCTAAACAATTAAAAAAAGAAAAAATCTTTTTTGCAGGTATCGACTTTATTGATCAAAAACTAAATGGAGATATCAATATTACATCACCTACTGGACTAAAAACTCTATATGATCTTTCAAAAAATAATTTAGCAAAAATTTTTTGGAAAGAACTTAATGTATGAAAAATTTAACAGATCAACAAAAAGGTTCTTTAATGGCTTTTGTGGCTGTAATGTTTATCACGCCAGATTCTTTATTTATAAGACTTTCAAATGTTGATACTTGGGGTTTAGTTTTTTACAGAGGTATAATTCCTTTTGTCACAGTTTTTTTGGGAATGCTATTAATTTATAAATTAAATTTTTTTAAAATTCTTTTTAATAGTGGTTATCATGGTCTTTTTTATGTCGCCACCTTCAGTTTAACAAATATAACTTTTGTAGTTTCAATTCAAAATACCAATGTAGCTAACACCTTAGTTATGATTGCAACAGCTCCTATGTTATCAGCAATTCTTGGGGCAATATTCTTAAAAGAACCACCTGATAGAAAAACATGGATTTCAATAATAATAACATTCCTAGCTATACTTTATATTTTTTTCGACTCTTTGAAATTAGGTAATTTTTTTGGAGATGTTCTTGGATTTATTACTGCAATAGGTCTTGCAGTAGGTGCTGTAATTATTCGTTCAGCCAAGTCAAAAAATTTGGTACCAGCTGCTGTAGTTGGTAAGTTATTTGTTGCTACCTTTGCTTTAATTTTTATTGAAAGTTTTTTATTAATTGAAAAAGACCTTGTTATTGTGCCCTTAATGTGTATCCTTTGTGTTGCAATTCCCTTTGTATTGGTAACTATAGCTCCAAGATTTATACCTGCAGCTGAGGTAAACTTATTCTTTTTATTAGAGACTATTATTGGTCCAATTTGGGTATGGCTTATTATCAAGGAACAGCCTAGTGTGGAAACACTTCAAGGGGGTGTAATTATAATAGCCACTATTGCAATTCATTCATTTTTAAAGCTGAGAAAATCTTAGGCTTGTCACAATTAAGACTTGATTTAATAATAGATCGCAAATAATTACTCCGACTTTATGAATAAAATTTTAAAAAATTCTTGGGCATTATTTTTGGGAATGGGCTTTTTAATGATGGCCTATGGTTTTCAGGGCTCATTGCTGGGTGTGAGAGCAGTTCAAGAAGAGTTCAGTTTAACTTCTACCGGATTTATGATGTCTGGGTATTTTGTAGGATATTTTATAGGTGCAGCAACTATTCCAAACATTATATCAAGAGTTGGACATATTAGAGTTTTTGCAGCTTTTGCATCTTTAGCTTCTTTAGTTATATTAGTACATTCAATAATTATAAATCCATTTATATGGTTCTTGCTAAGAGTTTTGACAGGAATAAGTATGGTTTGTATTTATACGGTAGCAGAAAGTTGGCTAAATGACAGATCAAGTAATAAAAATAGAGGAAGTGTTTTGTCCATATATATGGTCATTTTATATGGAACAATGGGAATTGGTATGTTCTTGCTTAACTTTAGCTCACCAAAGAATTTCCAGCCTTTTATTCTTGTGTCAGTAATAACATCAGTTGCCTTAATACCTATTTTGTTAACAAAAAAAAAACCACCAACCTTTAAAAGAATTCAGGCAATGTCAATCAAAAATCTTTATGAAGCTTCTCCTTTAGGTTTTGTAAGTTCTTTTTTTTACGGGACTATTCAATCTGCTTTATTTACATTATTAGCCGTTTATGCAAGCTCAATGAACTTTACTATATTAGAAATTTCTATTGTAACTTTTTTATTAGCAGTTTCTGGTGCAATAGCCCAATTCCCAATAGGAAAATTATCTGATATTTATGATAGAAGAAAAGTTTTAGTAGTGTCTACATTTGGTGCTGCTTTATTTGCAATTATTTCACTTCTAGTTTCAAGACAAATGTACCTGCCTGAAGGTCTAGCTACTAGCAAAACTTGGTTTTATATTTTCTTTATATTGTTCTCTTTTTGCAGTTTACCAATGTTTTCTCTAATTCTTGCTCATACTAATGATAATATTTCTAAAGAAAAATTTGTTGCTGCAGGGGCCGGTCTTCAATTTTTATTTGGTTTTGGGGCGATGAGTGGTCCATTTTTATGCTCTATATTTATGGATATTGTCGGTCCCAACGGATTTTTTATTTTCTTATTCTTATTTCACTCTTTAATCGGAATATTTGGAGTCCATAGGATGAGAGTTAGAAAGACGATTGATAATCCTGACTCTCAGTTTGTCGCAATGCCTCAAACTATTACACCTGCTGGAATAGAGCTTAATCCCTCAACTGAACATATTGAAGAACCTTATTCAGAAAAAGTTAAAGAGATTTTAGATAGAAAAGGTGTTAATTATAAAAAAGTTGACTCTCAAAATTCATAAAATCGCTTTCAGGTTGTAACTCAATTTAAACAATCATCCTAAATATTTTTACAATTTTTTATTGAATTAATTACTTTTCTCTAGTGAAATGAAAAAAATAAAAATGCCACTTAAAAAAAAAAAGAAAACTAGACAAAAAAAAGAAGTTAGCGGAATAGCTAAAATTGTCAGTAGCGCATACTCAAATTATAGAAAGAATAAAGAACAAAATAAGATTAAAGAAATAAAACTACAAAAACTTGAAGAAAAAAATTCAATTATAAAAGAAAAAAAAGAATTAAAAATTTGGGAAGAAAGACTAAATAAAGAAAGTAACAAAATAAAGTTAATTGATGAAGAATTAAGAATAAAAGAAAAAGAGATTAAGGTTGAGGAAGAAAAACTAAGAATTGAAAGTGAAAGATTAACCAAAAAGGATGAGGAATTAGTTCTAATGACAAAAGAGCTAAGAGAAAAAGAAAAACAATTAAAAATTAAAGATGAGGAACAAAATAGAAAAGATATTGATCTAAAAGCTAGAGAAGAGGAACAAAAACAAAAAGAATTAAAAGAACAAAGACGTAAGAATAGAGAATTAAAATTATTAAAAGAAGAAGAGGATAAACAAAAAGAACTAGAATTTTTAAAAATTAAAGAATGGGAAGAAAAGTTTGACAGAGATCAAAAACTTAGAGAGCAAGAGGAAATTAGAAGAGAACAAAGATTAATTCAAAAAGAAATGGAAAAAAGAGCTAAGTTTGATGATCTTGAAAATAATTCAAATAATCCAGTTAGTGGTTTGGAAAAATTTGATGTTGATAAATCTAAAAAAAACTAAAATCTAGCCTATAATAGAAATTTTATCTCCTACATAAATATTTGAGGAGGATAAAATTTGGCATCTCAACCCCCCTCTTCTAAGAAACTCCTTTAAAATATTATCTTGATTTAACATTTCTGTAAGATGTCTACATGGTCTACATAGATCAATTCCCTCAACTTTTACACTTCCTATAAGTAATTTTTTACCCACCAGATCATTTAGTTTTATTCCTTTGGTAATAATATTTCTTCTAAAATCTATATAAGGAATATTTAATCCAAATTTTGTATTGTAATAATCTATATTTTCAGACTCAATTAACGATAATTGACAATAAGGATCATTATAATCATCGAAATGTCTGTCTCCTAATACACCCTTGTTGGCTAGAACTTCAATTGAATCTACTGATACAATTTTTTTATTGTTATTACTTGATATTCCTAACTTAAAAACTTGAGACATAATTTACTATTTAAAGATAACATTATAATATTTAACTTTAAATGAACAAAGAAAATGCATCCAAATTATGGAAAATTATTCAAGAAGCTGGCGATTATTTGGAAGGACAATTACCAGATCATCCCAATCACCCAAAAGGAAGAAATCCATACGCTCATGTGGCTTTTTGTGTAAAAAAAAAATTTTCTTTGAGCTATAAAGATATACCTGATGTAAAATTTAAGGAAGTATTAGATTATATAGATTATCTAAAAAAAAATCCAAGTTAGTTTTTCTGATTAGGAAAATAGTCTTTTAAATCACCTTCTCTATAAACATCAGCTGTACAACAATGAAGTCCACCGCCAAAAGCATATGCATCTCTTAAGTCAACAGGAACAACTTCCATACCAAGTTTATCAAGTTGCTCTGCTTGATACTTTTCACTTTTTTCTACACAAACAGTTTTTGGATCTAAAACTAAAACATTCATTGAAAGCCAAACAGATGAATAACATAGAGGTGGTGGCTCATTATGCGCGGGCTGAGCAGCATCAACTATTTCCCATCCGTTATTTTCAAATAACTTTCTTTGTTCTTTTGGTAATTTTCTTTGAGGATTATTAATTATCAATCCCTCTTTAATTGGAGTAAAAGTTGCATCAATATGTATTGGATATGGATCTCCAGGAAAATTAACTGCATGAACTCTATGATCTTTATAATGTCTTTTTAACCAATCTATACCTTTTAAATTTGTTGTAAAACCGTGTTGAACGACTAAATCTTTTCCAAATCTCAACACATCTGCAGCATCAAATAATGGTTCTTCCTCAGTTGTTACAAAAAATTTATCTTCAGTCCATTTAAGTCTTTTTTGAATTCCAATTTTATCAGATAGGTAATCCTTTCGATAATCTGCATCCGTTAATCTTGGTTTAGGGGCAGATTCATGCCTCATATTAGGATCGCTATTATAATACTCTTTTAAGAGTGGCCGGTAACATAAGTATTCAAACCATCGACATCTATAGCTCATTGTTGCTTCTAGAATTTCATTTCCAACTGTTAATAAAACATCTCTTGGGGGCATGCATCCAAACATAGTTTCTGACTCCCAATCAGGTGTTGATGTTTTTTGATTAAAATCAATAGGTGAAGGTCTATCTACTTTTATGCCTCTTTTTATCAATATATTCGAAAAATCATCTAAAAGTTGATTTGCTTTATCAACGGTATCTTTAGTTCTAGGGCCAAATTTGCCTCTCATATCCGAGTCCTCAGGAACTTTTGCATCAAGAGCTGGCTCAGGGGCAGGTATACAAGTCCCATCTGCTCTACCGACTATAACATGCTTAAGCGGATCCCATTCGTTCCAACTATTGACTAAAATTTTATCTTTATTCATTTTATCCTTTAATAATATTATGTTCTGGTCCAAATGGAAACTTCGTAATATTTTCAGCTCCATTTTTACCAATTACTAAAATATCATGCTCTCTATAACCACCAGCACCTGGTTTACCCTCTGGAATTAAAATCATTGGCTCCATTGAAATAACCATATTTTCCTCTAAAACTGTATCAATATCCTCTCTAAGTTCTAAGCCCGCCTCTCTACCATAAAAATGTGAAAGAACTCCAAAAGAATGGCCATAGCCAAAAGTTCTGTATTGCAGATACCCTAGCTCTGCAAACAATTCATTTAATTCTTTACAAATATCTGAACATTTAACACCGGGTTTTATTAATTCTAAACCTCTTTTATGAACTTTTACATTTGCCTCCCAGGCTTTAAGAGATTCGTCATCAACCGTGTTTAAAAAAAGTGTTCTCTCAAGCGCTGTATAATAACCTGAAATCATAGGAAATGTATTCAACGATAGAATATCACCATTTTTTAATTTACGATTAGTTTTTGGATTATGAGCACCGTCTGTATTAATTCCTGATTGAAACCATACCCATGTGTCCATATATTCTGCATTAGGATAAGAATTTGCAATCTCTCTTTCCATTCTATCTCTTCCAGAAATTGCAATTTCAATTTCACTTGCACCTTCTTTTATATTTTTAACTATTTCTTCCCCACCAATATCAGCTATCCTTGCACCATTTTTGATTATTTCTATTTCATCATTTGACTTTATCATTCGCAACTTCATTAGTTCTTTTGATATATCTTTAAAAACTGATATTGGAAAGATTGATCCAATTTTTTCTCTCATATCCAGGGTTATGTGATCGTTTTCAATTCCAATATTTTTTGGAAGTTCTTCTATGTCAATGATTGATAGAATGGCTTTTAAAAAATTATCTCTTTTCCAATCTGTATAAATAACATTGTCACAATGTGATCTACGCCAAGGTTGACTTGCATCTATGTTAGCTGAAATAGTTGAAATATTGTTTTTTGTAATTATACAACCATAAGGTCTTCCAAAAGAACAATAAATAAAACCAGTGTAATATGCTATATTGTGCATAGATGTTAAAATAATCATGTCATGATTATTTTTTTCCATTACTATTCTTAACTTATTTACTCTTTGATTATATTCTTTGTCAGTAAAAGGAAGCTTTGCCCTCTCTCCATTTTTTAAGGTAAAAAAATCAGGTCTCTCCATAACTTTAGTTTTAATTTAGAGCAATGAATCTTTTATTCCATCTCATAATTAAACTATAATAAGTTATTGAAACAAAAAGAAAAAAACCACCGACAATAGTATTTGTTGATGGTACTTCGTTGATACCAAACAATGGTAACCATACCCAAAAAATCCCACCAATTACCTCAGTTAAAGATAACAAAGTGAGTTCTGCTGCAGGAATTGCTTTTGATCCAATTGAATATAAAATTAATCCCAGACAAACTAATGTTCCATGTAAAGAAAACATAGAACTATTAAAGCTTGTTGCAAAAAAAGGTTGATTTTTACTTAAAATCATAACCGTTGCTATGATAAAGCAAAATAATCCTGCTATAGCAACTGTAGTAAATTTTGGAGTTTCTTTTCTCCACCTTAATGTTACGGAAAACACTGAAAATCCAATTGACGAAGTAATTCCAAAAATAAAACCTATCACCGAACTTTTTTCAGTATTACCTAATGCCATTATAATTATTCCTATTGTTGCAAGAATTATTGAAATCCAAACATTAAAAGTTATTCTTTCTTTTAAAAATAAAAAGGCTAGTAATGCCGTAAAAAAAGGCATTGCTGCTAAACATAACAAAGTGATTGCAGCCGTTGTATTTGTTATTGAGTAAATAAAAGAAATCATTGCTACACCAAGACCACATCCACCAAGTAAACCAGATTTACCAATTTTTTTGTAATTCTTATAAAAATTTATTCCTTCCTCAAAATACAAATATAAATTTAAAAGTATAAATATTGTTAAACCCCTACCAAATATATATTGCCATGGCACTAAATGGGGTTGTTCCATATATCTAACCACTAATGGACCAAATGACCAAAGTATTCCTGCAAATAATACTACTGGTACTGCTATTTTTTCATTTTTAAGTTCAAACATTAGTGAATTATTAATTCTTATTTATTTCAACTACAACAAAAATTAGATGTTTTGTTAAAAAATTTTATTTGGTTGATTTGGAAAAAAACAATCAACAATTTCATTTTTTTTGAATACTGCTTTACCAGAAGGCAACACAGTCCAAACATTTGATTTGACAAATGGTTTAATTCTAAATGACTCTTGATTATTAAAAATTTCAACTTCTAATTTACCATTTTTAGTTGTATTAATTCTACTTCTTAAGAATATTGTAAAATTAGCATTTTTTGAATAATTATTTTTTAAAACAGCCTTAAAAGATTTTTCTTTTTCAACTTCTAAAGACTCCTCTAAGTAAGGATATACAAAAAATCTTAGACAAGCCACTGATGAAATCGGATTACCAGGTAAACCAAAAATTACCTTTTGTTTTCCTTTAATCTTTGCAAATAAAACGGGTTTCCCCGGTCTTATAGCAATACTCTTGAAATAAGCTGATAATCTAAATTTTTTAATAATGCCTGGAACAAAATCAAATTTTCCAGCTGAAACAGCCCCTGAAGTTATAATTATATCATTTTTCGATTTAATAAAGTTTTTAATTTTTTTTTCAAATTTATATTCATCTTTATCTCTAAGAATACCGCCATTGTGAAAATTATATAAAAAATTCTGACTTGCAGATTTAATATAATGTAAATTTGAATTTCTAACTTTCCAATTTTGTATTTTATCTTTGTTACTTATTTCATTTCCAGTCGAAAAAAATAATATATTTGGTATTTTTTTTACTCTGATATATTTTACACCTAATGTCTTGAGAGCTAAAATATGATTAGATTTTAAAATTGTACCTTTTTTAATTAAAAGTTCATTTTTTTTATAATCAGAACCTTTAAATCTTATATTCTTATTTTTAGTTATTTTTTGATTTATAGAAATAAACTTAGCATTTTTTTTATTTGGATATAACACGACCTGTTCTTTTGGAATGACTGCATCAAAACCTTTGGGCAATATACCCCCAGTCATAATTTCATATGTTTCAAATTTTTTTATTTTTTTTGATTTTGGTTTACTTCCTGCTGCTACTGAACCTAAAATCTTAAACAATCTAATTCTTTTTGTATTTAAATTCCTTGTTTCTTTCGAATTAATTGCAAAACCATCAAAGGCTGAATTATTTGAAGCTGGATAATGTGTTTTTGAGTAAATATTAACTGCACTTATCCTATTTAAGCTTTTTAAGCTGTTTATCTTCTCGATATCAAATTTTATCTTATTTTTTTTTAGGATTTTTAATGCTTGGCTATAAGATTTCATTTTTTTATTATATAAGTTAGACCAAAAAATTAAATGGATCTAGAAATATTAAATATAGCATCAGATACAGAAAATAATCGAAATTTAAGCAATCATACACATTTTTCAAAATTAAAAAATTCGATATGTGGAGATGAAATTGAAATAAAATTGATAATTAAAGATGATAAAATTGTTGATTTTGGTTATCAAGGTCATTCATGTGTTTATTGTCAAGCTTCAGCAAGTTTACTTTCAAAGATTTCAATTAATAAAAAAAAAGATAAAATTAATGAGCTATGTAATGATGCAACATCTTATTTTGATGGAAATAAAGAGATAATTAGTAAAAAATGGCTTTTTTTAAAGAAAATATTTAATAAGAAAAATCTCAACAAAAAAAGTTGTATATTATTACCTTTTAAAACACTCAAAAAAATTGTATCAAAATAAGCGAAACAATGGGTAACTTAAAACAATCTATTTTTGCAGGTTTATTCTCGATTGTCACAATAGGGATATTGTCTTTTTTAACTTACAAAACTGAATTTGGTATATTTTTACTTGCCTCTTTTGGTTCTTCAATGGTTTTACTGTACGGTTATCCAGAAAGTCCATTTGCACAACCAAAAAATGTTTTTTTTGGACATTTTGTAACAACACTCGTTGGTTTAATTGTTTTACATTTTATACCGTTACCAATTTTTATTACTTTACCTGTAGCTGTAGGTTTTGGAGTTGGTTTAATGATCTTACTCAACGTAACTCATCCTCCAGCTGGAGGAAACCCAATTATTGTCATTATTGGAAGTGTATCTTTTGATTATTTGCTAACCCCTGTAATAACAGGCTCTATAATAATTATTATTTTTGCAATAGTTATCAACAGATTTATTTTAAAAAAATCATATCCAGTTCAAAAATAATTCATTTGCTTGGGGCCTTAAAATAATGTTAGATACTTTAAAATAAATATTTATTAAACAGGAGAACAAATGAAGATATTATGCGTACTGTATGATGATCCAAAAGGTGGGATGCCGAAATCATACGCACTTTCTGAATTACCAAAGATAGAAAAATACCCAGATGGAATGACTTTACCAACACCCAAAGGTAGAGATTATACTCCTGGTCAATTATTAGGGTGTGTATCTGGTGAATTAGGATTAAGAAAATTTCTAGAAAGTAACGGCCATGAATTAGTAGTAACTAATAGTAAAGATGGAGATGGGTGCGAAGCTGACAAACACATAGTTGATGCTGACATTGTTATTTCCCAACCATTCTTTCCGTATTATTTAACGAAAGAGAGGATTGCAAAAGCTAAAAATCTTAAAATGGCAATTACAGCAGGTATTGGCTCAGATCATGTTGATTTGCAAGCAGCAATGGATAATAAAATTGATGTTGTAGAGGTAACTTATTGTAATTCAAGATCTGTGGCTGAACACATTGTTATGATGATTGTTTCAATGGTTAGAGATTATCATAACCAGCACAGAATAGTTAATGAAGGTGGATGGAATATTGCTGATGCGGTTCAAAGATCTTATGATGTAGAGGGTATGCATATTGGAACAGTAGCTGCAGGACGAATAGGCTTAGATGCATTAAGAAAAATGAAACCTTTTGATGTTCATTTACATTATTTTGATAGACATAAACTACCTGAATCTGTTGAAAAAGAATTAAACCTAACATTTCATGAATCTGTTGAATCAATGGTAAAAGTCTGTGATGTAGTAACTATTAATTGTCCTTTACATCCGGAAACAGAAAACCTTTTTGATGATGCGATGATCAGTAAAATGAAAAAGGGAGCTTATATTGTAAACACTGCAAGAGGAAAAATATGTAATCGCGAGGCAATTGCAAAAGCTCTAAAAAGTGGTCAATTAAGTGGTTATGCTGGAGATGTATGGTTTCCTCAACCAGCACCTAATGATCATGTATGGAGAAGTATGCCTAATCATGGTATGACACCACATACTTCAGGAACATCTTTAACAGCTCAAGCAAGATATGCGGATGGTGTAAGAGAAATATTAGAATGTTTTTTTGAAGGCAAAGAGATCAGAAACCAATATTTAATTGTAAAAGATGGTCAATTAGCTGGTATGGGTGCTCATTCATATAGTAAAGGATCTGCTACTGGTGGTTCAGAGGAAGCAGCTAAATATAAGAAAAAATAAATTTAAAATTAAAGAAAAAGCGGTTTATATTATTATAAACCGCTTTTTTTTATGAATAAGATTAATTGGAATTTTGATAATACTTATTTTAATTTATCAAGCTCCTTTAAAGAAGATATAAATCCTGTTCCTGTAAAAAACCCTGAATTAATTATACTTAATAAAAGATTAGCATCATCATTAAATTTAGATTTTTCATTAATTAGTAATAAAGAGCTATCTAAAATTTTTTCTGGAAACACATTACCTGAGGGGAGTAATTCAATTGCTCAAGCTTACGCCGGTCATCAGTTTGGACACTTTACAATGCTTGGTGACGGTCGAGCAGTTTTAATCGGTGAGCATACAACTAAATCAAATAAAAAATATGATATTCAATTTAAAGGGTCAGGCAAAACTGCATTCTCAAGAAATGGTGACGGAAGAGCTGCGCTAGGACCAATGTTAAGAGAGTACATAATTAGTGAGGCAATGCATAATCTGAATATTCCTACAACAAGAAGTTTAGCTGTTGTTAAAACTGGTGAAAATGTAATTAGAGAAACATCACTACAGGGAGCAATACTTACAAGAGTAGCTTTAAGTCATATAAGGGTTGGAACTTTTCAATATATTGCAGCTAGAAAGAAAAAGGATGAATTAGAATTACTCTTAAATTATGTAATTCAAAGACATTATCCAGATATTCAAAATTCTAAAAATAAACCGTTAGATCTTTTAAAAGTAATTTTAGAAAAACAAGTTGATCTTGTTGTCAATTGGATGAGAGTTGGTTTTATTCACGGTGTAATGAATACTGACAATATGAGCATCTCAGGCGAAACAATTGATTATGGACCTTGTGCCTTTATGGATAATTATGATCCAAAAACTGTATTTAGCTCAATTGATCAAATGGGTAGATACGCTTATTGTAATCAACCAGTCATTACAAAATGGAATTTATCTAGATTTGCAGAATGTTTAATTCCATTAATAGATAAAGATCAAAATAAATCTATCGAGCTTGCAACTGAAATAATTGATTCTTTTGAAAAAAAATATGAGGAAAAGTGGCTTAATATGATGAGAGATAAATTAGGTTTAATTGGTGAAGATGATAAAGATAAATTATTAATTCTTGATTTGCTCACTTGGATGCATCAAAAAAAATTAGATTACACTAACACTTTTTGTTTATTAATGAATTTTGAAATAGAAAAAAAAGAAATTTTTGAAGATAATATTTTTCTTGATTGGAAAAAAAGATGGCAAGAAAGGTTGAAAATTAACAAAAATACTCCTGAAAAATACATAAAACTAATGAGAAGCGTTAATCCTATCGTAATACCAAGAAACCATAAAGTGGAAGAAGTTTTAAATGAGGCAAATAGAGATAATATAAAACCACTAGTCAAACTTTTAGAAATTTTAAGTAACCCATATTCTGAACAAAAAAATATAATTGACTATCAAATGCCCTCTTATACAAAAGAAAAATACCAAACTTTTTGTGGAACTTAATTAAAGAACGTAAGGCTCTGGTCTAGCTTTTTTTCCTAAAACTCTTTCAACTGCCATATTTGAGATATCTATTGACTGATATGCGCCAGTTGTAATTAATTCAGTAAGTGCTCTGCCTATCCCTGGGGCTTGCATTAAACCTCTTCCTGTAAATCCTGTTGCTAAATAGACATTATCAAACTTTGGATGTTTTCCTACAACAGCATTGTTATCTAATCGATTACAGTCATAATATCCTGCCCATCCTCCAGTTAATTTTAATTCTTCCATTGCAGGTATCCTATGTGCTAGCGCAGGCCAAACAAGTTCCTCAAAATCATCCCAAGCTGGCTCAAGATCTTTTGCATCAAATACTGACTTAGGTGATCCTGCTAAATATTCTTTTCCTTCAGGTCTCCAATAAACTCCTGTTGTTAAATCACCTGTTAGTGGCATTTCAGGAATATGCTTAGGACATTTTACTCTAAACACAGTATGTTTTTGAGGCTCTACTGGAATGTCCTCTAAAAGTTCTTTAGTCCAACATCCTGCTGCTGAAATAATTGTTTTGGCTTTTATTTCAGAGAGTGTTTTAACCTCACCTTTAACGAATTCAGCACCAAGTTCCATTGCTTTACTTTTAAGCGCGCCATGAAACATAAATGGATCAATCCACCCTTCACTTTGATTATCTGTAAAAGTTGCAGTCTCAATTCCTTCATTATTAATATATGGAAAAAATTTTGTTAATTCAGATCCTTTAATATTTTTTGTTCCAGCCTCGCATGCTTTATGATTCTCTAAAGCCTTATATTGTTCCTCTGCATGTTCAGGTCCAAACATTAAAAGGTAACCATTTGTAACCATACTTGCAGTCGGTTTAGGATTTTTTTCAGTTTTTAACAATTCAGGTATCTGAAAAATAAACTCTCTTGCAAATTTACCTAATAAAATATTTTCTGTTTGAAAAAATTGTCTTCTAAATCCACCTAATGATAATGGAAATGAGGCAGTTTTATATGTAGGGTCTCTTTCAATAACTTTAACTTTTCTACCTTCTTTAGACATAAAATAAGCAGTAGCTGTACCAATAATACCTCCACCAATTATTACAACATCATCCATACTAATTTAAAATGTATAAGTTAAAATTTAAAAATAGTGCATAGCAAGTCCAAAGTAAATATGGAATCATTAAGCAAGTGCTTACATAATTGACACGTTTAAATCTAATTATAAGAATAATTATCAAAATTATAAGAATCACTATTACTATAAGAGCCAACAAAATTTGATGTAATCCAAAAAAAACAATACTCCAAGTTGTATTAAATACTATATGAATAAAATAAATGTAAACTGTATTCATATTTCTATTTTTGCTATGCCAATAAAACCAAATTGCTAACGTCATCATTAAATATAAAGTTGTCCAAACAGGCGCAAAAACCCAGTCAGGTGGATTAAAATTTGATTTCATAAGCTGTGAATACCAGGGTTCTTTAAAACGAATTGTCGTCATTCCACCAATAAATGATGCTGAATAAGTGATAATAAAAAATAGAAAAAATGATATAAATTTATTTTTTAACATATTAGTATTATACATCACTATAAAATGAATAAAAAAACTATTTGGATAACTGGTGGGAGCACAGGTATTGGTAAGGCTGTAGCAATAAAATTTGCGTCTAAAGGATGGAATGTTGCAATTTCAGCAAGAAGAGAAAATCTTCTTAAAGAAATCTCAGATAAAAATGAAAATATCCATGGATTTCCGCTAGATGTGACTGATAGATCAAAATGTAAAGAAGTTTTTAAAAAAATAAGGGACGAATTTCAAAGTATTGATATATGTTTTTTTTCTACTGGAACATGGAATCCAAAAAAAGAGAGAGATATTGACGTTGAACAAATAGAGGATGTATTTAAAGTTAATTTTTTTGGAACATTAAATACTATCAAAGCTGTAGAGGAATATTTTAAAAATAAGCGAGAAGGAATTATTACTATTGTTTCATCTATAGCTGGATATAGAGGTCTGCCAAATTCAACTGGTTATGGACCATCCAAGTCAGCATTAAATAATTTAGCTGAAAGTTTATATTTTGATTTTAAAAGATCTAATGTGCGAGTTTGCCTAGTATCACCTGGATTTATCAAAACACCTATGACTGATAAAAATGATTTTAAAATGCCATTTTTAAAAACTACAGATTATGCAGCTGAGAAAATATACGATGGTTTAATAAATAAGAATATTTTTGAAATTCATTTTCCAAAGACTCTGACTTTAATACTTAAGCTACTTAGTTTTTTACCAAGTAAAATTTATTTTGCTTTGGTAGGTAAAATGACTAAATATCAAAAAAAAGATTAATCTTTAACAAACACAACTGTTAATTCAGCTACTTTGAAACCAAATTTAGTCATGGTTGCTTTATTAATAGCAACACGCTCATCTTGCTTGAATATCCAGTCATCAAAAGTAATTTTCATTTCCTTTCCTTTTACTGGAACTAAAAGTACATATTCAAACTTAAATGCTGGCCCATAAGAATAACCTTTTGCTTTTCCGACAACATCACCCGCTGTTCCCTCATAATTATTTTCATCAATTTTATTTATTTGCCATTGTCTAGTTTGAATTTCACCATCATCCCAATTAAATTTTTCATCAAGAATGAGTTGTTTACCGTCCCATTTTCCATCTAAATCAGCAGAAAATTGCCTTAAAACTTTTCCAGATCTATTTTGAAGAACGCCCCATGCTTTAACATTTCCTGATAAATATTCCTCAATAATCAATCTTGGTTCTTTACTTTTAAAATCTTCCGGTTTCATAGAACTATTATTTGAACAACTTGTAATTAATAATATAGAAATTATCAATAAAATTGATTGAATTAATTTTATGTTAGGCATTATTCTCCTTCATTTATTTATTTTGAATTGAAAATTGAATTAAGTCTATATTTTTTGATTTAAAACCAGCTTCGCAATAGCACAAATAAAACTCCCACATTTTTTTAAAAGTTGAGTCAAAACCTTGATTCTTAATTTCATACCATCTTTTATTAAATTCGTTTCTCCATAAAGATAGTGTATTAGAATAATGATCTGCATAAGAATTATATGATCTTATACTTAGATCATTATCGGATACGTGTTTATTAATAGTATTTTTACTTGGAAGAAATCCTCCTGGAAAAATATATTTTTGAATAAAATCTTGTTTGTTTTTATATCTATCAAACAAACTATCATCAATTGTAATCGCTTGAATAGCAGCGGTACCACTATTTGACAAATTTTCTTTTATAGTTTTAAAATAATTTTGTAAATAATTTTTTCCAACTGCTTCGATCATCTCTATTGAGGCTATTGAATTATATTTATCCTTTAAATCTCTATAATCTTTAATTTGAATATTAACTTTTTCATTTAAGCCACATCTATAAATTCTTTTTTTAGCATACTCGTATTGTTTTTTAGAAATAGTTATACAATCCAACTTTACGTCATATTTTTTTCCTAAATATTCAGCAAACCCTCCCCAACCACATCCGATTTCCAAAACTTTATCTCCATTCTTAGGTTTAATTAAATTAATTAATTTTTGATATTTGTTATTTTGAGCATCAGATAAATCCTGGCTCTTTTCCTCAAAAATTGCACTTGAATAAGTCAAAGTTTTATCAAGCCAAATTGAAAAAAATTCATTTCCTAAGTCATAATGTTTTGCAATATTTTTTTTACTTCTACTTTTTGTATTCTTGATTAAAGTATTTTTCAAAAAATTTATTATTGGAAAATCCAATAACCCTGAGAATTTATAAATTATCTTAATATTTCTAGCGGTAATTTCAATTAAGTTTGATAAATTATTTGTTTCAAATTCATCTCTCATATACGACTCAGCGAAACCAATGCTCCCACCTCTGATCAAATTAAAAGTAAAATTTGGTTTTTTAATTTTTATGTGAGCTTTTAAAGAATGATCTGAATTCCCAATTTTTATTAATTCACCTTTGGTATTTTCTATTTCTAAATATCCAGCATCAATTTCCTCTAAAATCTTGAATACAATCTTGTCCGAAATGCTGTACAAATTCATTAATTCTCAAAAGTAATATTATTTTTAATTTTTAATCTTTTTTTTATAAATCTTATTCCTTTAATCCATAATTTAAACGCTTCAAAATGTATCGCTGAAATAATCTTAAATGTCATTAATGGATGTTTTAAATATGATTTAATCAACTCTGAGCTTGTAAAATCTACTCTTTTACCATCTTGGGAAGCATACAATATTTTTTCATTTGATTGATATTGATCAATTATAACCGATATTTTTTCTGCAGGTTTTAATATTCTAAAAAAATAGTTACAATCCATTTCAATAAATGGTGAAACATGAAATTTTTTTTCACAATTATGTTGTAAAAGACTATTATTTTCTACTCTAAATATATAGGTATGTTGTTCTCCAAATGTATTTTTCACCTCGTAAAGTATTGAAACTAATTTTTCATTAATATCATAAACATAAAAAACACTAAGAGGATTAAAAACGTAACCTAAAATTCTTGGATAACATAAAAGCTTAATCTTAATATTTTCAGTATTTAAACCATTTTTGTTTAAATTTTTTTTAACCCATTCAACAATTGAGGAACCATCTCTTTCACCATGATCTTTATCAAAAAAACTTATTAAGTTAAATTTATTATAAGAAAAGTAATTAATTTTTTTATCTAAAATATCTAATTCTGATAAATCAATCAAAAGTGAAAATACTCTATATTTAAAGAAATGTATTTTGGGCTTAAATCTTTTGTGAATTACAGTGCCGTTATAAATAGAACTAGTCATTAAGGTTTTTAAGCATTTCAATAGATGATTTTATTCCATCTTCATGAAAACCGTAACCAAAATAACTACCACAAAAAAGAATATTTCTTTTATTTTGTAAATTGTGAAGCTCATTTTGATGATCTAGAGCAGATTGATCAAAATATGGGTGGGTAAATTTAACTTTTTTTAATATTTTTGACTGATCAATTTCAAAATAAGGATTTAACGTAAGGAATATATTCTCATCACACTTTAAATTTTGTAATAAATTTAACCAATAAGTTATTGAACTTTTGTTAATTTCGTCTTTTTTTAATGATGAATTCCATGAACTCCATGTTTTCTTATTATTTGGCATTGCTTTCTTATCTGTGTGAATGTAGGCAATATTTTCTCTATAATTAAATTTTGACAAAATTTCTTTTTCTTCGTTGGTTGGATTATCAATTATAGATAAAGCTTCATCAGCATGTGTCGCTATAACAACTTTATCGTAATTAAAAAACTCACTTTCTCCACCATAATATAAATCTATACCTGAGGATTTACTTTTAATTTTCTTAATAGCATAATTTTTAAAATGCTCTCCACTTATTTTAGAAAGAATATTTTGCACATACGATCTACTTCTATTTGAAACTGTAAACCATTCAGGTCTATTCTTTAATTTAAATAATCCATGATTTTGGAAAAATCTTAAAAAAAAATTTAATGGCATTTGATTTGCTTCATAAGGGGGCATAGACCAAATGGCAGAAACCATTGGAATTAAGTGATAATTTATAAATTCCTTTGAGAGTTTTTCTTTCTCTAAAAAATTACCAAGTGTTATATTTCCATTAAATTTATCAAAATTATCACACTTTTTATAAAAATGAATTATATCATAAAACATTCTTAGGAATTTTGGATTAAATAAATTAAATCTGTTTGCAAAAATTCCATCTAATCCTTTACCACAATACTCAAACGTAGTATTTCTCAATGAAACAGAGAAAGACATATCACTTTTTTCTATTTCAATTTTATTTTCATTAAAAAATTTAACTAAATTTGGATATGTTTTAAAATTAAAAACAATAAATCCAATATCTACGGCGATCTTTTTAGTGCCAATATTAAGATCTATTGTATGGGAATGACCTCCAAAATGATTTTCTTTTTCAAATAAATCAACTTGGTGGTTTTTTGAAAGATAGTATGCTGCACTTAGACCTGATATTCCTGAGCCAACTACAGCAATTTTCATTAAATATTAAGCTGCATCCTCTTTAAATTCATCCATACTTGGACATGTACAAAAAATATTCTTATCACCATACACGTTGTCTACTCTTGCAACTGGTGGCCAAAATTTATTAGCTCTTAAAAATTTAGCCGGATAAGCTGCTTCTTGTCTTGTGTATTTGTGTTCCCAATTATCTGAAGCAAGCTCAGAGTCAGTATGAGGTGCATTTTTTATTGGATTATCGATTTTATCAAATTTACCTGATTTAATCTTATCTATTTCTTGTTTAATCTTAATTAATGTGTCACAAAATCTATCAAGCTCCGACAAGCCTTCACTTTCCGTTGGTTCTATCATCATAGTACCAGCTACAGGCCATGACATAGTCGGTGCATGAAATCCAAAATCTATTAATCTTTTTGCGATATCTTCCTCTGTTACTCCTGTCTCTGATTTAATATTTCTAATATCAATAATACATTCATGTGCAACATTACCTTTTGATCCTTTATACAAAATTGGAAAGTGATCTTTCAGTCTATGAGCAATATAATTTGCGTTTAAAATTGCAACTTGAGTAGCAAGCTTTAGTCCCGCTGACCCCATCATTTTAATGTACATCCAAGAGATTGATAGAATGCTTGAACTACCCCAAGGAGCTGCCGACACTGCTCCAATTCCAGTTGTTGGTCCACAATCTTTAATTACTGGATGATTTGGCAGATAAACTTGTAAATGTTTTTTACAAGCAATGGGTCCCATTCCAGGTCCTCCCCCACCATGAGGAATACAGAATGTTTTATGCAAATTTATATGACAGACATCTGGACCAAAGTTTCCAGGCTTTGCAACTCCGACTAAAGCATTTAAATTTGCTCCATCCATGTAAACCTGACCACCATGTTTATGAACTAACTCACAAATGTCAGTTATTTTTTCCTCAAAAACTCCGTGGGTAGACGGATAAGTTACCATTAACGCCCCAAGGTTTTCAGAATGTTGCTCTGCTTTTTTCTTTAAATCATCAAAATCAACATTTCCCTCTTTGTCACAATTAACAACAACCACTTTCATTCCAACCATTTGCGCACTTGCTGGATTAGTACCGTGTGCTGAACTTGGAATTAGACATATATTACGATTAGCCTCACCTCTATCTAAATGATATTTTCTAATGACCATTAAACCCGCATATTCGCCTTGAGCACCTGCATTAGGTTGAAGAGAAACACCTGAAAAACCAGTTATAGATCGCAACCAATTTTTCAGATCAGTAAATAAATCTCTAAATCCCTCCATTTGTTCAATTGGAACAAACGGATGGGGTTCTGCAAATTCTTTCCAAGAAATTGGTATCATTTCTGCAGCAGCATTTAGCTTCATTGTACATGAGCCAAGTGCTATCATGGTTCTATTCAAAGCTATATCCTTATCCTCCAGTCTTTTTAGATATCTAAGCATTTCAGTTTCTGAATGATATGAATTAAAAACTGGATGTTCTAAATATTTTGAGGATCTTAATAAGTTTTTTGGTAGATTAGGCAAACTTACTGAAGGATCTTCTTTCTTAATTGATTCTGCCGCATTAAAAATTTTTAGTAGTTGATTTACTCTATAAACATTTTTTCTCTCATCAAAAGATACAGCAAGCATTTCAGAATTTACTTTTCGTATGTTAACTTTTTGATTTAAAGCATTTTCATAAATTTGATCAGTTTTTTCTTTTGTAATAATTGTAACAGTATCAAAAAAATAATTTGAATAGAGCTCATATCCAGACTGTTTAATTTTATCAGCAAAACTTTTTGCTAATTGAGAAACTCTTTCAGAAATATTTTTTATTCCATCCGGACCATGATAAATAGCATATGCTGCTGAAACTATTGCTAATAAAGCTTGAGCAGTACAAATGTTACTTGTTGCCTTGTCTCTTCTTATATGTTGCTCTCTAGTTTGCAGTGATAATCTATAAGCCTTCTTACCATGTCTATCAACCGATACTCCAACGATTCTACCAGGCATTGATCTTTTATACTCATCTTTAGTTGCAAAAAAGGCTGCGTGTGGACCTCCATATCCCATTGGAATACCAAATCGTTGAGAGCTTCCAACAGCTATATCAGCACCAAGCTCTCTTGGCGTTTTTAATTTTGCTAATGCTAACAAGTCACAAGCTAACACTGCCTTCCCATTCTTTTTGTGAATTTTACTAATTGACTCACTTGGGTCTTTAATATCTCCTAAAGTTCCAGGATATTGTAAAATTCCACAAACTAAATCCTCTTTTAATTTACCTAAAACATCATCCTCTTTACCAACTAAAACTTTTAAACCCATTGGTTCAGCTCTTGTTTGAATTACATTTATTGTTTGAGGATGACAGTCCTCTGACACAAAAACTAAATTACTATCTTTTTTATTTAATCTGTGACTTAGACCCATGGCCTCTGCCGCTGCTGTACCCTCATCTAACAAAGAAGCATTAGCAATATCCATTCCCGTAAAATCAACAATCATTTGTTGAAAATTTAATAACATCTCAAGTCTTCCTTGAGCTACCTCGGGCTGATAAGGTGTATAAGAAGTATACCAACCTGGATTTTCTAATATGTTTCTTAAAATTACATATGGAGTATACGTTCCGTAATAACCCATACCAATAAAATTAGAGTAAACCTGATTTTTCTTTGAAATTGCTCTTAATTTTCTTAAAGCTTCATATTCCGAGTTCGACTCACCGATATTTAGTTCGCCTTTAAATTTTATTTTTTCTGGAACAGTATTATCGATTAAATCATCTAGTGATTGATAGTTTAGTTCTTTTAACATTTTTGATTGGTCTTCTTTAGAAGGTCCGATGTGTCTTTTTAAAAAGTCTTTTTCTGAATTTGGTAACATTATGCTGATGTCTCCTTTGCAAATTTATCGTAATCATCTTTATTCATTAATGTACTCATTTCAGATGGATCTTTTATTTTAAGTTTGAAAAACCATGCTGAATTTTCTGGATCTTGATTAATTTTTGATGGATCATCTACTATAGCTTGATTTGTATCAACTACCTCACCACTTACAGGAGTATATACATCGCTAGCGGCTTTCGTTGACTCTACTACACCAGCTGTTCCATCTTTTTCTACACTAGTGCCTTTTTCAGGTAGCTCTGCAAACACAATATCTCCTAACATCTCCGTTGCATGTTTTGTTATACCTATTGTTGCTATGTCGCCCTCTAATTTTATCCATTCGTGTTCTTTAGAATATTTTACTTCACTCATTAATTGGCTCCTTTCACATAGCTTTTTTTATAAAATGGCAAACTACAAATACTTGCTGCATGTTTTTTACCCCTTACCTCCAAAAATACTTTAGTATTTTTTTTTGAAAATTCATTTTCTACATATCCCATTGCTACAGGTCCATTAACACTTGGTCCAAATGTACCACTAGTGATTTCTCCGATATGCACATCTAATTGGTTAAATATTTTTGTTTTTTCTCTAGCTATTATTCTTCCCTCAGGTTTTATTCCAACTCTAATTTTACTGACACCATTATTTAACTGTTTAATAATAATATCAGAACCTATAAAGTCACCTTTAGTTATTCTTTCTTTTGAAATTGCCCACTTTAAATTTGCCTCTACTGGAGTTTTGTCTTTATCAAGATCATGGCCATATAAACACAAACCAGCTTCCAACCTTAGGGTATCTCTTGCTCCTAAACCTACTAACTTAGAGCCTTTGTTGATTAATTCTCTGGTAAACTTATCTGCAAAACTATTTGGTATTGATATCTCAAAACCATCTTCACCTGTATATCCAGATCGAGTAATATATAGTTTCTGATTTTCAAATGAGAACCAATTTCCTGACATAAAATTTAGATCTTTAACTCCATCAACAACTTCATTTAGTATAGGCGATGATTTGGGTCCCTGAATTGCTATTAAAGATCTATTTCCATCCAAAATCATTTTGTACTTTTCATCTAAAAATTCCTTCAAAATCTTAAAATCGTTGTCTTTACATGCTGCGTTAAGAATTATTAAAAAACCCCCATCAATTTTTGTGATAATTAAATCGTCCTGTATTCCAGCATCTTTATCCATTAAGAAACTGTATTTTGAATGATTTAATTTCAAATTTTTCAAATCTAAAGGAAAGATTTTTTCAAAATCTTCAATTAAGTCTTCCCCACCGTAAACAAATAATTGACCCATATGTGAAACATCAAAGATACCAGAATGATTTCTTGTGAATTTATGCTCTTCGACAATACCTGCAGAATATTGAATTGGCATTTGGTAGCCTGCGAATTCAACAAACTTAGCATTACAATCTTTATGTAACTGGTACAGTGATGTTTTTTTTGTGTCCATATTAACTCTTTTTACCCATCTGTATATTTGCCTGAGAGTTTTGCTCCTTCGGCGAGAATTTAATCTCTTTCCAGAGTTAATATGCTACGGTCCTTTTTGCCTGAGAGATTCCTGGGTGGTTGCTCCTTCGGCGCTACGATTTTCTGTAGTCTCTCCCGTAGTGATATAATCTAACATGTAGATAGATATGTCAATGAGTAATAGTTTTTTCACTTTTTTTAATAAGTGTATAAAACTGTATTAAAACAGCCAAAAGTATTGTTGCTCCTCCAATTAAACTAAAAATTGAGGGTCTTTCGCTGACAAACAAAAAAGCCCACAAAGGTCCTAAAACAGATTCGGATAGCATTATAATGCCAACCATAGCAGATGGGGTAGTCCTTGCACCAATTGTGATGAAAATAAAACCAAATCCGATTTGGAAAAAACCAGCTAAAAAACCTAAAAAAATATCATGATAAGAAATCATAATTTTATTTGAGAGAATGTATCCAATGATACAGCAACATATACCAGCAACAAATTGTGCAGGCACCATATCAATTGAAGGAAATTTTCTCACAACAATAATCAGCACTGCAAATGTAATTGGCATAGAAAAAGCAGCCAAGTTTCCTGTTAATTCTCCTGGAGTTAAAGAATTTCCAACCATGATTAAAACACCCACCATCGCTAAAATTATTGAAAAAAGTGTAATTGAAGAAATTTTTTCTTTTAAAAAAAAATAACCAAAAACTGCCAAAAATAAAATTTGTAATGAAATTATAAAATTAGTATTTGCTACTGTGGTACTGTACATAGCTACTACATAACCACAAAAACCTAAAGATAGAATTACTCCAGCAATAAATCCTGGCAATCCAGACAAATAAAATGAATTAAATATTTTTTTTTTATAAGTAATCATCAAAAAAATTAAAATCGTAATAGAGAAAAAAATTGATCGCCAAAATAGTATTTGCCATAAGGTGGCGCCTTCGAAAGATTTAACAATTAATCCTCCAAAGCTTAAGCTCACTGCTCCTAAAAAGACTAAAAGAGGGCCAGGTAAATCTTTAATTAAATTCATTAAATTCGAGATATTAAATTTTGAGTTTCCAATTCATACAATTTAAATAATGTTTCTGCATCAGATAATTCTACCTCTTTAAATCTAATTTTTGATCCTGGCGTAAGTTGCACTAATTTGTCATAATCTGCACTTATAACTACTCCTAATTTAGGGTATCCGCCAATAGTTCCATGATCAGATAACATTATAATTGGATTACCATCAGCTGGTACTTGTATTACACCTTTTATTAATCCCTCAGATTTAATGTTCGTGTTAACTATATTTTCAATTTTAGGCCCCTCTAATCTCATTCCCATACGATCTGATAACTTCGATACAGTAAATTCTTTTTCAAGAAAATTTTTTTTACCTTTTTCTGAAAAGTAGTCGAAATTTGTACCCTTAATAATCCTAATATTTTCAATTTTAGTATTTATATAATCTAATTTATAATTATTTAGATTTTCATTAATTTTTGAAATATTTATTTTTTGATTTTCCTCTAATTTTTTTCCATTATTAGCACCTATGTTTGCTTTCGTATTAGTTGAACAACTTGCCCATTGATATTTTAAGTCTATTTGACCACCAATACCTAAATATCCATAAACAGATTTATTCGTTGAAATAATATCTAACTCATCACCATTTTGGATATTAAATGTTTGATAACATTTGCCATCAATAATTATCTCATTTCTTTTTATTTTAAAGTTTACATCACCAGTTATTGCAACACTTATTTTGTTTCCGTAGTATTTTAATAAAGGGCCTTGATAAGCAAATTCTATAGCGGGGTTATCTAATTTATTTCCAGTTAATTTATTTACTAATAAATAATTTCTATTATCCATAGCTCCACTAAATGGTATACCTATGTGGTAAAGGTTATTTCTACCTTGATCTTGAAAAGTTGTATTGATCCCTGCTCTTTTAATTTCAAAATAGTTTTTAGTCATTGTAATTGTTATATTGATCTTTTGTAATTTCTTTAAAAGAAATTATGTCTCCTGGATTAATCAAGTTTGGATCTTTTTCTTTTAAGTTATTAAAAATATTCATTGGTGTATTACCTATAATGTTCCATCCTCCAGGACTTTCATAAGTATAGATATTTGCAAATTGTTCAGTTAAACCAATAGATCCTTTTGGTACTTTAACTCTGGGTGTTTCAAGACGTTCAGCTCTCATATTATAATCTAAATCTCCAAGAAATGGCATTCCTGCTATAAAGCCGGTCATATAACAAAAAAATTCTTTATCAAAAAAGTTTTTATAAATATCTTCACGACTTAAATTCAAAATCTGCTCTAATCTCTTAATATCTAGCGAAAAATTTTCATGAGTACAAACTGGGATTTCAATTTTTTTATTTTTCAAATCACTAGTGTTTGTAATTGTTAAGTTTTCAATTATATTTTTTAGATCTTTAAAATTTGTTTTTTTTAAATCAAATGAGACTATAAGCTTATTATATGACGGGGTGAGATTATTTATCCCCTCTATATTTTTATTTTGAATACTTTTAAAATATCTTATTACTTGTATATTTGTTTCTTTGTTAACGTCCTTTCCAAAATCACAATATAAAGCTGCGTCACCAAGATTTAATATATTTTTTATCATGTCATGTTATACTTAGAATTTATGACTATGGAAATTAATATAAACTGTGATTTAGGTGAAAAATCAAAACATCACTCAAATAAATATGATCCAGATTTATTAGAAATCGTGAACTCTGCAAATGTTGCCTGTGGTTATCATGCTGGAGATGAGGAAACTATGAATCAGGTTATAAAAATTTCCAAAAAAAATGGAGTAAGTATTGGGGCTCATCCGTCCTTCAATGATCCAGAAAATTTTGGGAGAGAAAGAATAAATTTAAATTCGTCTGAAATTGCTAAACTAATCATGGATCAATATGAAATCCTACAAAAGATTGCAGTAAATCACGGAGAAAATGTTTCACATATTAAACCACATGGAGCTTTAAATAATATGGCATGTGAAGATATAGAATTAGCTACAACTCTAGCGAAAACAATAAAAGGTATAAGTAAAGATTTGATATATCTAGTTCCAACGGGATCAAAAATGGAAAAAGCGGCTAAAAAGTTGGATATGAAAATCGCATGTGAAATATTTGCAGATCGAAATTATGAGGATGATGGAAATCTAGTATCAAGAAAAAAATCACATGCTTTGATTACTGATCCAGAACAGGCTCAAAAACACGTATTGAAAATGGTTCAATCTCAGTCGCTTAATTGTCACAGTGGAAAACAAATACCTTGTGAAATAGACTCTGTATGCATACATGGGGATAATCTTAGTTCGTTAGAAACTGCTAAATGTATTAGAAAGAACTTAGTTGAAAATGGATTAAAATTGATAACATTAAACAAAATGAAAAAATTTATATGATTAGAAAAATTATAATTACCCTCTCGATTTTTTTTATGATTTCAACAAATTTGTTAGCTGCTGGATCTTCAGGTAGCGATAGTAACGGAAGTAAAAAAACCTCAAAATATGATCAAGCGGTTAAATTAATCAAATCAGCAAAAAAATTAGAAAAAAAAGGTAAAACTGAAAAAGCAGAGAAAAAATATTTAAAAGCTCAAAAACTATTAATTGCCTCAAATAAATCAAAACCTAACAAACCTGACACATTAAATTATTTAGGTTTTACAACTAGAAAAATTGGTGACTTTGAAAATGGGGAAAAGTATTATCTTCAGGGTTTAGCAATTGATCCAAACCATATTGGTATTAATGAATATCTTGGTGAATTGTATGTTGCAACAAATAGACATAATCTTGCAGTTGAAAGACTAGAAGTTTTGAAAGGTTGTAATTGTGAGGAGTATGATCAACTAAAAGCTATTATAGCTGGGGAAAAAGTTTCTAAATACTAATTTAGATTTTTTACCATTTGTTCAGGCATCCACAAAGCAATTTCAGGAAAAACAACAACTAGAGCCACGGCTAAAACCATTAATAAGAATAATGGAAAAGCACTTCTTGCTATGTAACCCATATCTTTATTTGCCATGCCTTGGAGAACAAATAAATTAAAACCTACAGGTGGAGTTATTTGAGCCATCTCAACTACAATTACCAAAAATATTCCAAACCAAATCATATCAAATCCGGCTTGCCTTATCATAGGCTCAATTATTGCCATCGTTAATACCACGGCCGATATACCATCAAGAAACATTCCTAAAATAATATAAAAAATCATTAGTACAAAAATTAAAACGAAAGGTGACAAATCCATATTTTGTATCCATATTGCTAAATTTCTTGGCAAACCTGTAAAGCCCATTGCTAAAGACAGGAATGTTGAACCAGCTAAAATAAAAGCAATCATACAGGATGTTTTAGTTGCACCTAACAAAGAAGACTTGAATGTTTCTAAATTTAAACTTTTTTGAAAATAAGATAAAATTAAAGCTCCAACAACACCAAGAGAGGCAGCTTCTGTTGCTGTTGCTATTCCGGTATATATAGATCCAATTACTGCCGAGATAAGTATTATTACTGGCAATAGTTGTTTAGATCTTTTTATTTTTTCTAAAAATGAATATTCTTCAATAATTTTTGGCATATCCTTTTTGTTAATTAATGACCAAATAATTACATAAGACATAAAGATTAATGCAATCATTATACCTGGAATGATTCCTGCAATAAATAATTTGGCTATTGATTCCTGAACCGCAACTCCATAAATTATTAAAATAATAGAAGGAGGAATTAATAAACCCAAAGTTCCAGAACCAGCTAAACTACCAAGTAAAATTTTTTCCGGATATTTTCGTTTTCTCAACTCAGGAATAGACATTTTCCCTACTGTTGCAACTGTAGCTGCTGAAGAACCTGAAATAGCTGCAAATAAAGCGCAACCAACAACATTTACATGGATTAATCCACCTGGAAGTTTCTGCATCCACGGGGATAGACCTTTAAATAGATTTTCAGAAAGTTTCGTCCTAAATAGAATTTCTCCCATCCAAACAAATAATGGTAATGCAGTTAAAGTCCATGAAGATGAAGTTCCCCATATTGTTGTCGCCATCGCGTCACCAACAGGTCTAGAGGTGAACAACATCATTCCAACTGCTGACACACCAATCATACTTAATGCAACCCAAATACCAGAACCTAAGAAAAATAAAAGAACACTGATAAAGAAAATTGTTAGAAGAATTTCAGCCATTTAATTATTTTTAATTTTTAAAATAAATTGATGAAAAACACTTATAAAAAATATTGAGGATCCAATAGCTACACTAGTTTGAGGTATCCAAATTAAGATTTCATCTGCTCCTTCACTTCTTTCTTGAAACTTATAAGAAATAATAAGCATCTTAATAAAATAAAATGCCAAATAACCAGAAAAAAAACTAGCAATACTCAAACACCAAATTTCAACCATTTTTTTTTTTAGACCAGATAACTTTTCTAAAAAAAGTGTAATTCTTATATGACCACCCTCTACAAATGTAAAAGCTAAGGCAAAAAATGATGCTGAAGCCATACAATAACCAGAATATTCTGCTAGACCTCTTATATAAAAGCCAAATATTCTTGATGAAATACCAATTAATATAAAGACCGCTACAAAAATTAAAAATATTGCAGCAATATATCCAGAAACTTTATAGAGTTTATTTAAATTTTTATCTAAAGATTCAAACATATTAATTTAAGGCCACTTAATTAAAGTGGCCTTAATTAAAGATTTGATTATTTGTATGCTGATAAAACAGCAGCTCCTCTTGATCCAGCTTTGTTAGACCATTCCTGAGCCATAGTCTTTCCAACTTTTTCAAAATGAGCCTGTAAAGATGCATTTACTTTGCCAACTACCATTCCAGCATCTGCAAGAGCTTTTTTATCTCCGACGTTACCTTGTTTTGATAATTGCCATCCTTTTCTCTCCGCCAAAGCTGCTTGTTTCATTACTAAATCTTTAGTAGCATCATCTAGTTTATTCCAAGCATCTTTATTAACGATTATCATATTTTTTGGAAACCATGCCGCTATATCATAGAAATATTTCACACCATTCTCCCAAATTTTGGAATTTTTTCCGGTAGTTGGTGATGTAATCATACTTTCTACAGCTCCAGTAGAAAATGCCTGACTTATTTCAGCTGCCTCTATTTTTGTTGGGGCCATACCTGTCAATTCAGCGATTCTAATAGTTGCAGAATTATATGCTCTAAATTTTAAACCTTTTAGATCATCAACAGAATTAATTTCCTTTTTGCTATATAAACCTTGAGCAGGCCATGGCACTGCATAAAGAAATACTAAACCCTTCTCGTCTAATCCCTTAGCAATCTCGGCTTTTGAAGCTTTATATAATTTCATAGCATCAGCATAAGATGTTGCTAAGAATGGTTGAGAATCCACTTCTAATAATGGATCTTCTTTACCTAAAGCTGACATAAATCTTTCACCAATCTGAGCCTGACCAGTTCTTACTGCTCTAAAGATTTCTCCACCCTTAAATAATGAACCGCCAGGATGAGTAACGATTGTTAACTTTCCTCCACTTTTTTCAGTTACATTTTTGGCAAATTCAGCTGCATTAGCAGAATGAAAATTTCCAGCTCCATAAGCAAGAGCCATATCCCATTTTTCTGCATTAGCTAGATTAATTGACAAAATTATTGAAACTAAAATAGTAAATAAATATTTAATAAACTTCATTTATCCTCCATTTTTTTTTTAATCATTTCATTATGTATTAAAAAAATTATCAATAAAAAAATAATACTACTTTAGATTGAATTTTTATTAAAATTTTATATTATACTTCTACATTGTTAGAAGAATTACTCATATTATCGCAAATAATATTTATTACCATTATTTTAACGGCAGATAATGCAATAATCATTGGTGTCATCTCGGCTAATTTCATTCCAAAAAATAAAAGGCAAATAATTTTATGGGGTGTCGCAGGTGCTTTGGTTTTTAAAATTTTATTTGCACTTTTTGCTACTTATTTATTCGAATTCTACTTTATAAAAATATTGGGTGGTCTCCTTTTAATTTGGATTGTGAATGATTTGAGAAAAGATCTCTTTGAAATAAAAAAGATTAAATCTCCAACAAAGAAATCTAAAGAGCCGTCTTTTATAGAAAGTGTTTTCAAAGTTTTATTTGCAGATATAATGATCAGTTTCGACAACGTAATTGGAGTAGTTGGTGCAGCCAAAGGAAATTTTGGGTTTATGATATTTGGACTTGTACTTTCTGTCGTTCTTACTGGAGCTCTAGCAACCTATCTTGCAAACTATATTCAGAAACATCTATGGATTGTTTACATTGGTTTAGGTTTTATCTTATTAGTGGCTATTCAATTAGTGATTGGGGGTCTTGCAGATTTAGATATACTATCAATAAACGAACAATTTAAAAAATATTTTTAATATGAATGTTTTTTAAGTGGATACTTTTTTGACCTCACTTCTAAAGCATATTTTTTTAAGCCTTGATTTATATATTTTCTTAAATTTAAAAACTTTTTAACAAATTTAATTTTTGTTTCATTTAAACCAAGCAGGTCATCTGTAACAAGAACTTGACCATCGCAATATACTGATGAGCCAATTCCAATTGTTGGAATATTCAAATTTTGTGTAATTTTTTTTGCTATTGGAGTTTTAACACATTCTAAGACAATTGCAAAAACACCATTTTTTTCTAATAATTTTGCGTCATTGATTAATTGTTTTATTTCTCTTTCATTTTTGCCTTTTGATTTAAATTTACCTTTTACAGATTGAGGTAGCAAACCAATGTGGCCCATTACTTGGATCTTATTTTTAGTTAAAAATTTTATTTGTTGAATAATATTTCTTCCACCCTCTAATTTCACAGCATCACACTTAGTTTCTTTTAAAACCTTTTTAACATTTTTTAATGCTGAAAATTTTGTTTCATAAGTTTTATAGGGCATATCTACGACCATTAAACTTTTTTTCACACCCAATCTAACACTCTTGGAATGATTAATCATTTCCGTCAGGGTAACTTTTCTAGTTGTTGTGTAATTATAAAGAACAGAACCTAAAGAGTCTCCGACTAAAACTATATCAACATGCTTATCTACCTCTTCTGCAATATTTTTTGAATAAGCGGTAAGACAAACTATTTTGGATTTATTTTTTTTACTAATAATTTTTTTTATTTTGTTCATTCTAATTCAATAGTGCTTGGTGGTTTAGATGTAACATCATAAACTACTCTATTTATTCCTCTTATACTATTTACAATTTTACTTGAAATCATTTGAATAAATGATTTTTTAAAATAATAAAAATCAGCAGTCATACCATCTTCGGATGTTATTGCTCTTAACAAACATAGATATTCATAAGTACGGTTATCCCCCATAACACCAACTGTTTTGATTGGAAGTAAAGCAGCGTAAGCTTGCCAAATTTTGTTATAGAGCCCATGATCTTTTAACGCTTTAATGAAATAAAAATCAGCTTCTTTTAAGATCTTTATTTTCTCATTTGTTATTACTCCTGGAATTCTAATAGCTAATCCTGGACCTGGAAAAGGATGTCTTTTTATCATTTCTTTACTTAGATTTAGTTCTAATCCTAACTTTCTTACTTCATCTTTAAATAAAAACTTTAAAGGCTCAACTAATTTAAGATTCATTTTTTTTGGTAATCCACCTA
The DNA here is from genome assembly GCA_902627565.1 of uncultured Pelagibacteraceae bacterium. Lineage (GTDB taxonomy): Bacteria > Pseudomonadota > Alphaproteobacteria > Pelagibacterales > Pelagibacteraceae > Pelagibacter. The sequence continues at coordinate 68,526 of CACOJM010000003.1, forward strand.
CATTGTGATGAGATTTTATCTTAGAAGTTTGACTTCCTGTAACCGATTTACTTTCTATTAAATCAGGATAAAGAGTTCCTTGGGCTAAAAATTTAACATTCTTTAGCTTTTTCGCATATCTTTCAAAAATCTTGATAAAAAGTTTACCTATTATTTTTCTTTTTTTTTCAGGATCTGAAATATTTTTTAGGTTTTTTATAAATTCTTTTTCAGCATTTACATAAATTAAATTAATTCTCAGTTTTTTTTTGAATGTAGCTATTACTTGTTTCTCCTCATTTTTTCTAAGTAACCCAGTATTCACAAAAATACAATATAGCTTTTTACCTATAGCCTTATTTAGCAATTGAGCTACTACACTGCTATCAACGCCACCGGATAATGCACATATTACCTTGTTATTGCCAACTTGACTCTTTATTTCTTTGATTAATTCAAATTTTTGATTTTTTAATGACCAATTTTTTTTTGTCTTACATATTAAAAAAATGAAATTACTTATTAATACTTTTCCATTATCCGTATGAGTTACCTCTGGATGAAATTGAACCCCATAAAAATTTCTTGTTTCATCAGCTATAATTGTGAATTTAGAATTTTGGCTTGAAGCGATAACTTTAAAATTTTTTGGTAACTTAAACACTTGATCAGCATGACTCATCCAAACTTTTGTACGGTTTTTTTTAAAAAAATTTTTAACTAAAAGACATGTCTTTTTTTTTTGTATATTTACTAATCCAAATTCCCTATTTTTAGATTGTTTAACTTTTCCTCCATAAAATTTTGAAAGTATTTGATGACCGAAACAAATACCTAAAATAGGTATTTTTTTTTCAATTATCTTTTTATCGAATGAATATTTCTTAATTTCATAAACATTTAATGGCCCGCCTGATAAGATAATTCCTTTAACAGTATTATCTATATCATTGCTTTTAACTTTTTTGTGATTAATTATTTCAGAAAAAACTCCAAGTTCTCTTATTCTTCTAGCTATAAGTTGTGTAAATTGAGACCCAAAATCTACTATTAAGATTTTATCTAAACTTAGGTCAAGACTCATTATTTTTTGGCTCTATATTTTCAAGAGTATCTAAAATATCTTTATTTTCCTTACATAAATTTTTACAAACTTTAACAAATGTTTTTGATAAATCTCTAACTTTTGAATAGTTAGATTTTTCAAGTCCTATTTTCATTAACATTAAAATAGCCTCTTCATTATTAGGTTCTATTAATAGCGTTGCATCTAAATTTTTTTCTTCTTTGTTTTTATCTTCTTGTTCATTATAAATCTTTGCTAAATATAAATATGAATTTGAGTCTTTTGGATTAAAAACAATACTTCTTTCAAACATAAATTTTGCCTCTTCGTATTTCTTTTTATCAAACAATCTTAAACCTTTCTCAAAAAAATTTTCACTTCCAAAAGCAACTGTAAAAATGCTTGAAAAATAAAAAAATAAAATAAATTTAGTAACTATTTTCATATCCTTAATTATCACCTTTTATTATATCAACATTATGAACCATACTTTCATAAAATCCAGCTTTAGTAATTTTAATAAACTGTGGTTTTTTTCTTAAATATTTAATTTTTTTTGAGCCAAGATAACCCATTGATGACTTTAAGCCACCAATTAATTTATATATAACATTGCTAACCTTACCCTTATATCTCGCCAGGCCCTCAACACCCTCAGGAACATATTTTAAAACATCTTTTTGTTTAGATTGAAAATATCTGTCAGCAGAACCTTTATTCATAGCCCCTACTGAACCCATACCTCTAAAACTTTTAAATAATTTTCCATTTTTTTTTATTAATTTACCAGGTGTTTCATTGGTGCCTGCAAATAATGATCCTATCATTACTGCGTCAGCACCCGCAGCAAAAGCTTTCGCTAAATCACCAGAATATTTAATACCACCATCTGAAATTATCTTAATGTTTTGATTTTTTACTCCACTTTTAACATTTAAAATAGCACTTAATTGAGGAACTCCAATGCCAGCTACTAGTCTAGTAGTGCAAATAGAACCAGGTCCAATTCCAACTTTAATAACATCAACTCCTAATTTATGAAGATATTTTGCAGCTTCAGCTGTTGCGATATTTCCTGCACATAAAGCAGTTTTTTTATTCTTTCTTTTTTTTATGAATTTTATTATCTCAGCAACTTTTTTAGTATGCCCATGAGCTGTATCGACTACTATCATATCTATATTTTCTTTTAAAACAGCTTCAGCTCTCTTAAATTCATTCGGTCCTGCACCTACTGCTGCACCTACTAATAATTTGAGTTTTTTTACTTTTTTTATTTCTTGAATTTGTTTTTTAATATTTAAATTTCGATGAATTATTCCAAGACCACCAGCTTTAGCTATTGCAATTGCCATTTTACTTTCTGTAACCGTATCCATCGCTGATGACAGTAATGGTATTCTTAAATTAAGAAATTTAGTTAAAACAATACTTGTGTCTACTTCGGCAGGAAGTATTTCCGAATATTTTGGAGCAAGAGTTACATCGTCAAAGGTAAGTGCTTCTTTTATAGAAACCATAATATTTTATATACGATTCCTTTTAATTTTAAAGAGTCTATCTAATTTTTTTACAAATTATAAAACTTTCCTTAGAGTCCTTTCGGCTGGATTGAGGTTTAAAAACCTTTACTTCTTTAAATATTTTTTTTCCAAGTGCGACAATTTCATTAAATGTCCCTCCCATAAAAATTTTAGAGATAAAAAAACCATTAGGAGAAATAACTTCCTTAGAAAAATTCATTGCTTCTTTGCATAGTTCGCCTGTTTGAATTGAGTCTATATTCTTAATACCTGTTGTATTAACAGCCATATCAGACATAACAACATCTAGTCCATTACTCAGTAAAGCTTTAATTTCCTTTTGAGTATTGGGATCGGTAAAATCACCTTTAATTTGAATTGTATTTTTAATACTTTCCATTTTTTTCAGATCTAAAGAAATAATTTTTCCATTTTTAACTACCTTTGATACATATTGTGACCAGCTTCCAGGAGCTGCCCCTATATCTAAAACTGACAAACCTCCTTTAAAAATTTTAAATTTTTCGTTTATTTCAATTAATTTATAAGCCGATCTAGCTCTATAACCATCAACTTTAGATTGACGAACGTAGATATCTCTTCTTTGTTTATTTACCCAGTTTTTTGAGATCTTATTTTTTTTCAATTAGTTATTATATCTTAAACTTTTTAAAATTTTTTTATTACTCAAAGTTTCAATTTCAATTTTTATATTTTTATCAACTCTCATATCTTTTCCATCTTGCCAAATACCCGCTGCAAGATGCATTATTCCTATTTTATAATTTGGCAAATAAGGCTCAACAAATGTATTGTTTGATTCATCATATTTAGGGAGCAAATTACTTGTAATCCAATTACAATTTAAAGGTAAAAACTCAGTTTCTAAGTCATCAATATATACTGACATATTGATAGCCAATCCTTCAGAACCAAAAATGTTTCCTGCTTTCAAAGTTTGTTTTAAATTTTTTTGCCAATTTTCCCAACCAGGTGAATTTTTTTCTAAAGAGAAAACGCCTATGTTAATATGGGGAGCAAATGCTAATTTCCTAGCTTTTGCATATGGAATTTTAGATTTCACTGCATGTTTAAAATTTTGTGATTTAATAATTGCCAATTTTCCAATAAGCCAATTTACTTTTGAAGTAATCTTGTAACCTGGGCCAATTGTTTGTGTGATGCCTAGTTTTCCGTTTTCACAAGCCTTTAAATACAACTCTATAGTCTCCCAATCATTTACCCAAGCATCACAATCTATCCATAAATATTTTTCATAATTTGGAAAATAATTTGGCAAAAATGCTCTTGAGACTTGACTTTTCAACCATTCCTTACCTTTAACTTTATACTCAGGTACCTCAATATTCCATTCGGCGGACATAACGTTATCAACTTTTTTTGATAATGTTTCTTTTTGATCATGAGTTAGCCCTGCATCTAAGACACAAATTGCAATATTTTCACTCTCTTTAAATCTTTTTATAGAATCAATTAATTCTTCCAAAAGTGGAAAATAATTACTGTCAGCTAATGAAACAATTGCATTTTTTTTCATTAAAGTATGTCTTCAAGGTCATCTTCATCTTGAATTTTGTCATTTTCATGTTGCTTTTTAATTTTTTGATAATGAATAAAACTAATTGGTAACAACAAAAGGTAAATAACAGTGCTTAATGCAATTACATTAAATGTATAGATGAGGAGAAGTCCAAAAAATAAAACTATACCAAATAACAAAAAAATTGTTGTTCTTCTTGGAATAACAATTTTTTTAAATGAATAAGTTGGAAATTTACTAATTAATAAAAAAGATGTTCCAATGAAAAATACTGGAACAATAATATCATAATTTAATTGATATAGATCAAATCCACTCAAGCTAATAATTAGTGGTGTTAGCACTAAAATTCCACCAGCAGGCGATGGAACTCCTTCAAAAAAATTATCCCTCCATGATGGCTCATGATTAGAATTTACATTAAATCTTGCTAATCTTAATGCAACGCAAATTACGTAGATTAAACATAGCAGCCAACCAAATCTACCAAGAGCATTTAATTTCCAAAAAAACATTATAAATGCTGGAGCAACACCAAAACTTATCATGTCAGTTAAGGAGTCGAGTTCTTTTCCAACCTTTGAAGTGCCTTTGATTAATCTTGCGATTCTACCATCTAGACCATCTATTAACGCTGCAAATATAATTGCTATAATTGCTAATTCAAATCTTCCATCCAATGCAAATCTAATAGATGTTAATCCAATACAAACACCAATAAGGGTTAGCATATTTGGTAGAATAACTCTTGCGCTTTTTTTATCAGTAACAATTTTAAAATTTTTTTTTTGTGGTTCCATTATTTTTTTGCTAACAAAGTTTCTCCTGCTATTGATGTTTGGCCTTTCTTAACTAATGGCTCATAATTTTCGTAATATACATCTGCTCTACTTCCAAATCTTATCATGCCTATTCTATCACCTTGTTTTAATTCCTGATCTTTATTAGACTCGCACACTATTCTGCGAGCTACTAAACCAGCAATTTGAACCACTACAATATCATTATTGTGAACATCTTTAATCTTATAATAATTTCTTTCGTTATCTTCACTTGCTTTATCTAAAGAAGCATTAAAAAATTTTCCAGGTTTATATAAAATTTCTTCAATCTTTCCACTACAAGGTGTTCTATTTACATGACAGTCAAAAACATTCATGAATATACTTATTTTTTTAAATTTTTTATTTTCTAATCCAAGTTCACTTGGACCATCAACTTCCTCAACCTTAATTATCTCTCCATCAGCCGGGCTTATAAGATAGTTGTCATTATTTATAATTATTCTATCTGGATCTCTAAAAAAATAATAAACCCAAATGGTTAAGATTAATCCTATTAAACCTAAGAAAGAGTTTAATGTATAAAATACAATTGTTATTATACCGGCTATAACTAAAAATTTATAACCTTCAGCGTGAATTTTTGGTAATATCTTGCTAAACATATTCTTCTATTTGATAATTTTTCATTAATATGTATATAAAATCGCGAAATTCAATTATTAAGATAATAAAATAAAGTGAGTAAAATTAACGTTAAAAACCCTGTTGTAGAGTTAGATGGTGATGAAATGACCAGAATAATCTGGGAATTCATTAAAAATAAATTAATTCTTCCATATCTTGATTTAAAGATTGAATACTACGATCTTGGAATGAAGAATAGAGATGATACTGATGACCAAATAACTATCGACTCTGCAAATGCAATAAAAAAAATTGGAGTTGGAATTAAGTGTGCAACAATCACTCCAGATGAGGCTCGCGTAGAAGAATTCAAACTCAAAAAAATGTGGAGATCGCCAAATGGAACAATAAGAAATATTATTGGTGGCACAGTTTTTAGAGAGCCAATAATTTGTTCAAATATTCCAAAGCTAGTTCCTTCATGGTCAGATCCAGTTGTAATAGGAAGACATGCATTTGGTGATCAATATAGGGCTACAGATTTTAAAGTGCCTGGTAAAGGAAAAATGGAAATTAAATGGACTTCTGAAGATGGTCAAAAAGAAATAAAACATGAAGTTTTTAATTTTACAGGACCCGGTGTAGCTCTCTCTATGTATAATCTAGATAAATCAATAGAGGATTTTGCAAGATCATGTTTTAGTTATGGTTTAATTAAAAAATGGCCTGTTTATTTATCTACAAAAAATACAATTTTAAAAAAATATGACGGTAGATTTAAAGATATTTTTCAAGAAGTTTTTGACAAAGAATTTAAAAAAAAATTTGAGGATAACAATATTATTTATGAACATAGATTAATTGATGATATGGTTGCCTGTGCTATGAAATGGAGTGGAAAATATATCTGGGCTTGTAAAAATTATGATGGGGATGTTCAATCAGACACGATGGCTCAAGGTTATGGATCTCTAGGATTAATGACTAGTACATTGCTTACTCCTGATGGAAAAATAATGGAGGCTGAAGCAGCGCATGGAACAGTTACTCGACACTTTAGAATGCATCAGCAAGGAAAGGAGACTTCAACTAATCCTATAGCTTCCATATTTGCTTGGACAAGAGGCTTAGCACATAGGGGAAAATTAGATAACAATAATGATTTAATTAAATTTTCTAATAAGATTGAGGAAGTTTGTATTGAATGTGTTGAAAGTGGTGCTATGACAAAAGACCTAGCAATATTAACTGGACCATCTAGTAGATATTTGACTACTAATCAATTTTTAGATGAAATTGATGGTAGATTAAAAAAGAAACTAAATTAAAGACTTAATTTTTTCAAAAGCTTCATCAATTTTATTCTTGTCTTGTCCGCCTGCTTGGGCAAAATCTTTTCTACCACCACCACCTTTTCCACCAATAATTTTTGAACCCAATTTAGCAAATTTAACGGCATCGTATTTATCAATTAATTTATCAGTGACACCAACACCCAAACCAACTTTATCTTCGCTACTCGCAAAAACAATCACTATTCCATCACCTAATTCTTTTTTTCCACTATCAACTAATTTTCTTAAATCTTTAGGAGGTAAATCTCGCACTTTTTGAAATCTAACTTTTATATTATTAATTTTTTGATCGTTGATTATATTTTTTGTTTTATCTTGAAGAACTGTACTGACATTTAATTGTTCAAGTTGTTTTGAGAGATTTTTGATAATTTCTTTTAAATCTTTATTATCAACTTTAGGTTTACCTCCAAGTTTTATGATTTGTGATGATAACTCTTTTATAGTCTCCTCATCTTTTTGTGTTGATAAAGTCGACAACTTCTCTTTATTCTTTATAAAATCTTCAAGCTGTTCGTCTCTAAGAGCTTCAACTCTTCTTACTCCTGCAGCAATAGATGACTGGCTTACTGTTTTAAATTTTCCAATATCTCCAGTATTTTTTACATGAGTTCCTCCACACAATTCTGTTGAGAAATACGCACCTTTTTCCTTGCCCATAGACACAACACGAACTTCTTCTCCATATTTTTCTCCAAAGAAAGCAAGCGCACCTTTTTCAATAGCTGCTTTTGGTGTCATAATTCTTGTTGTTACCTCAGAATTATTTGAAACATACTCATTCACTAATTTGTCAATATTTTCTAACTCTTCATCAGTAATTGGTTTCATATGACTGAAATCAAACCTTAACCTATCTGGAGCAACTAATGATCCTTTTTGCATAACATGTTTACCTAAAGTTCTTCTCAAAGACTCATGAAGTAAGTGAGTAGCAGAATGGTAAGCTTTTAAATTATTTCTTCTCTCAACATCTATTTTCATCTCTACCACGTCAGTGATTTTAATTTCACCACTCTCTAGTGATCCATAGTGAACAAATAAATCCCCAAGTTTTTTTTGTGTATCTTCAACTTTAAAAACAGAATTTCCAGATACTATTGTACCTTTATCTCCAAGTTGACCTCCTGATTCTCCATAAAATGGGGTTTGATTTGTAATTATCATTCCCTCTTCGCCACTAGATAAAGATTTTGTCTCTTGGTTATTTTTTATAAGATTTAATATAACACCTTCAGACTGATTAGACTCGTAACCTAAAAATTCTGTAGGACCAGTTTTGTCTTTAATTGAGAACCAAATTGCTTCTTCTGAACTGTCTCCAGAACCTTTCCAATTCTTTTTTGCCAGTTCTTTACTTTTTTTCATCAATTCATCAAAATTCTTATGATCAACTTTTAGTGATTTATTTTTTAAAATATCTTCTGTGAGATCTAATGGAAAACCGTAGGTGTCATATAATTTGAATGCTACTTCACCTGGTAAAATTTTATCAATTTTTGAAATTTCATCATTTAAAATTTTAATACCTCTATCAAGTAAAACTAAAAATTTTTCCTCTTCCATCCTTAAGGTTTCTGTAATAAGAGATTGAGACCTCTCAAGCTCTGGGTAGTTTCCTGACATTTCTTTTTTTAATGTATCAAAAATTTTATAAAAAATTGGTTCCTTAGATCCTAACAAATGAGAATGTCTCATTCCCCTTCGCATAATTCTTCTTAGAACATATCCCCGACCTTCATTTGATGGCAAAACACCTTCGGCCAAAAGAAATGAGCTTGCTCTTAAATGGTCGGCAATAACTCTAAAACTCGATATATTTTTATTTTCTTGTTTAACTTTAGTTACTTCAGATATTGAGCTAATTAGTTTTTTAAAATGATCGGTTTGATAATTATCGTGAGTGCCCTGTAATAGAGCTGCAATTCTCTCTAGTCCCATTCCTGTGTCAACAGATGGTTTTGGTAAATCTATTCTTTTATCCTTTGAAACTTGCTCATACTGCATGAAGACCAAGTTCCAAATTTCAATAAAACGATCTCCATCCTGATCTTTGGTTCCTGGTAAACCACCTTTTAAATGATCACCATGATCATAAAATATTTCTGAGCAAGGACCACACGGACCCGTTTCTCCCATTGACCAGAAATTATCTGATGTTGCAATTCTAATTATTCGATCATCGCTAAAACCTGCTATTTTCTTCCAGAAGTTAAAAGCCTCATCATCTTCATGAAAAACTGTTACATAAAGCCTATTTTTGTCTAAACCAAAATCTTTAGTGATTAAATTCCATGCGAGTTCAATCCCTCTTTCTTTGAAATAATCTCCAAAAGAAAAGTTTCCCAACATTTCAAAGAAAGTGTGGTGCCTTGGAGTATAACCAACATTCTCTAAATCATTATGTTTACCACCTGCTCTGACACATTTTTGTGAGGTAGTAGCCCTTTGATAATCTCTTTTTTCTAAACCAGTAAATACATTCTTAAACTGAACCATTCCTGAATTAGCAAACATCAAGGTTGGATCGTTATTTGGGACTAAATTGCTAGATTCAACAATTTTATGATCATTTTTCTCGAAGTATTTAAGAAACGTACTTCTTATTTCATTTAATGATTTGTCCGCCATATTTTTAAAATACAGCTTTTTTGTTCTATGTCTAGATAACGATAAGGGGGAAAGGCGCTTAAAATAAGCGCCTTTGATAATTTAAAGATGACCTTTAATTTTAGTTCTTTTTAGCTGGAGCAGCTTCTTTGCTAGCTTCTTCTTTTTCAGCTACTTTCTTCTCTTTTTCAATCTTTTCAGGGCTAAGTGGGTTTCCCTCAATCTTTTTTGAAATCACTCCAGCTTTTTCCCTAATTGCCATTTCAATCTCTGCAGCAACTTGAGGGTTTTGAGCTAAATAGACTTTAGCATTTTCTCTGCCTTGACCTATTTTTTCACCCTTATATGCATACCATGCTCCTGATTTTTCAATAATGTCAGCTTTAGCACCTAGGTCTACTAATTCACCCATTTTGCTAATTCCTTTTCCATACATTAAGTCAAACTCAACAACTTTAAATGGTGGCGCAACTTTATTTTTAACTACTTTAACTCTTGTAGAATTACCAATAATTTCATCTTTATCTTTGATGGCACCAATTCTTCTAATATCCATTCTCACAGATGAATAAAATTTAAGTGCATTTCCACCCGATGTTGTTTCAGGACTTCCAAACATAACTCCAATTTTCATTCTAATTTGGTTAATGAAAATCATCATTGTGTTTGTGTTTGAAATTGAACCAGTTAATTTTCTTAAAGCCTGACTCATTAATCTTGATTGAAGACCGACATGATGATCTCCCATCTCACCTTCAATTTCAGCTTTTGGAGTTAAAGCTGCAACAGAATCAATTACGATAACTGAAATAGAGCCTGATTTTACTAATGTATCTGCTATTTCTAAAGCTTGTTCACCCGCATCTGGTTGTGAGATTAAAAGCTCTTCAGTGTTTACACCTAATTTTTTTGCATAAACAGGATCTAAAGCATGTTCCGCATCAACAAACGCACAAATTCCACCGGCCTTTTGGGCTTCGGCAACAACTTGTAATGCTAATGTTGTTTTACCAGAAGACTCTGGTCCATAAACTTCAATAATTCTCCCTTTTGGAAGACCACCTATTCCTAAAGCTAAATCTAAACTCAAAGATCCTGTAGATATCGACTCGATATCCATAGCCCTTTTTTCACCTAGCTTCATAACTGAACCTTTTCCAAAATTGTCAGTTATCTGGCTAATTGCAGCTTCTAATGCTTTATTTTTTTCTTTGCTTTCCAAATCTTGATCTTTAGTAGATTTAACTACTTTTAGGTTATTTTTACTCATTTTTTACCTCTTTTTTTTAATATTTTTGTCATTCGAATCATAAAATAAATGTACACATTTTGTTCTCATTAGCAAGATCTATTTATTTTAAGCTAAAAATCCAATTTTTATCGCAATTTTAGATAATCGCTATTTAGTAAACCTATTGATTTCAGCAAATTAAACTGTGAAAGAATATAATTTCTCTCAGAATCAGCCAATGAAATTTGAGCATTTAACAAAAGAGAATTTGATTGGATAACTTCTAATGTTGTCCTTCCAGAGGAGCCGCTATTATACTCGGCGGTGATTCCTTCATTTGCAATTTCTGCTGCTCTTACTTGTAACTGTACAGAATTCAGTAAGCTTTTATTTGACTGATAATTGGACCATGCACTTGCTACGTTTGTTTGATTTTGTTTAATTTCACTATCTAAAGTTAATCTTGATTGATTTTCAATATTTTTATTCTTATTTAATGATGCAATATTCTTTCCTCCTGAAAAAAACGGCCAAGTCACTGTAGCTTTTAATGTTTCTTTTTCCTTTTCGTCATAAGTAGAATTTAAGTCCTCCGAATAAGATTTTTCTAAAGATAATTTTGCAGTTGGTGCTAATTCTGACCTTGCAATTGAAGTATCTTTTTTAGACTGCTCATACTCCATCTCAGCAATAATTAAATCGGGATTATTTTTTTTTGACAATTCAATAGCTGTTTTTAAACTTCCAGGTATTTGATAATTTATTATCGAATTTTTATCTAATGATTGAGCATTACTAATTGGTCCAATAATATTTTCATAATTTAATTTACTAGTTAAAAGATCATTTTGGGCTTGAATCAAACTTGCTTCAGCACCTGCCAAAGAAGACTCGGATTGAGATACATCTGATAAAGTAACTTGGCCTCTTTCAAGTCTGATTCTATCTGTTTCAACTTGTCTATTCAAAAGTTCAAAGTTAGCTTTATTAATTTCTAATTTTTCATTAGCTGAAATTAAACCAGTGTAAGCAGCAACTGTTTTATACAAAATATCTTGTTCTTTCTTTAAAAGTTTAGCTTTAGCTAAATTAATACCAATTTTACTTTTTGAATAATCTGCACCCCTACCAAAATCGAATATTGTTTGAGTAATTGAGATAGATTTTGTCTCAGGATCAGTATCAGTAATTGTTGCATTTGTGCCATCTCTATTGGTTAGCTTCGTTGTATCTTCCTCACTTTTTGTTCCCTCTAAAGTAATAGTGGGAAAATAAGAGCTCATTGAAATTTTAAGTTCTTGTTCTGAAATATTTATATTTTCTCTCTCTGCATTTAATTCTGAATTATTATTATATGCTTTTTTAAGTGCGTCGTTAAAAACTTCAGCATAAGCATTATTAAGCAAAAAAATAAAACTCGTAATTATAAATAAATTTCTAATCATTTCTTTTTATATACTGCAGATTTAATTTGATGGTTACTATTTAAATTAAATATTATCGATGCATATTTAGGCATGTTTTTAAACATATTTTGAGTTATTCGTTGATAAGTTTGCATAAAATTTATCACATCTTTTCTACTCATTATTTTTGAATTTGATTTTATATTGCTTTTTACCCAGAGTTTTCTCTCTTGTTTTAATCTCCATTTTTGTAACAAACTAAAATTTTTTGCTTTTAAATAAATTAAACAATTAAGTTGAGTATATAAGTTTTTATATTTTAGTTTCAATTGTTGATTAACATATTTTCTCCAAATTTGTTTTTGATCTTTGGTTTTTTCAAGGGAGTTAATATTTTTTTTTAAAGTACTATTTTGTTCTGATTTTGCACCTACGCACCATCCTTCAAAAATAATTACATCAGGTCTTTTATTTATAATATACCATTTCTTTTTTTTAGACCTATCGTCTATTGCCTTGTTAAATGTCGGTAATCTTAACCTTTTAAATTTTCTGCTTTTTGCCTTTCTAAAGAAGCTTAAAATCATGTTAATGTCATGCGTTCCAGGTACTCCTCTTGTTAAAAGCATAGGATGTACTTTTTTGGATAAGTTTATTCTCTCTTTTCTTGTTTTATAAAAATCATCAATAGAAATTCTAAAAACATTAAGTTTAAAATATTTAATTAAGATGATTTTAATTAAGGAACTTATTGTTGTTTTGCCAGTACCCTGGCCTCCAGCTAAGCCTACAAAATAAGGTTTTTTCTTTTCAGCCTTTTTACTGATCCAGAAACATAGTGGAATTAAGAAAGATTTAATCATTTTATCCTTATTTTTAAATTTATCAGCTTTTGTTTCTTGAGATTTAATAAACTTTAAACAATCTTTTTTTACCTTACCAAAACATAAGCTGAATTGTTGCATGGAAATTATTTTTTATCTAATGGATGATTTTGTCCATCATTTACTGGAACCTCTTTCATGTCGAAAGTATCTATTTCGTCAATACATCCAACATTAAATCCTGTCATTGCAGGATTGATCCTTGGATTATGGTGAGTATAAATTCCGCAATCAGAACAAAAGTAATGTTTAGCAACTTTTGAATGAAACTGATAAAGTTTTAATTTATCTTTACCTTTAATAATTTTAAAATCATCATTTTTAACCATAGACATAATCGCTCCTTTTCTTTTACAGATAGAACAATTACATTTTATTACTTTAGCCAAATCTCCATCTAAATTAATTTCTGCCTCTACAGCTCCACAATGACATATAAGTTTTTTCATTTTATAAATCTATCCTATACATTACTTCATTTCTTTTTAACATCGGTAAAGTAAATGGTGAATTATAAGATGCCCTTATAGGGGGGCTTAAAATTTCAATATTATCTTTTTTCAGCTGTTTTTCTAATATGTCTTTATTTTTTAAAAAATTTTTATCTGAAGATCTGCCTGAATATTCAATTACAGCATAATATCCACCTTCAATAGTTAAAATTTTTATATCTGAATTTGAAGGTTTTGGTGCGTTATCTTTATTAAATTTTGATGGCAAATAAAATTGCATCGTCATATTTCCATTTTTAATTTCTTGAGTTACTGGAACTGTCATTTTTATTTCCTCTTTTTGTTCATTATTTCCTGAAATATAATTGAATAATTTCCTGAAACCATTGCCTTGCATAGAAATCGTTTCAATAACTAGGCGATCAGAATATTTTCTAATTTCATAATTTTTGTTTTCTTTTACCACCTCATAATTTGCTTCTTCATACGCCATACTTTGAGAGTTTAATGCTATTACTGAGATTAAAATTAATAAAATTTTTTTCATTTCGAATTATTTAAACTATCTCTGGTTGAAGTTATCCACAAGCATACAAAATATAGTTTTGATGTTCACGTTTTGATTCACTTTTGATTCAATTACGGACTCAAAATACAACCTCTTGCGTGCATTGTATAAATGGGCTATAAATTAGAACAAAACAAGAACATGAAACTAACCGTCCCTTATTATCTACATAAAGCTGGTGCTGGTTTTCCCTCACCTGCTACTGATTATATCGAAGAAGACATCGATCTAAATATGCATTTAATTAGAAATGTTCCAGCAACTTTCATTATTAGAGTGCAAGGTAAATCCATGGTGGATGTTGGGATTAATGATGGAGATTTATTGGTTGTTGATAAAAGTTTAAAACCAAAAAACTTTTCAACAGTTATTGCAAATGTTCATGACGAACTTGTTGTTAAAACTTTAGTTCAAGAAAGAGAAAAAAAATTTTTAACATCTGGATCTAAGGATTTTTCTAATAGAATTTTAATTAATGAAGAAGAAGATGTTTTTATTTGGGGGGTTGTAACTTATGTCATCCATTCAACGTACTAAAAAACTAGCTCTAGTTGATTGTAATTCTTTCTATGTTTCTTGTGAAAGATTATTTAATCCTAAAATAAGAAAAAAACCTGTTGTAGTTTTATCTAATAATGATGGCTGTATTATCTCTAGATCTAATGAAGCAAAGGCCCTAGGAATTAAAATGGGTGAACCTTATTTTAAAGCAAAAAATATTATTGTTAAAAATAAAGTTGAAGTTTTTTCATCAAATTACTCTTTATATGGAGATTTATCTAGGAGAGTAATGAGAACACTTAAAAGATTTAATGAAGCAATAGAAGTTTATTCAATTGATGAGGCATTTATAGATTTATCTAATTTTCCAGACTCAGAGGTTGAAAAAGTTGGAAGAGAAATTAGAGAAACAGTTCTACAGTGGACTGGCATCCCAACTAGTATTGGTATTGCCAAAACCAAAACATTGAGTAAAGTTGCAAATCATATTGCAAAGAAAAAACAATCAGGTGTTGTTAGTTTAATTGATATAGAAAACTTAGATCCAATTTTAGAAAAAGTCGAAATTAATGATGTATGGGGTGTTGGTAGACAGCTTACAAAGTTTTATCAAAAAAATGGAATTTATAATGCAAAGCAGCTTAAGAATAAATCTAATACCTGGATTAAAAAATGTTCTAATGTTTTAAGTTCAAGAACTGCTATGGAACTTAGAGGAATTCCTTGTATCAATCTAGAAACTACACAAACAAAAAGAAAAAGTTGTGTAGTTTCTAGATCGTTTGGAAAAAGAATTGAAAGTTTTCAAGAATTAAAAGAAGCAGTTGCAAACTATTGTTTGAATGCATCAGAAAAAATTAGATCAGAATCTTTAGTTGCAAAAGCAATTACTGTTTTTGTTAGAACCAGTCCTTTTCAAAGAGATTTTGGATATTATTCGAATGCAAAGACAGTTGATTTTCCCATTGCAACAAATAATAGTATTGAAACAGTTAAAACTGCAGTTTCAATACTTGAGAGCATATTCAAAAATGGTTACCGTTATCAAAAAGCAGGCGTAATGCTTACAGGATTACGTAACGATGATGGTATAAAAAATCTATTCTCATCAGAAAAAGATGAAAAAATAAAAAGCTTAATGCAATCAATTGATAATACTAATTATAGATATGGAAGATCAACTTTAAGTCTTGCAAGCGCTGGGGTTCATAAAAAATGGAATATGCGAAGACAATACTCTTCTAAAATAGATACTGCTGACTTTTATTGTCTACCAAAAATAAGAGTTTAAATAATTAATTTTGAATTAATTTCAAAAGTTTTTCTTTTTTATTTGTTCTAAATAGATTATCGTAATAAACAACTTGCGTTGGATATTCTCCGTGAACTTCATCTTTCCATCTACTAATCCAACTATGATAAATTCCAAATTTATTAAAATATTTTCCTCCATAACCAGTCCTACCTTTATAATCATTATAAAGAATGTCGTTTACGTACATCTTTATAAATCCTTTTTTTGGATCTTTAGACATTTTGGTGTGAAATATGATTGTAGTCCACTTGTTCCGCATATCATCAATTTTGAGATGTTTGTATATTAACCCCTGAGAGTCCATTCCATTTACAGCAAAATATCTTGGTTCTAAATTACCTCTTTTAACTCTTAGCATCATTCTTGGATGTCTTTGTTGATTTGTATTTCCCCACTCATAAATCTGAAAAAGAGAAGTGCTTACAGGCTCAACTGTTTTAAAATCCTCGGGTATAAAAATACTTACCGAAATCCATTTCTCGCCCGTATATCTAGGGCCAGATGAGGAGTACTCACTCCTAGCTCTATCTCCTCCCCCATGTCCAACAACAGCATCTTTTCCATTGTTTTTACAATCAGAATAATCACCATCTTTGTCTTTACCACAATCTCTTGGTAGCAATGTTATTTTCCAGGCTTTTTTACCTAAAGCCGGAGATGTGACAGTATCTCTAAATTTTGACAGTTTCTTACCTGTGGCTACACTTTTTTTCCATTGAAGATTTGTAATTTCTTTTGCATTAACTTTTTTTGAAAAATTTAAAGTTCCAATAATCAATAAACTTACAACTATTGTTGAAAAAATTTTTTTCATTTAATTTGATCAATATTATTTATGTTTGATAAAGCTTTATCAAACTCATCCATATTTTCTCTTAATGCTAGACTGGAAATTGAATAAATCATACCCAGTAAGAGAATTAGAGGTATCGACGTTAGAATTGAGGCATTACTTTTTATTAATAATATATAAATAATAATGAATAAAGCTGAACGAATTAAAACTGTTTTTTTAAAAACACTTATTATTGAAAGAGAATGCTTTAATAAATTCATAAAACTCATTTTAGAAGGACCAAAATATCTATCTCCTCTAATAGAGGGTACCTCAAATAAATCTTTTTCTATCTTTGTTAATGAGCCAGAAAAACTGTTCCAAGTAGCTTTTTCATTTATAAGTTTTTCTACAGTAGTTTTTGGAAGACATGTAAAATTTCCAAATTTAATTGATTTACCTGTAAATGTTAAAGTTATTAATTTATGAAATTCATAACAAATTTTAAAAAATAAACCTTCAGATCTTTTTATCCTCTTTCCAACAATAGGCTTGTCCATTGAGTTTTGAGTTTGATTTAGAAATTCTTTGATTTCTTCAGGCCTATCTTCTCCATCGCCATCCATTGGAATAACATAATCAAAATCCTCTTTTTGATATATATATTTTAATCCTGTAGCTATACATCTTGCATGACCTTGGTTCATTCTCATATTCAAAATTTTAATTGAATGAATATTTTCAAAAGTCTTATCTTCTTCTTTTCGATCGTGATTTGAAGCATCATTGACAATAATAACTGAAATTTCATGACCAATACTTGTTAGATTGTGATCAATATTATCCAACAATTCATTGACAGATTGCCAATCATTATAAACTGGAATTAATATTATAAATTTCATGAATTAATTTTTTTTAACCAGTCTTTTTTGCTTTCTTCATTTAAAAAAGATGATTTAAAAGAATTTTCAATCAATTTTTTGATATCTTCAAATCCAAGATTTAATGCTTTGGATGTATCGATTAAATTTTTATTCAAATATCCACCAAAATAAGCAGGATCATCTGAATTAACGACCACCCTAAGGCCTTTGTTTAGCAGTTTCTTCAAATTATGATTTTCAAGTTTATCAAAAACACATAATTTAACATTTGATAAAGGACATACAGTTAAAGGGGTTTGATCTTTAACAAGTTTTTCAACTAATTTTTTATCATTTAAACATTGAACTCCATGATCTATTCTTTTTATTTTTAGTAAATTCAAACTGTCCCAAATATATTCGGGAGGTCCTTCTTCACCAGCATGAGCAACGGTTAAAAAACCCTCTTTAATTGCTTGTTCAAATAATCTTTTAAATTTTGAGGGGGGATTTCCTTTTTCAGACGAATCCAGTCCTACTCCGATTATTTTATCCTTATGATTACAAGCTTGTTTTAAAACATCAAAACAAGATTCTTCATCTAAATGCCTTAAAAAACACATTATAATTTTTGAAGAAATACCGAAATCCTTTTCAGCTTTTTTTAAAGCTTTATCAATACCATTTATAACTGTTTCAAAACTAACTCCTCGTGGTAAATGTGATTGTGGATCAAAAAATATCTCTGTATGAACAATATTATCCTCTTTACACTTTAAGATATATTCCCAGGTCAAATCAAAAAAGTCTTCTTCATTAATTAGTACATTAGATCCCTCATAATAAATTTTTAAAAAACTATCTAAATTAGTAAAACTATATGCAGATTTTATCTCCTCAATATTGTTAAAAGGGATTTCAATCTTATTTCTTTTAGAAAGTTTGAACATTAATTCAGGTTCTAAACTTCCCTCAATATGAAGATGCAATTCCGTCTTTGGTGTTTTTTTTATAAAATCAGTAATATTTTCAATTTCATTCATAAAGATTATTTAGAACCAACACACAAATTATCATCAATACACATAAAATTTTTATATTTGCTTAATTTTTCCTGAGTTACAAATCCATTCCATTCAGGACGTGATTTTAGATGATAAGTCAAATTTCCACCAGCCCATTCATCTCCAATTACTTCATTTATTGTCGTAGAGAATTGGGAATCCCAAGCAATTTGTATTTTATTAGCAATTTCTTTACCTGGATGATCTGTTCTTTTGTCCGTTTCTACTATTGATATAAATCCATAAAGTATGGGTGATAAGAAAAATAAAAATAAAAATCCATACACAAATAAGTTAATTTTTTGCATGTTTATGTAAGACTTAAATAAGTAAATAAACAGGATACCAAAATATAAATAAAAAGGAACCATCCAAGCTGTTCTCACTTTAGATCCAAAAATAATTGAAACAATCAACATCATTAAAATCGGCAAGATATTTATAAAAAATAGAAATATCAATTTTTTATCATTCAAATTAATTCTAAGTTTAAACTTCTTTATCAATGTCCAAAATAATATAAAAAAAGGAATTAAAATACCAATTTGTTTTAATAAAAATATTAATGGATATTGAATGTGGTTCATGATTTCTTTTTCATCTAATCCTGATCTTTTCATTGCATAAGAAATTGTTTCAAAATCATTATTAAATAGCCAGATAATATGTGGAACTAGTAAAACTAAAAAAACTTCTACAGAAATTAAATATTTAAAATCAAATTTTTTTTTCTTCTTAATAAAAACAACATATATAAAAAATAAAAAAATTGGAAACAAAATAAAAACAAATAAGTATTTTGTCAAAAAACCTAAAGCAGAAAATACTCCTAAAAGAAAACAGTCAAAAAATTTTATTTGTTTTGAATTATAAATTTTCCAAGAAAAATAAACAACAAGTGTCCAGAAAGGAAGTTGACAGATATTAACATTAAATTCGGGAGTGATATAATTATAAAAAAAAATTGACTCTAAAATAAGAACAGAAAGTAAGCTTAATACTTGATTACTAAAAATTTCATTAGCCAATTTAAATATGAAATAAAATGAAATAACCACAAAAATTTGTGGCATTAAATAAAATGCCCAATCTTGCGGACCAAATATTTTAAAGAAAAATTCACTAAAAAAAGCGACCATTGGAGGGTGTTTAGGAAAGCCCCAATCAAGGTTACTTGCCCATGCTAAATGTTCAATTGTATCTAGAGGTAAGTTTTTATTTGTCACTGATGGTACTACAGTCCAAATAATCAAATGAGAAATGATAAAAATATAAAATACGTTATTTATATTTCTATTTTGAACATTCATAGTTTAATATTTACAATAATTCAGCTCACTTGACACCTACAATTTGCTGAATATACTCCCTCGAATTCAAATTTGAATATGCCTAAGACTTCTAAAGTAAAAAAAAAAATTTCAAAAACAAAAGCTAAAGCTGTAAGCAAAACTAAAGCTAAAACTTTAAGTAAACCAAAAGAAGTTAACAAAGGTCCAATTAGAATATCTAAAACGTATATTCCAAAGGATACTGAAAAATATATGTGTGAAAAACACAAAGTTTATTTTAGAATGAAGCTTCAAGAATGGAAAAAAGAGTTAATTAAATCAAATAATGAAGCACTGTATAATGGAAGTATGGATGACAACAGTATTTCGGCAGACATTGTTGATCAGGCAAGTTCTTACACAGACAAAAATGTTGAAATGAAAGCAATTAATAGACAAATTAAATTAATTTCAGAAATTGACAAAGCTTTAGCAAGAATTAGAGAAGATACTTTCGGTTTTTGTTTAGATACAGCAGAGCCTATTGGCTTAAAAAGATTAATGGCTAGACCAGTAGCAAAGTACACAATCGCAGCACAAGAAAAACATGAGAAAGATGAAAAAGTTCATGCCGATGACTAAAAAAAGAAAAAAAGAGAGAAAAGTACATAACCCAATTACTTATAACTTTACAAAAAAATATATTTATTTTTATTATGCTTTTTTTTGGATACTTTTATTAGTATTTGTATTTACTAGATGAATAAAAATTTAATTCTTATTATAATAATAGTTCTTGCAATAGAACTTTCGGGACATGGTATTTTTGCATCTTTGTTTAGATTGTTAAGTTCAATGAACTAATTACGGCTTTGGTGGGGATTCATCTTTATTCATAAAAGAAAAACCTTTTTTGACTGCATCTCTTTTAGATATTTCAAGGTACCATCTTGTTAGATTTTTATATTTCTTTAATCCAATATCATGCCATTCATGACGAGCTATCCATGGAAAAGTTCCAATATCTGAAATTGTATAATCATTGCCGGACAGAAATTTTGATTTTGATAACACTTCATCAAGTTCTTGATAAATTCTTTTTGAAATTTTAAAATATCTATCTTCTCCAAATTTACTCTTACCTGGATTATAGTGATGAAACTGATGGTGTTGTCCTAACATGGGTCCAACGTAACCTATTTGTGCCATAAGCAATTGATTAATTTTTGTTCTCTCATTTTTGTCATAAAATTTTCCACTTTGCTCCGCAAGATAAATTAAAATTGCCCCAGACTCATAAATTGTTCGGTTATTTTTGTGATCAATAATTACTGGAATTTTACTAAATGGGCTTATTTTTTTAAACTCTTCTTTAAATTGTTCCCCATTACTTATATCAATTTTAGTAACTTTATATTTAAAATCAATTTCTTCAAGCATAATACTAATTTTTTTTCCATTAGGTGTATTAGCCGAAAATAATTCAATCACCTTTCACACCGAGTCGATCTTTTATTGTCTTTGATGAAGTGGTGAACTCAAATCTATATTTTTCATTAGGTTTAGCTAATTTAAAACATGCTCTTGCCGCTAATGCTCCTTCATGAAAACCAGATAAAATTAGTTTTAATTTTCCAGGATAATTACAAATATCACCTACTGCATAAATACCCTTTTGGTTAGTTTCAAACTTTTCAGTATCAACTTCAATGGTTTTTTTATCAATATTTAATCCCCAATTAGCAATTGGACCAAGCTGCATTATCAATCCAAAAAAACCTAGTACATAATCTGTTTTAAGTGTTTTTGTCTCTTTATTATCATTTTTGATATCTATACTTTCCAATTGATTATCACCTGAAATTGAGCTTATCTGATATTTAGTAAAAAGATTTATTTTTCCATCATTTGCAAGTTTATGCACAGTATCTACTGTTGCCTGCGCACCTCTAAAGTCATCTCTTCTGTGAACTAAATTTACTTTTGAGTTTTTTGATAATTCAACCGCCCAATCTAAAGCACTGTCACCACCACCAAAGATAGTTACAGTTTTACCCTCAAATATTTTTTTGTCTTTAATTGAGTAAAATATTGATTGATTTTCAAATTTTTCACACTCTTTTAATGGGAATTTTCTTGGTTCAAATGATCCAACTCCTCCAGCTATTATTACATTAGGGGTTTGAAACTCAGTACCATTGTTTGTTTTAACAATCCAATTATCTCCATCTTTTTTTACCTCATCCACTCTTTCACTTAAATGAAATTTGATATCAAAAGGTTTTAATTGATTGATTAAGTTATTGGTTAGTTCTTCCCCTGTGCACTCTGGAACAGCTGGAATATCATAAATTGGTTTATCTGGATAGAGTTCAATACATTGTCCACCAATTTTATCTAGATTGTCAACTATCTCACAATCTAAACCAATTAATTTTAACTGGTGTGCTGTAAACAATCCTGTTGGACCCGCTCCAATTATTAATGCATCTGTTTTATTCATATTAACCTTGTTTAGATGGGATATTCACTGTTAAGCCATCTAATTCATCTGAAACTATTATCTGACAGCTTAACCTGCTATTTTTTTTTGGTTCATATGCCATATCTAACATATCTTCTTCTCCATCTTCTTTAGGAGTAATCTTATCAAACCATTCATCATTTACATACACATGACATGTCGCACAAGCCATACCGCCACCACAATCTGCATCAATTCCTGGAATATCATTTTGAACAGCTCCTTCCATTACTGTTAAGCCATTCTGAACCTCAATTGTATGATTTTGATTATCATGAGTGATGTAAGTTATTTTTGCCATTTATGTTATATAGTTATGCAAAAAAATAGGGCAAGTATGTGAAAACATACTCGCCCTATAAATTTAATTTAAACAGTAATTATCTGCTTCTTGCGCCAGCTGAACTTACTGCAGCAGCCCAGATTACTAGACCGAATGCAATTTTGTTTATAAAGTCAGCTAAGTTGTAAACTACGTTTAATGAGTTAGCATCTACACCACCTGTTAGGTAACCGAATACGTAACCTAATGGGTAAATAGCCCAACCTACAGTAACAATCATTCTCATTGCACTGAACGCAGTTACTAGAGCTTTGTTTCCGCTCTTAGCAGCAGCTTTACCAGCTTCACCTGAGAATATTTCATAAAGAATGTATACCCAACCTACCATACCGATTATAAAACCAAGTGTAGCGTTGATGTATCCTGCTTCTCCTAAATATCCACCGATTAACATTACCAATGAACCGATCAACAGTCTCCAGAAAATTCCAGAGTTTGCTTTTCTTACAGCTACTAGAATTAAGTAGAACTCTATCATCTGTAATGGCACAGTAATTAACCAGTCAATATATCTATATACTGTTGGTGAATCGCCAGTCATCACCCATACTTCTCTCATGTACATGTAATGGATGAATGCAATACCAGTTACTAGCCCTGCAACAGTTACTGACGTTTTCCAGCCAGGAGCAACAGTATTTCTCTCCATGAAGAAAAATGCTGTAGCAGCCAACATACCCATTGAAATTATCCAGAAAGATATTCCAACGAAGTCATCTTGAGCTAACATAGTAGCAGAAGCTGCGTTTGCTACACCAGTCACACCAATCAATGCTGCAACAGTCAGAGCAAACAATTTAAGTTTTTTCATAAAAAACTCCCTCTTTAGTTAGTTTTTATTTGTTTAGTTTATATAAACTAAGCTTAGGCTTCCCTAAGCCAAAGTTGTGCGTTAAATAGCAAATATAAAGAGATTATTGAAGACTTAATTATCATTAATTTACATTGATTTTACTTACTTTTTAAAATTAAATACAATTTATAATTTAAAAAATCTAAAAAAAGGCACTATCGAATCAAAAAACTCTATGTCTGACAAATTTAGTGAAATTTACCAAAAATCCATAAACAGTCCCGAAAAATTCTGGAAAGACGCATCGGAAGATATCTTTTGGTTTAAAAAACCAACTAAAATTTTGAATAAATCTAACCCACCTTTCTACAAGTGGTATGAAGATGGAATAACTAACACATGTTACAACGCATTAGATATCCATATTGACAAAGGGAAAGGGAATAAAACTGCTTTAATTTATGACAGTCCTATCACTGGAAACAAAAGTAAATATAATTATGAAGAATTAAGATCAAAAGTATCAAAATTTGCCGGCGCACTTAAAGATCAAGGTGTCAATAAAGGTGACCGAGTTATAATTTATATGCCAATGATACCAGAGGCTGTCGTTGCTATGCTAGCATGTGCAAGAATAGGAGCAATACACTCTGTTGTATTTGGTGGGTTTGCTTCAAACGAACTTGCTAGCAGGATTGATGATAGCAAAGCGAAAATTTTAGTTACTGCTTCATGTGGTTTTGAGCCTGGACGAATAGTAGAATATAAACCTTTGGTAGATGAGGCAGTAAAACAAGCTAAACATAAAATAAATAAAATGATTTTGTTCCAAAGAAAAGGTCATGAAGTTAAATTAAATGCTCCAACAGAAATAAGTTGGGATGAAGCGCATGCCAATGCTAAAGATAGTGATTGTGTTGAAATGAATTCAAATGAATTTGCTTACATACTATACACCTCAGGTACCACAGGAACTCCAAAAGGTATTGTAAGAGATATTGGGGGTCACATAGTTGCATTAAAATGGACAATGAAAAATATTTATAACATTGAAGAGGATGATATTTGGTGGTCAGCAAGTGATATCGGTTGGATTGTTGGACACTCTTATATTGTTTATGCTCCATTGTTTAAAGGGTGCACTACTGTATTGTTTGAAGGTAAACCTGTAGGAACACCTGATGCAGGAGCTTTTTGGAAAATTATTTCTGATTATAAAGTTAAATCTTTATTTACTGCACCAACAGCTTTTCGAGCTATTAAAAAAGAAGACCCTGAAGGAAAGTTTTTTTCAAAATATGATTTAAGTAAATTTGAAAGTCTATTTCTTGCAGGAGAACGAGCTGATCCAGATACAATCAAGTGGGCAGAAAATTTATTAAAAGTTCCAGTAATTGATCATTGGTGGCAAACAGAAACAAGTTGGGCGATTAGTTCAAATTGTACTGGTATTGAAATGATGAAAACAAAGTACGGTTCAGCATGTAAAGCAGTGCCTGGATATGATGTAAAAATTATAAAGTCTGATCAAACTTTAGCAAAACCAAATGAAATGGGAGATATAGTTGTTAAATTGCCTTTGCCTCCTGGAACTTTTCCAACTCTATGGAATGCAGATCAAAGATATAAAGAAAATTATATGTCTAATTATGAGGGTTATTATCAAACTTACGATGCGGGACATATTGATGAGGATGGATATATTTGGATCATGTCTAGGACTGATGACATTATAAATGTTGCAGGCCATAGATTATCTACTGGTGCAATCGAAGAGGTATTATCTGAACACCAATCAGTTGCTGAGTGTGCAGTGCTAGGAATTGCTGATAAATTAAAAGGACAATTACCCATAGGTTTAATTGTTTTAAAAGCTGGTGTTGATAAAGATAACGAGACAATTTCTAAAGAATGTATTCAGA
>CACOJM010000004.1 GCA_902627565.1 uncultured Pelagibacteraceae bacterium
TATAAATTTCTCTGAAAAGTGGAGATAAATATGGGATTGGATGCATAGCAAAGATAATTAATTTTTTTTTCATAAAATTTTTTTAAAATTACTATCAAAGTTTTTTTTTGAAAACTTATTGAAATATTGAGACTTATATTTAAAATTTGATAGATTTCTTTTTGACTTAGACAAATTATTTAAAATTTTAGTCATACCTATTTTGTCCTGATCATTTCTTGTTTGATAAGTATATTTTGTAAGACCATTGAATACTTCTATTGATGCTGAGTTTTTAGAGATTAGACATGGGGTATTAAAAAATATGGAGTCTACTGCAGAGATTCCCAGTCCTGTTTCATCAGTCAAATAGATACTTAAGTCTGATTTACAATAAAAAGGTTTTAAATCTTTTACATAGCCGTGAAAGTAAACATTTTTAATATTATTTTTTTTTACATATTTTTCCATTTTATTTTTTTGATCACCAATTCCAATAATATCTACATTGATATTTTTCAATTTTAATAATTTTAATGAATTTAATAAAAGCCAAAGTCCTCTTGTCACTTCTCCTCCTAAACGAGATATTGAAACTATGTTGAAATTTTTTTTCTTTTTTTTATTATAAATGTTTATAAATTTTTTCTCGGTTTCAAATATTGAGTATGGATATATGACCGACACGTCTGGATTTGAAAAATTTAAACTTTTATATAAATAATTTTTTGAATAATTCGAACATGTGATATATTTCTTAAATTTAAAATTTGATAAAATTAGTTTCGCAAGTTTTGATCTGGGTTTCCAAATTTCAATTCCATAAAAAAAGAAAAAAATTTTTTTCTTAAAAAAAATTAGAAAGACAAGATTTAAAATTGATATATGTGTTATAAATATATAATCAGATTTAATACAATTATAAAAAATTAGAAACAAATTAATTGGATTTATTCGTTTGCTTAACTCAAAAGTTTTATATTTAAAAAAATTGTTTTCATCTAAATGTTTTGAAAACATTTTTAAGTAAGTTTGGATACCACCTACACTGCTGGTATCTAAATTTAAAATAGTTATTTTTTTCACTTTAAATGTTATTGGATATATCTAAATAAGAGTTTGGCATCAGATATTTTTTCTTTATTTATTTGATTTATAAGAAAATAAGTATTTTGCAAAACTTCCTTTGAAGGAACATAAAACATTGAACAATCTCTGCATGTTGATAATTTTTGATTATAAAATTGTTTTTTCATTGTTTTTCTAAAACGATTATTTAATATTTCTTCAAAACCATCGTTGATATTTCCAAGATTATATTTCGCATTAAAATCTAAACAACAAAGCATAATTTTTCCATCATAGGCCACTACAATTTCTGCGAAAGGATCAAAACAAGCAAAATCTTTTTCCTTACGAGTAAAGTTGTAATATTCATCTTTTATTTTTGGATTGTATTCAGATTTCATTATGCCTTTGGAAAATAGATTTGCTGGTTGCATATAATCAACCTTTATAAAATTAACAAACTCACCCCATAGTTTTAAAAACTTTCTAAGATCTGTATTTTTAGTCATAGGTAGATGTATGTATCTATTCTGATTTTTTTTGTCTATATTTTGATTTAGGATTTTTAAATTATTATAAACTTTATCAAAATTTAAAGGGTATCTAAATTTTTCATAACTTTCTTTATCCCATCCCTCAACTGAAATTTGAAGATTATCAACATACTTCAAACCTTCTAATGCTCTCGGTATCAGTGAAGCATTCGTTGATACATGATTTATGTAACCCAATTGTTTTGAAAATTTCATTATAAAGTTAAAGTCTGGATGAACAGTTGGTTCTGAAGTTATATAAACTTTTAAGGTTTGAAATCCAAATTTTTTACCATCAATTAATATTTTCTTAATTTGATCAAGTGGCATTTTTCCAACCAATCTACTTTTTTCCATATGTTCTCTAGGACACATTGGACATTGAGCATTACACGTAGCAGCAATATCCAATCTAAGAACTTTTGGTTTTCTATATTTAATAAATGAGTAAATTTGAATATATTTCCCATAACCAAAAACTTTTAATAGAATTTTTTTTAAGAAAGCTTTCATTATTAAGTATTTATAATTACTAATTATATTAATAAATGTTATTTTTGAATTACATTAAAAATAAAAAAAGGCAAGAAAATGATTAATTTTGCTTACAATTTAAATAAAAATTTAGTTTTGAAAAGAAACTTATTTAGCAATAAAGACAAAAACTTTATCTTTGATTACCAACTAAAAAAATTGAATGAAGTATGGAAATACGTATTAAAGAAATATACTTTTTACTCAATATATAAGAAAGAAAATAATCTTCCTGATGATATTAATAGCTTAAATGAATTTAATAATTTTCCGATTATTTCTAAAAATGATATTATAAAAAATTATGAAATCATTTTCAATGAGAGTAAAACAAACAAAAATACTTTTACTGGAGGTACCAGTGGTCCTGTCACCAGATTTCCAACAGGATTTGTTGATTCAAAAAAAAATTTTATTAATCAGGCTTTTTTAAGGGAAAATTTTGAAATATTTCCTAGAGATAAATGTTTATATATATGGGGTCATTCTCACAAATTTAATAAAAATTTAATTTCAAAATTTTATAGGGAAATAGCAAAAAAATTAAAAAATTTTTATTTTAGGAGATTACAATTATCTGCTTATGATCTGAGTAGTCAAAATGTGAGTCAAATTTATGATCACCTTATTAAGCTACAACCATTTTATATTTTGACATATGCTTCAACTTTCTCATCGATTCTTAATTTTTTTGATTTTAAAAATATAACTTATGAAAATAAAATTAAAATAATTTTAACTTCAGATAATTTATCATTAAATGATTATGAACTAGTTAAAAAAATTTTTCCACTATCAGAACTAATCAATGAGTTTGGTATGGCAGAATCAGGTGTGATAGGATATAATAAAAAAAATGAATTTTATAAAATTAAAACGTTATGGGACTCATTTTTATTGCAATCAAAAGAAAAAAATTTAATTATCACTGATTTAGAAAAAAGAGTTTTTCCATTAATAAGATATTCACCAGATGATTTAATTGAAACTGATGATGATATATCAATTTTTGAATTTAAGATTTCTGGAAAAATTAGACCGTCATTTGAAATAAAGATTAAAAATGAGTATAAAAAAATTAGCTCAATAATTTTTGATCATATTTACAAATTTGATAAATTTATAAGATCAACACAGTATCACTGGAATAAAGATAAAAAAAAGCTTGCAATTTTTTTTACATGCGATTCTGAGGTCGAAAAAAGTTACTTATTAAATAAGTTAATCTCACACTTTGGAAGTGTGCCCCAAAATATTGATATATTCATCATTCATGACACTATAAAAACAAAGGCAGGTAAATTTATTTATCATTTAAAAGATGAGGATTTTTTTAAAAATAAAATTAATTTATCATAGATTTTATTTTCTAATTACTGTAATAGACAAATTCTTAAATCTATAATATGAGCAAATTTAAATTTCCATTACTCTTCAAAGGTTTTAGTGAGTCAGACAAAAAAAAAGCAATAGAGATAATAAAATCTGGACAAATTACCATGTCCAATATAACGAAAAAATTTGAAAAAGAATTTGCGAAAACAGTTGGGGCAAAATATGCATTAATGGTTAATTCTGGGTCATCTGCTAATTTATTAGCTGCTTTTGCTTCATGTAATCCAATAAGAAAAAATAGATTTTCTTATGGTCAAGAATTCTTAATATCTGCAGTTTGTTGGCCAACATCATTATGGCCTTTCGTACAAGCCGGTCTCAAACCAGTTTTTGTAGATGTTGATTTAGACACTTTAAATATAAGTATAAAAGATTTGAAAAGAAAGATTAACTCGAAAACTAAAGTAATTGTTTTAGTTCATGTTCTGGGATTGTGCTCAGACTTAGATGAAATAAGAAAAATATGTAAAAAAAGAAAAATCATACTTATCGAGGATTCATGTGAAGCATTTGGATCAATTTATAAAAAAAAATTTTTAGGTACCTTATCAGACTTTGGAACTTATTCTTTTTATTATTCGCACCAAATAACATCAGGAGAAGGTGGAATGATAGTGTGTCAGGATTCTAAAGATTACGAAATTCTTCTTTCATTACGAGCTCATGGATGGACAAGGGATTTTATCAATAGAAAATCTACCGAAAAGAAATTCCCAAAAATGGATAAGAGATTTCTTTTTATAAATTCTGGGTTTAATTTGAGAGCGACTGAAATACAAGCAGCTATCGCTTACAATCAATTTAAAAAATTTAAAGTAAAAAAAGAA
The DNA here is from genome assembly GCA_902627565.1 of uncultured Pelagibacteraceae bacterium. Lineage (GTDB taxonomy): Bacteria > Pseudomonadota > Alphaproteobacteria > Pelagibacterales > Pelagibacteraceae > Pelagibacter. The sequence continues at coordinate 4,337 of CACOJM010000004.1, forward strand.
ATTCGAAAATATAATAAAAATCTAATTCATAAAAAATTAATTTCTCATAAAAAATGGAAAAATCAATTTACAATAATAAATGAAAATCATAATACTGATCCTAATTGGTTTGGTATTCCTATTTTAATAAATAAAAAATTCAGTAAAAATAAAAATTTGTATTTAAATAAGCTTCAAGAAAATGGTGTAGAAAATAGACCAATTATAAGTGGAAATTTTGTTAATCAACCTTCTTTTAAACTTTATAAGTTTAAAAACCATAACTATAAAAAAACACTCAAAAATTCTCAAATTATTCATGATAGAGGATTTTTCATAGGTCTACAAAATCATAAAATTAGTAATAATCTTGCTAACTTTGTGGTCGAAAAATTATTAAAAATTTTTATTTAAAAAAAATAAATAAAAAGTAATTGACTAATCTATCTTCTAAATAATTTCTTCAATAGTTTCGATCGTCTTATCAAATAATACGGCTTTAAAATAAATATCGATAATAAACAATTTGAAATTATTTTAATCAAATTTAATAGATCTAGTGTGTGATATCCGGTTACAACTGGTTCATGTGGCATCTCAGATTTTTTACCAAAACCCAAAAACATTTTTAATCTATCATCAATATGATTTAAGTAGGAGGGGTTAATTATAACTTTTTCACTATCTTCAACATTATTATCAACTTGAATGAAAAGAGATGTTCTCATCCAAAAAGGATCAAAATATGGCTTTGCCCTATGAATAGCTTTATGATTATAAATAATTAAACTTCCAATGGGATTTTTAAAACTAATAATTTTATCAGAGTATTCATTATCAATTATATAATCTCTGATATTTGGTTCCTTAAAATTTTTACTAAATTTTTCACTGTCCTTTATTATTTGAAATTCACCTTTAGTTACATCCTTGAGATAGACTATAAAGATTAATCCTTTATAATCCTTCTTTTTTTGGTAAGCTTTGTCGTCTGTATGCCAAGGCATTTTAGCTCCACTAAGTGTTGAATAAACTCTGTGAGCTTTTAATCTAAATTCCGGACCTATATATTTACTACATATATCAAGAAGTGTTTTTGAGGTAACTATATCACAAACTGTTTTAGATTTTGCAATTGCCATTGAATGAAACCATCCATTAAATGTTTTCGTTGGCAAAATATCATTTTTGTTTATTTTGAAATTCCATAAAGATAATTCATTTTTAATTTTTTTCACGTTTTCTGTTGTAATAACGCTATCTGAATTATAATATGTGTTACTTGATATCTGATTACAAATTTCATCAACATTTAAGCTTTGAAAATGGTCCATTTTAAGTTTTATTTTATTTCTTAATATATCTATAACTTATTTAATACATAAATTAAATTAATTTAAAAAAGATATAGAGTAAAAAGATTAAATTATCAAAATTATGCAAGTAGTTCTTCAATCAGGTGGTTTAGGAAAAAGATTATATCCACTTACTAAAAATAAACCAAAATGTTTTCTTAATATTAATGGAAAGTCTATTTTCTCTTTCCAATACAATAATCTAAAAAAATATAATTTACATAAAAATTTAATAATTATATCTAATGAAAATCATATAGAATTTTTCAAAAAGTTTTTTCGAAATAAGAAGAGTAAGCCAAAAATTATTTCTGAAAAGTATGGTTTAGGATCTGGAGGGTCTTTGAAGAAAAATATAAAGGTATTAGAAAAACAATTCTTATTAATCTACTTAGATATTTTTTTTTCAAATATAAATTTTAAAAAGTTTTTAAGTACTTATAAAAATGAAAATAAAATTTTTTCACATATTTCAAGTCACAGATGGGATAGTGATTTAATTGATGTAGATCAAAATAATATAATCAAAAAAATACATAAAAAGAATCATAATCATAATTCTTTATCAAGAACATCAATATCTGGAATATATTTATTAAATAAAAGCTTATTGTACAATTTCAAAATTAAAAAGTTTGATCTAACTAAATTAATAATTAAAAAATTTAATAAAAATAAATTCTATTCATACTTTTCTAATGAAAACTTTAGAGATTTTGGAACAAAAGAAAGATATAGTAAATTAAAAAAAAATTTTAAACAAGGCAAAAACAAATTTTCAGTTATTTTAGATCGTGATGGGACAATAATTTCTGAAAAAAAATTTTTAAGTTCAGAAAATGATATTAAATTTTATTCTCAGTTTATTAATTTTTTAAGTATATTAAAAAATAAAAATGTAATTATTATTTGTATTACAAATCAACCAGGTATAGCAAAAGGTTTTATTAAAGAAAAAAAAGTCAATAAAATCCACAATATATTAAATCAAAAACTTTTTTCAAAAACTGGAGCTGCATTCGATAGATTTTATTATTGCCCACATCATCCGGAAAAAGGTTTTAAAGGTGAAATAAAAAAACTTAAAATAAAATGTTTGTGTAGAAAACCGAATATAAAACTTTTTTCAAAAGCAATATCCGACTTCGATTTAGATAAAAGATCAATATTAAATATCGGAAACTCATGGATTGACATGGAAGCTGGAATAAAATCTGGTATTAAAAACAACTTTTTAATAAACCATAATATAAATGAGATTAAAGGGAACAAAAAAATTAAAACTTTGAATTTTAAGAGTTTAACAAAAATAATAAAAAAAATTAAAATTTGATATCTGATCTGTAAAAATCTGATTCTATCATCATTTTTACTAATTGTTTAAAATTTATTTTAGGTCTCCATTTAATCATTTTTTTTGCTTTTGATGCATCGCCTTGAAGTAAATCAACTTCAGCTGGTCTAAAAAATTTTTTATTAATCTTAATAATTACTTTATTATTTTTAGTATTTATTAAAACTTCTTTCATACCTCTACCTTTCCATTTGCATTTTAATCCTAAACATTTAACTGATTCATTTATAAAATCTTTAATAGAATAAGTTTTCCCCGTTGAAATAACAAAATCTTCAGGCTTTCTTTGTTGCATCATTTTCCAAATTGCTTCAACGTAGTCACCTGCGTATCCCCAATCCCTTTTTGCATAAATATTTCCAAGCTCAAGATAATTTAATTCACCTTTTTTAATTTTTGATAGTCCTAAAGTGATTTTTCTTGTTACAAATTCTTCACCTCTCAATGGAGACTCATGATTAAATAATATACCTGATGTTGCAAATATATTATAAGACTCTCTATAATTTCTTACCATAAAATGACCATATAATTTTGACACTGCATAAGGACTTCGTGGGTAAAAAGGAGTTTTTTCATTTTGGGGTGTCTCAATTACTTTTCCATACATTTCAGATGAGGAAGCTTGGTAAAATTTAATTTTATTTTTTTGATTTCTTATCACCTCTAAGATTCTAAGTGGACCTAGGGCGGTTACATTTGAAGTTGTTAATGGGCTATTGAAAGATGTTGAAACAAATGATTGAGCTGCAAAATTATAAACCTCATCTATTTTATATTTTTCAAAAAGTCTATTTATCTCATTAATTTCTCCAAGTTCCATCTCCTCACGTAAAATTTCTTTATCAATTCCAAGGTATCTTAATCTCCAATTTGTATTTCTTGCAGATCTTCTATCAGTTCCAATAACTTTGTATTTTTTTTTTAAGAGATATTTTGCTAAATAAGCCCCATCTTGACCGGATATTCCAGTAATTAAAGCTGTTTTTCTCATTATTAAAATTTGAACTCAACTAATTCACAAATTAAGTGAAGTATCGTTATATGTAATTCTTGTATTCTGTCAACTCTTTTAGCGGGAGCTTTGATACATAAATCTACATTAAATTTTTTATTATTTTTTCCTGTTAATAATATTGAATTTAATTTCATTTTTTTTGCTTTTTTTAAAACTTCTAAGATATTTTTACTTGTACCACTTGTAGAAATAGCAAAAACTAAATCACCGGTTTTTCCTAAGCCTTCTAATTGTCTAGCAAAGATTTTATTGTAATTATAGTCATTGGCAATTGCCGTCATTGCAGAAACATTTGAATTTAAACAAATTGCAGGAAGAGCTTTCCTGTCTTTCATATATTTTCCTAAAAGCTCAGCACTTATATGCATGGCATCAGATGCAGATCCTCCGTTACCACAAAAAAAAATTCGATTTTTTGGTAAAGTTTTTTTACAAAGATTGACAGCTTTTAGAATATCATTTTTTACGTTTTTAAGATTATTAAAATTTGAATTTATTTCACTAATTCTTTTATTAAGAATATAATTATTTGATTCTTTAAACACGTTTATTTAGTCTGAAAAAATTAGCAACTTTTGATTTATATAAATACTTAAGACCTTTGAAAATTGCATCTGGTTTAAAACTATAAAGACTATTCATTTCTTTATGACATATCATATCACATGTGTCACAATTTTTTCTATACAATGGCATTTCATCAAATGCCTTTTTAAAACTCATTTTTTTTAAATCCATACCCTCAAATTCAGAATCATTTTGTGCAGGAAAACAGGGGTACATTTTACCATCTGCAGAAATTACACAATATCCTATACCAGCAAAACATATTGATGATTCTACCTCTTTTTCGAGATCTCTCTCTTTAACTGAGTTTAAATAATTAAATGAGTTTGATAAGTATGGATTTTCTTTTCCAATCTTAACTACTTCTTCTAAAAGCTTGTTAGTTGGTCTACTTATATTTGAGCCATGTTGCCAATCTTTGACTATATCTAAATCATTAAATAAATCTATTGTCCAAAATACTTCTAGATCTTTTAAAACTTTGCTTAATTCTTTGAGATTATCAGCATTTGTATTCATTACAGTTGTATTAACTAATACAGGTATTCCATTTTTTTTTGCAGTTTTAATAGAATCTATTACTTTTTTATAACTTCCCTTCTTTCTTCTTATGAAATCATGTATTTCCTCAGTCCCGTCTAGGCTCAAAATTAACAAATCAACTTTATTTAATTGTTTTAAATGTCTTTCTACATGCCAACCATTACTTACAACTGAAATATAAAACTTATTATCTGATGCTTTTTCAAGAATTTCTTTAATGCCTTTTCTTACTAATGGTTCCCCACCGGTAAAACTTACTCTTTTTCCACCTAATTTTTTTATTTCATCCAATGTATCTAATATAATTTTTGTAGAAGCGTCTTCATTTGCTCTTTTGTTATCTATATCTGCTCCACAATGCGAACACTCAAAGTTACAAACAAAAGTAAGAGCAAATGTAACACCTATAGGAATTTTTTTTCCTGTATATTGTTTATTATGATCTTCTTTTTTAGTTTTTAATTGAGAAAGGTTAGCCCCTAGCCATAGTTGTGATAAACTTTTAGTAAAATTAACTAGTTTCATATAATCTATTTACATTTAATTTAATAATATTACAAATGGTTATAAATGACTAAAAAAGCTCTTATAACAGGTTTTACAGGAATGGTTGGATCACATCTAGCAGACTTACTTATTAAAAAAAAAAAATTTAAAATTTTTGGAGCATGTAGATGGAGGAGTCCACAAGATAATATTAAACACTTAATTCCTAAAATTAATAAAAAAGAAATTGGAATTGAATATTTTGATCTTAATGACTATTCAAGTATAAAAAATACGATTGAAAAAATTAGACCTGATTATATTTTTCATTTAGCTGCTCAAAGCTTTCCAAAATCAAGTTTTAAAGAAAGAGAGATAACTTATAATACAAATTTAATTGGTACTGATAGATTATTACACTCAATAAAGACATCAAAAATTGACCCAATTATCCATATTTGTTCATCATCTGAAATATTTGGAAGAGTGAAAAAAAAAGATCTACCAATAAAAGAAAATAACTCATTTCACCCAGCCTCTCCATATGCAATCTCAAAGATTGGAACAGATTTAATAGCAAAGTTTTATTATGAAGCTTATAAAATGAAAATACTTACCACTAGAATGTTTACACACACTGGCCCAAGACGGGGAGATTATTTTGCAGAATCTAGTTTTGCAAAACAAATTGCGCTTATTGAAAATGGATTTCAAAAAAACATTTATGTCGGCAACCTAAACTCAATGCGAACTATTGCAGATGTAAGAGATGCAGTAAACGCATATTATTTATTAGTTACCAAAAAACCTAAATTTGGTGAGAATTACAACATAGGTGGAAAATTTTCTTGTACGGTTGGTGATATATTAAAGTATTTAATAAAAATATCACATTTAAAAAGTGTAAAAATAATTAAAGATAAAGAGAGAATGAGGCCTATAGATGCCGATCTTCAAATACCTGATGTATCTAAATTTAAAAAACATACTGGATGGAAACCAAAAATAAAATTTGAACAAACAATGCTTGATCTATTGAATTATTGGAGAGATAGAGTATCTAGTTTTGGCCCGGATATTAATAGATGAAAATCCTGAAAACAAAACTAGATGGAGTTTTGCAAATAAAACTTGATGCTTTTGAGGATCATAGGGGAATATATTTAGAAACTTACAATGAAAAGATTTATAAAAAGCTCAAAAATAAAATAAATTTTGTTCAGGATGATATATCTGTTTCTAAAAAAAAAGTATTGAGAGGTATACATGGTGATAGAAAAACATGGAAACTAATATCTTGTTTGCACGGTTCGTTTTATCTTCTTGTAGTAAACAATATAAAAAAACATAAACAATTTAGAAAATATCAATTTTTTAAATTATCAGAAAAAAAATTTGATCAAATTTTAGTCCCACCGGGATTTGGTAATGCGCATTATGTCACGAGCAAAAAGGCAATTTTTCATTACAAGCAGTCTACGTATTATGATATTAAATCCCAGTTTACTATTAATTGGAATGATAAAATTTTTAAGTTTAAATGGCCAATAAGAATCATAAATCCTATAATTTCTAAAAGAGATAAATAAAACCCATGAATTATAAAAAATTATTAATTAATTTTTTTACAATTTTTTTATTTTTAAAAACATTTTTGTATGCAGATGAAATTCCAATTATTGTAATTGCTCCTGGAAAAACTGCTCAGTCTATATCAACTGTAGGATCATCAGTGGTTGTTTTAGATGAAAAATTTTTTAAGGAAACTAATGAATTTTTTTTAGGAGATGTATTATCCTCTAATTCAACAAGTGTAAATTTTTTTCAAAATGGTGGATATGGTACCACATCTGCTATTCAACTTAGAGGTTTACCTAAAAGATATTCAACAGTATTTATAGATGGTGTGAAGATGTCAGATCCATCAAGTGTTTCAGGTGACTTTGATTTTAACCATATTTTAACAAGTCAAATTTCTAGAGTTGAGATATTAAAAGGGAATCAAAGTTCAGTTTATGGAAGTGGAGCAATAGGAGGAACCATAAATATTACTACAAAAAAATTTGAAGGTAAGGAAAGTCAAAATTTTTATTTGAGTAACGGATCACACTCTACAAGAAATATTTCTTTTCAAAAATCAAAAGAATTTAATAAATCAAATCTTTTTTTAAGTTTAGACAGTTTTAATACCGGTGGAATTTCACAAATGATCCATAATAGTGAAAAAGATGCCTATAAAAATAATTCTTTAGTTGCAAAATATGAGGCAAATTTAAATGATAGACTAAAATTTGAAACTAATTTTAGACTCAGAGACTCCTATCTACAATATGATAAAGAACTTGATACTGACACAGCAGATCACAGTGAAGAAGAGGATGGAAGACATATCTTTACTACTGGAAAATTGATTTATAAATTTAATGAAAAATTCAAAAATTCGTTATCATTAAGCAAATTATATAACAAAAGAGTTTATGGTGCTACTCCAAATAGTGGCAATGCTTTACAAGATAATTATTATGGAGAGAGATATACTTATGATTATTTTAGTGAATATAAATTTGATCTTGATAAAAAAATTATTTTTGGTTTTCAAAGAGAGGATGACTTTATTGATTATAATCCAAATTTATCAGGAGTGAAAAAAGAGTCTTTTCAAACAACGTCAAAATATTTTGATTTTCAAAAAAGATTTTCAAATAACTTTTTTGCTACTTTTGGGTCAAGATTTGATGATAATTCTGTAGCAGGCGATGAGGATGCACATAGAGCAACTTTTGCTTATTATTTTGACGGAAAAAAAACTAAATTGAAAAGTTCTATTGGAACCGGTTTTAGATTTCCATCACTTTATGAAATGTACTACGTTTATGCAGCAAACAATAAATCTCTTAAAAATGTAAAAGCTGAAAATAGCAAAAGTTTTGATATAGGTTTAGAAAAGTCTTTTTTAAATTCCAATTTAAATTTAGACTTAACTTATTTTAATATTGAATATAATGATGTCCTTGAAGGATGGAAAACTGGAACAAGCTCAGGTTTAAGTTATACCACTCAAAATATGCCAGGAACTGTTAAATCACAGGGTATTGAGCTATCTTCACTATGGAAAAAAAATGATTATCTCAATTTTGGATTAAATTATACTTATAATTCCACTTACGATGGAGCCGAGCAAGATGATCCAGACAAAAATAGCTCTTATTATAATTCACAAATGGTGAGAATACCAAGGCATTTACTAAATTTAAAAACAGTTTTAAAATTTCCTAACTACAAAGGATTGAATTTAATCATTAATTCAAAATGGTCAGATGAAGCACGAGATTATGGTAATGGAAATAGAACTTATAATGATGAAAGAACAAAAAGCTACTTTGTTAATGACTTAAATTTGAATTATAATTTTTATAATAAACTCAATTTTTATCTAAATATTACAAACGTATTTGATGAAAATTATGAGACAGCACGAGATTATTCACAGCTAGGAAGATCTTTTAATTTTGGTATAAAAAACTTATACTAAAGATAATGAAAAATCCTTACAATTACTTTGCATTATTTTTTTTAATATTTATCAGCAGGGTAGTGCCCCATCCACCCAATTTTACACCAATTATTGCTTTGAGCTTCTATGTGCCTGCAATTTTAGGAATTAAATTTCTGAAATTTTTTGTTTTAAGTTACATAATTGTTGATATTTTTTTTGGATTACATGATGCATCACTTTTTGTGTGGGGAAGTATAATTTTTATCTCTTTATTAACAAAATTTATTGGAAGATCTTTTAAAACACGATTGTTAGGTGTTCTAAGTGGCTCAATAGTTTTTTTTGTTATTACAAATTTTGGTGTATGGACCTCTGGATATTATGGTTATACTTTTGATGGATTAATTACGTGTTATATCGCAGCGATTCCTTTTTTTAATAATACTTTAGCAGCAACTATAATTTATGCATTAGTGATTGAAACAATTATAAAAATATTTTTTCCAAATTTACTTACATTTAAGAAAAATATTTAATTATTTTTCTTGTACCAATTAATTGTCTTATCTATCCCACTAGCCAAATTATAATTAAATTTTAATTTAATAAATTTCTTTAATTTATTTGTGTTAATTTTTCTTACAGGTATCATTTTTGGAGAATTTTTTTTAAAATAAAAATTTCGATTTTTAAAGTGATTATTTATGGTTGATATTACTTTCATTAACTTAATAGATTTTCCAGATCCAACATTTAATACTAGATATTTTTTTTTAATTTTAATTAGTAAAGATAAAATTTTTACAAAATCCTCAATATATAAAAAATCTTTTATATCTTTACCGTCACCCCAAATTTCTACCTTTTTATGATTATTAAATTTTCTTATTAATGATGGGATTACTTTTGCATTTAACTTATCAAATTTATCGTAGGGCCCATAAAGATTGGATGGTCTCAAAATTAAAATATCAAAAAACTCATTATACATCTTACAAACCTTTTCAGTATAAATTTTCATCCAGGCAACATTATTATATTTTTTAAAAAAAGAATAATTTACATCTTCTTCTTTCATAGCAGTTTTTTTATTTGGATAAACAACATTACTACTTAAAAAAATAAATTTCTTTATTTTATTTTTTTTACAAGCGTTAAGAATATTTAAATTTATTTGTGTATTAATTGTTACAAATTCTAAAGGATTTTTCTCAATAATTTTGGCTCCAGCTGTGAAAGCAGCACACATTATAACAATATCCTTTTTTTTTGTAATTTTTTCGCAAAATTTCTGTTTTTTTAAATCTCCTCTAAAATACTTTACTGATCTTATTCTTTTAAATTTTTTTTTTTTAAAAAAGGTTGAAAAAATTTTATATTCTTTCTTTTTAGCTAAAATATTAACTAAGTTTGATCCTACAAAACCTGATCCTCCAACTATTAGAATATTTTTCATTTTATTTTATGTTCTTTTTTTCTTTGAATAAAAAAATTATTAGACTTATTTATATGTTTAATTTTTTCAAAAAAATCTTTATTGAGTTTATCGAAGTTATTTGATGATAAATTTTTATTTAGTTCAATTACACTTCTTACCCCAACCAATGCACTTGAAATCAGTTTTTCAGTTAAAACAAATCTCAAAGCTATGTTTTCAATATCTATATTTGGATTGATTTTTTTGATTAGTTGCAAACCTTTTCGCCAGCTTTTAATTTGAGTGGTGGGCCAGAGACTACGATAGTCGTTTTTTTTATAATCAATTTTTAATCTCAAAAATTTTTCTGTAAAAAATCCGAAACAGAAAATTGATCTAGCTACAATATCTATTTTTTTATTTTTCAAGATATCCCATAATTTTTTTTCATAAATTCTATTGTCAAGAATATTAAAATTACTTTGAATTAAATCAAAATCAAATTTTTTATAAAATTTTAGATAATCTGATGGTGTCTCCAATGAAATTCCAATATGTTTTATTTTCCCCATTTTTTTTTGTTTTATCAAAAAATTATAACAATTGAACATATCTTTATCATTTTTTTTTGGGTTATATATTAATACGTAGTCGATATAATCAGTTTTTAAGTTTCTTAATGATTTGCTAATTTGACTATCTATATTTTTAATCTTAAAATTTATTTTTTGGCCAAATTTATTAAGTCCAACTTTCGTGCATAACAAAATTTTATCCCTTCTTTTTTTTTGAAATTCATTGCCAATCAGAGTTTCACTTTTTCCGTAAGCTGGAGAAGTATCATAAAAATTTATCCCTGACTCATAAGCTTTTCCTAATATTTTTGAAATTTCTTTTTTTGAAATTTTATTATAAAAAAAATTTTTATATTCCTCGTTAGCTAATGACCAAGAACCCAAACCAATTATTGAAATTTTTTTTTTGGAAGATTTTAATTGTTTGAAAATCATCAAACAACGTATGAATTTCCAATTACATTTGAGGATTTATCATTTTCAATTAATTTTTTATTGTCTAGTGTATTTTCAATTTTGCAAGTGTATCTTCCACTTCTGTGGCCATACCAAACAACTTCTTGCATCCATTCATTCCAATTATTAAAGCAGAAATCAGACTTTATAATTTTTACTTTAGATTTAACTTTTTTTAGATGAAATTCCTTATTTTTTTTAATTAAGTCATAACAATCCGCAATATTATAATTTAATTCTAAAACTTTATCTTTTTCCTCAAAAGGTAATCTCATTATATTTTGATTTAGTTTAATACAATCTTTAATTATTTCATCTTGAAGATTGTCCTCTCCTTTAAGGAAATAGTTTTTTGCTTCCTCAAAGAAAGAATTGAACGAATTGTTTTTTAAAAGTTTAATATATTCTAATTCACCAGGAGGCCAAAAAATTCCTAAAAATTCTTTTTCTAGAATAAATTCATATCCACCATTAGTTATTGAGGAAGAATGTTTTTTTAAGTTTGAAATAATTGAGGAGATTATTGGAAAATTTTTATTTCCTTCTAATGCAATTAGGTCCTCAAATATCGATCTGTAACTAGTATTTTTTAATTTTGATTTAATCATAATTGGTATTTGTAAAATTTTATTAAAATAGAAAAATTCACTTACAGATGCATATACTCTTGTTTTGATCCAATCTTCCTTAGGAAGAGATTTTGTTGATATAACAATTTCTTGTTTTTCTTTTATTCCATCTTTAGGATCTTCATCAAGAGAGCCATGAGGATTTACTATTGGAACTGATTTTGTAATAATTTTATTTGATTTAATATAATCATCTCTAGCCATCTCTGCATTTGGTAAAATTGATAAATTATTGTATTGGATTCTATTATGTTGACCAGAACTAATTACATCTGAAACACCATTCGCAAAACTATCATATGTATCACCTGGAAGACCTAAAATAAACTCGGTATAAGTGGTTATACCATCCTCAGTAAATCTCTTTTGAAGTTCTTGATAATCTTTTATTGAAATATTGTCTCTTTTAATTTCTTTTAAAGTGTGGGTATCTACTGATTGCATTGCAAGTGTTACTCCTTTACTTAAACCATTATCAGCTAATAGCTTTTGTACCTTATAGGCTCTTTCTCGTGCATTTTTTGTATTTTGAACTGATAATACTTTTGGGTAACCATATTTATTTTTATTTTCAACTGCTTTCAAAGCTATATCATAATCTCTTGGAAGCATTCCAAAATTTGCATCACAACAAAAAATGAATTCTATTTTATTTTTTGAAAACCAATCAAGCTCTCTCGAAACCCTATCTAAATCTATTCTAGCAACTTTGCTATTCGTTGCTGAACCCCAATCACAATAAGTACAAGAAAACGGGCATCCCCGATTAGTTTCCCAGCTAGCTAGCCATCTTTCCTGAGGATTTTTTTTAATTAAATTATCAAATACTCCACAAAGGTATGGAGATGGGGAGTTTTCGAATGACTTAAGTCTTGGGATTGTTTTATTATTAAAATATTTTCCGTTTTTTAAATAACTTATATTAGGTGTGTTCTCATAATTTATATTAGGATATTCATCGAGTAGCTTTAAAATTGTTCTTTCACCCTCTTGATGGATACAAACATCTAAATAAGGATTTTCTCTTAAAAATTTTTCTGCTCTTCCATCTAAATTATCTGGCACTGATGGTCCACCAATTATAATAAATTTGTTTTTATCTAATTTTTTTAATTCTTTTGCTATTGCTAAAGTTATTTTTTCATTCCAGACATACATACTTAATAAAATGATGTTAGATTGTTTCAATTTCTCAACACAAACTTCAAATTCTTCTCGTTTATATATTGGGTCTAAAAAATCATATCGTTTATTATCAATTGAGTTATGAAGAACAAATGCTTGAAGTAATCCTATTGAGTAGGGTAAATAATACTGTCCAGCAAATCCATTATTTATTTGAGTTGAACCAATTTTAATTTTTGAAATATCGCTCATTTTATTTTATATTATAAAAATCTCCATTTTCAATCAATAATGTACTTCTGCTGTCATTTCTATTTAATGCTTTTTTATATTCTCTAAAAATTTGTTTTGGCTCAACTAGATTTACAACATTTACTTCAGTGAGAATTTTTTTAAATATTGAGGTATAGTTCTGTGTATGTTGTACTCCTCCATTCAAAGGTTTCTTTGAGCCAATTGATGTTCTTATAATTACTCTTGGTTTAAAAGAATTATTAGAAAGAAATCTTAACTTATCTAAGTGATTTACAAGTTGATTCATTGCTAAAATTAAAAAGTCAAATCTTGGATAGCATGTAATAGGAATTAAACCCTCAAGTGCTAGACCAGTAGAAATTCCCATTTGAACTTCTTCAAAAACTGGAAGTTCAATTTTCTTCTTTTTATTAATTTGTTGTAGAGTGTTAAATATTGCATTTCCACTAAACTCAACTGACTGACCTATAAAAACTGTTTTTGGATTTTTAGCAAGATAGTTCATAGAACGAATTAATTCTCTTTTATAACTTAAACCTTTTTCCATTTAAAATAATATCCAATTTCCAGTTCCGTGATGAGGAAATTCTCTTTTATATTTATAATACTTAATATCTTTAAATATTTTGCTTTTCTTTCTCCACGCATATTTGGTGGGTGTATTTGTGCTTAAATTATTATCCTCTACAATAAAATTAATTGGTAATTTAAAATTTTTAGCATATTTATAGCTTTCATGAAATACTCCAGTTTCGAAAGTCATGTCACCAATGAATACGTGAACTTTATTTTTTTTTTTATTTCTTTTGATCCCTAGAGCAATACCCAAAGCTATTGGGATACCACCAGCTACAATTGAAGAAGATATAAACTTATATTTTTTAAAATTAAGACTCATACTTTTACCCTTAATGATTTCTTTTAAAATCTCTTTTTCTGGAATTCCATGTAAGATAGCATGGTAATGACTTCTCCAATTTGAAATTACCCAATCACTTCTTTTTATATCCTTGAAAATTTTAATCAGAGGTTTTTCATTTCCTCCTGAAAGATGTATTGGAGCTCTTATTAAACCTTTTTCATATTTTTCTTTTACTAATAACTCAAATTTTTTAAGTCTTTTAATCATAAATTTTATACTATATGAATATCACAATTTTATTAAGTTTTTTAGTTATGAAATTTACTTTAGTTTTAATGACGTTAAATGAAATACAAGGATGTAAAAAGATCATCCCACGCATTAACAAAAGCTTGTTTTCACAACTTTTAGCAATTGACGGCGGATCTCAAGATGGAACTATTGAATATCTCAAAAGTAATGGATTTGAAGTTGTAGTACAAGAGAAAAAGTATAGTTTTTTTCAAAAATATTTTTTTAGACAAAAACTTGTTGATGCATACAGATATGGATTGGAATATTGCAAGAATGAATATGTGGTAATGCCATTTACTCCTGATAACAATATGATCCCAGAAAAATTACCTAATTTGATTGAGAAAATTAAAGAAGGTTATGATTTAGTATGTGTTTCTAGATATAAGGATGGTGCCAGAAGTTTTGATGACAACATTTTAACTTCATTTGGTAATAAACTATTTACAAACTTAGTTAATTTTTTCTTTAATGGAAATTTTACTGATGTATTGGGTGGATACAAGTGTATTAAGAAAGAGATTTTTAATAAAATGGGTATAAATAAGAATAATATGAGAATTTCTGTTCAAACTCAATTAGCTATTGGGTGTATTAGAAATAATTTAAAATATTGTGATATTCCTGGAGACGAGCCAAAAAGAATGCATGGAGAAAGCTCAGTAAAACCTTTTATACATGGTTTATGGGAACTAATAGTAATATTTGAAGCATGCTTAAAAAAAAATCTATATAAATTTAGAAAATAATTTAATAAATAATGATAACATGTAGAACACCTTTAAGAATTTCTTTATTTGGCGGTGGAACAGATTTTCCTGATTGGTATAAAAAAAACGAAAGTTTAATAATAAGTGGATCAATAGATAAATATTGTTATATAAATGTTAGAAAACTTCCTTTTATTTGGAATTTTAAATTTAGGTTAAGATATCACAAAAGCGAGATTGCTAATAGTGTTTCTAAAATTCAACACGGTCCATACCGTGAAATTATAAAGTATTTTAATTTACAGAATGAAAATATTGAAATGATACATACAGCAGATCTTCCAGCGCTCTCAGGTTTAGGAGCAAGCTCAAGCTCCACAGTATGTGCTATAAATGCCTTATCAACATTGAAACAAGAATACTTGAGCAAAAAACAAATTTCACAAATAGCGATTTTTATCGAACAAACGAAGTTAAAAGAAAATGTAGGTTCTCAAGATCAAATTGCAACGGCTTTTGGTGGATTTAACAAAATAGCTTTTAAGAAGGATTTAGATTTTACAGTTGAAAATTTGTTAGATAGAAAAAAATTGGATATTTTAAATGAGTCAATTTTTTTGGTTTATACTGGTATTCAAAGAAAAAGTGCTAACATTGAAAGAGAGAAAATTCAAAATTTAAAAAAAAATAAATTAAATAATTATCTAAACGAAATAAACAAAATATCCTTTAAAGCACTTAAAGAATTTAGAAAAAGGAGACTTAATTTAAAACAAATTGGAAAGTTATTAAGTGATCAATGGGAACAAAAAAAACTTTTAGCAAGGAATGTTTCTAATCCTACAGTAGAAAAAATTTCAAAAATTTGTTTAAAAAATGGTGCTTATGGAACAAAACTTTTAGGTGCTGGTGGAGGAGGTTTTGTGTTGGTATTATTTCCTTCTAAAAAAAAAAGAAATCTTATGCAAAAGCTTAAAAAATATAAAACACTTGAATTTAGATTTGAAAATACTGGTACAAATATAATATATCAAAAAAATTAATTTTAAAATGCATACTAATCCAGACTACATATCCTTATTTTTAAAAAAAGAGGTACTTAAACTTATTAGGAAAACAAAAAAGGGTCATTTAGGAGGAACATTTTCAGTTTTAGATATTTTAATTGCACTTTTTAAGTTTAAAAAATTGAAATTAAGTAAAAGAGATTTTAAAAGAGGTGTTAATGATAAAATAATCCTTTCCAAAGGACATTCTGCTTTAGCTTTTTACTCTGTTTTGGAATATTTTAAGATTTCAAATTATTATAGAATAAATGATTACAATAAACCTCATAAATCATTACTCGAACATCCAACATTAACTAAAAATACTAAAGAACTAAGTGTTGAAACTGGTTCTCTTGGTCAAGGTCTTTCTATAGCATCTGGTTTGTCATTGAGTAATATCAAAACTAACAAAAAAATAGTTTGTATCTTAGGAGATGGTGAACTTTACGAGGGATCTGTGTGGGAGTCTCTATTATTCATAAGTCATCATAAACTCAACAATCTCTTAATAATTATAGATAGGAATAAATTAATTACTCTAGGTAATACTGAAAATGTAAATAAATTAGAGAATTTAAGGAAGAAATTTAGTTCATTCAATTTTGATGTTAAAGTTTGTGATGGCCATAATTTTAGATCTTTAAATAAAAATTTAAACGAATTTTCAAAAAAAAAAAAAAATTCAAAACCAATGATATTAATTTGTAAAACAACAAAGGGAAAAGGTATTTTCTCGTGGGAGGGTAAAAATACTATTCATCATGGTATTCCTAGTGAATATGAATTCAATAAATCAATACAAATTATTGAATCTAAGATTAAAAAATTAAGGAAAAAAAGATGACAGATTTAAGAGACTCAATTTTCAATTATATAATTAAATCTATGGAAAAAAATAAAGATTCTTATTTTTTAAGCATTGATCAAGGATCTTTTGGTTATGAAATTTTGAAAAAAAAATTCCCACAAAGATGTATTAACATTGGAATAGCTGAACAAAATGCAATAGGTATAGCCTCTGGATTAGCATTAGAAAATAAAATTGTTTTTGTATACGCTATTTCATCTTTTATTTATTCAAGAGCTTATGAACAAATTAAATTAAACCTATGTTCTATGAATCTTAAAGTTTGTATTATTTCAAGTGGACCAGGATATTGTTATGCGCCTGATGGACCGACACATTACTCTTTAGATGATATAAATGTTTTTAATTCATTACCTAACATGAAAGTTTATTCACCGTATGATGATAAAACCTGTAAGCAAGCAATAAGTGATTTTGTAAATTCTAAAGGACCAGCCTATATTAGAACTGATAAGGGGACTTTTTATCAACATTCTAATTCGGTATTAGATGTAACCCACATTTTAAAAGGAAAAAAAAATTTAATAATTACTCATGGGTATTTTGTAAATTTATTTGCTCAAAAATTTGATTTGTTAAAACAAAAAAAGATTGGTCTTGTGGCTATTAATAAATTAAAACCACTTAACGACAGCAAATTAATAAATATTTTAAAAAAATATAAAAACTGTTATTTTATAGATGATAGTTGGCCAAACGCTAGTTTTGGTCTTTATCTTACAAGCCTTATTCATCAAAGAAATTTAAAAACGAATATTAAAATTATTTCATCTAAAGAAGAGTTTTATAAATTAGGTGGTAAAAGAGATGAAATTTTTGAAAAACTTAATTTAGATACAAGATCTATACTTTCTAAGATAAAAAATTAGATATAAAAATTCCTTTAGTAAGTCATTGATTGAGTTGACAACCATCTTTGTACTTGCTTTATATTTCCCGCTATTTGATCTCTTGAAAATTGATTTCCTAAGTGAGACTGTTTTTTGTATCTAAATGGTAAACCAACTTCTTCTTGATCAGAAAATCTGAAAAGCAAGTGAGCATGTTTGTCCCAGTCTTTATCAATAAATTCAATTCCGTATTTCTCAGGATTCTTAAAGATAGGAGATCCTGGTATTGGGCAAAATCCAGATAAACTAACGTAGTCAGGTTTGTAAGTTTCAATAAACTTGATTGTTTTTTCAACTATATTTTTTGGCTCACCGGGAAGGCCAAATATTAAACAAATTTTTACTTTGATACCAATTTCTTTAGCGTTGTTTATAAAATTTGCTATAATTTTATCAGACTGCCATGTTTTATTAATAATTTTCATGACATCATTGTCTACTGTTTCAATGCCAACTGAAAGTTCTAAGCATCCAGTTTCTTTTGCAATTTTTAATTGTTCTTTACTACCTACAGATGTTGTTTGACCACGCCATAAAATATTTGAATTTCCAATTGCATCCATTTGTGGGTGAAAAATTTTTTTATTCGGATTAAGAGCAATTTCATCTTTCAACAAAATAGCTTCAGTCTTAAAATTCTTTTTTAAATATTCGATTTCATTTAAGATCATTTTTGGAGATTTTGATTGTAATTTATTTGGAACATTGTAAACACAATACGCACATTTATAAAAGCAACCTCTAGAAAAATAGACCATAGTAGCATTATAGTCTCCATATTGTTTAAACATTTCTTTACTAAATAGGGATTTCGCCGGGAGTAACCCTCTGTCAGGAAATGGAGTATTTTCAAAAGTTTCTGTTGAATAACTTCCAACTAATTTTTTATGATTATTCATTATAGCCTCTTTGAAGTTTTTTTCAGCTGGACCCACTAAAATTGTATCAAACTTTTCAGTACATTCCTCTGGCAACATATCAATATGTGTCCCTCCGGCTATGTGTTTAGATTTGGGAAACTTTGATTTTAAAAAATCTACTATTGAGTAAACCTCTTTCGCATCACCTGTTTTCATTACCCAGTATAAGTAATAATCACTCTCTTCTATATTTTGTAACTCATTAGAAAAATCTTTAATATTTTTTGATTTTCCTCTTAAATCAATCAAATCAATAGTAGCTCTTTCAGCTAATTGCTCTCTAAGAATAGTCGCATAATACAATTCCCAATAAGGTTGAAGTTTAAAAGGATCATCAAAGTAATGCCAACTTGGTATAATAAAACTTAATTTCATGATGTTTAAGCTAATTGCTTATACCATATTATAGTTTTTTTTATAGATTTTTCTAAATTTCCAATTTTACGAATACCAAGTACTTTTTTAACTTTTTTATTGTCATAGGCTCTTTGGTATTGAGGATTTTTGTAATTATCTTTTTTAATTTTTGAATTTTTAGTGTCAGTATCTATTTTAAGGAAATTAATTAATCTTTGTAAATTATAACTTTTATCGTCACATAAATTGAAAGCTTCGTATTTCTTCATTTTAATTGATGATAGTTTAATTGTATATTTTGCAAGATCTGATGCAAAAATATATCCTTTTTGAAATTTTGTATCTATCTTATGTTTTTTTTTTAACTTATTTAAGTAGCAGTTAATTAAGAGAGGAATGTCTCTACTTGTATTTTCATTATAATTATCAAATTTACCATATACTTCAGGAGTTCTTATAGTTAAAATATTTACATTAGAAGTTTTGCTAATTAAAAATAATTCTTTTTCTATTTCTCTAGATTGCATCCCAGGTAAAATTTTCTTTGGTGCAGGTGTTTTAAAAAAGTCTGTTTCTGCTAATTTTCCTTTATTTTTAGGATATCCAGAACAACTATTGAACCAGATATAACTTTTGGTATTTCTTAAAAGAAAATTTATTACATTTTTATTTATCATTAAATTTTCTTTTAACTTTTTTAAACTATTACTATTTCTTTTATTAAATATTTTTCCTGCACACATAAAAATTAGGTCATATTTTTGATCTATCTTTTTTAAATTTCTGTAGTTGATTAGATTTACTCTTTGATAATTGAGATTTTTGAATTTTATTTTAGGTTTTTTTTTAAAAAAAGTAGCTGTGATTTTATAATTGTTCTTCTTAATTAAATTTTCTATTATATTTGAACCTATAAAACCTGCTGCTCCTAAAACCAATACTTTTTTATAAACCATAAGTTTAGATATTAGAAGTCATACCACCATCAATCACAAAATTTGATCCATTAATATAACTTGCATAATTCGAAGAAATAAATAAGCATAGATTTGCTACATCTTCTGGAGTACCAATCTTTTTTAAAGGAATATTTGTGTCAACAAATTTTTTATATTCTTTGAAATTTGTTTTCTTGAAAGAATCCCAACCAGTATCCTTGATCATAATTGGACCAGGGGAAATTAAATTAAAAGTAATATTTTTAGAGGCATATTCCTTTTTTGATAAGGATTTAATAATTGCTCTTTGCGAAGCTTTTGCTGAATTAAACCATGGTCTATCATCTAGCTTAGCCTCGATCCCAGAGGTGGAACCTATACAAATAACTCTTCCCCATCTTTTTCTAATCATACCAGGCAAGAAGGCTCTCGTAAAATTTATAAGGCCATAGTTATTTTTATTATAAACATCTACCCAAGTGTGGTTTTCAGATTTAAGAAATTCTTTCTGTCCCCATCTACCGCCACCCCCAACATTATGAATTAAAATATCGATTTTTTTAAATTTTTTAATCACATTCATGGAAAATTTATCAATAAAATTTTCATCAAGAATATCTCCCTGATAAATAAGAAGTTTTACCTTGTATTTTTTTAATTTCTTCTGGGTCTGAAAAATCTTTTTTTTATCTCTTGAAAAACTAATTATATTAGCTCCCATTGAAGCAAATTTAATTGCGCAAGCAAGACCGATTCCATGTGTTCCGCCAGAAATAAATACATTCTTATTTTTAAAGTTAAATTTCATTTAGTTGGTTTCCAAACAATTAGACTATACCCCTCCATCATTAAACTTCCAAAAGGACTTTTTAATTTTTTAATTATATTAATCTTTCCCTCTTTCTCGTATTTACTTAATAATGTGTATAAATTTGAAGTGTACGATCTCTTTAAGTGAAAAATTTTTCCCAAAGCATCTACTTGATTGTTGCTTTTGTAAAATTGCAGTATGGGTTCACTGTGTAAAACAATTTTAGGCTTATTTTTTATTAAAAAATTAACAAAATTTTCTATTCTACCCGATAATTGTTCAATGGCACCTGAAGTATATACAGCTGAATTTTTTTGAATTTTTAAATTTTTATTAGGTTTTTCCATGTCAAAAATAAAGAACTTCAAGTCTATATTCTTATCTTTTTTTATGTTTTTTAAAATTTTAATAGAAGGTGAAACAAAATCTGATCCATATAAAACTTTTTTTGGGAATAGCTTTGATAAAGCAATCAAGTTGTGACCAGTTCCTACACCAAATTCATAAATATTATCTACTAAATTGAAATATTTCTGAAAGTACCAATTTCTGTAGATATTCAACATTTGAATTTCAAAATTTTTTTTTGATTTTACAAATTTACCATTCAGTCTAAAAATATTATTTTTCTGAAGTGATAAATACTTAGGTAAATAAGATTTTTCTCTTTTTTTTACAACAAGGTCTAATGTTTCTTTCCATCCCCTATACCAAACCCTTTTTCTTACTTTTGCTCCAACTTTTTGACTATCTATTGCAATTTTTTTGATAAGTTTCTTGATAAGATCTTTTTCTTTTTTTTTATCTAAATATTTGAAAGTTATTTTTTTTTTAAGCAAGTTCAAGCAAAATAATCTAATTTCTGAATTATTTGTTTTGAATAACTTGGAAAGAAGATTTGATGTTACTATCATAATTGATTTGTATTATATAAATTCTAATACTATAAGTTTTCTTAACATTTTACAAAATAAAAAAATGCTTAATACATTAAATCATTTTTTGTTTAGAAGAGATATTCAAAGTTTAATTTATTCAATTTTTATTATATTTTTTTTTATAACATATTTGCAACCAGGTTTGATGCCTGGAGATAATGGAGATGGAAAATCAGTATTAGGAAACTTAGAAAGTTTATTTAATATAATTTCTCAAGAAAAATCTAATTTAACAAAAAGATTTCACTTATATGCTTTTAAAGATACTTTATTTTTTTCTGATCCAATGTTGGGAGTTGGTTGGATCTATTGTTTTTTTAGATTTCTTAAATTAGATCCATTTCTCTCTTACAAGTTGTTATTTCTAATTACATTTTTATTAAATTTTTTTGTTTGTTTTTATTGTTGCAGAAAACTTGAAATTTCTTATTCATCAAATTTATTAGTATCAACACTTTTTACTTTTGGCCTTCCTGTTATAGCTCATGACTCTCATTATATTTTATTAGCAAGATTTTACGTTCCAGCCTGTATTTATTTAATTTATAGTTACTTTTTGGATAGAAATAATTACAAATTTATTTTATTTTTTTTCTTATTTTTTTTACAACTCATTACTAGTATCTATATATCGATTTTTTTAGTAATAGTAAGTTTAGTAACCTTTTTTGTATTAATTTACAAAAAAAAAAAATTATTTTTTAAAGATTTAAAAAATGAAATTAATATTTTTTTTAAAAATCTAACTCTTTTACAATCTACTTTAATTATTTTAATCTTATTTTTATTAATTATTTTTTGTTTTAATTATATTAAGGTTTTGAGCCTTTATAATTTTTCTAGAGGTTATGATAGCAAAGGATTAATTAATTTATTTAGTTTTATTCATACAGATAGATCAATATTTTGGACAAATAATTGGATACCTGATGGATATGCTAAAATTGAGCATCAGTTATATTTAGGTATTTCTATAATTTTATTATTATTAATTTGTTTCATTTATAGAGAAATTCTTTATAAGTATGAAAAAATAAGCGATTTTTTTAAAATCTCTTTTTTTTCTATCTTACTTTTTACAAGTTTTTTTGGATTATCCTTTTATTTAATTTTACAATATTTTCCAGGAGTCTCTAGTTTAAGGCACGGGACAAGATTAATATTGGTTATATTATTTCCTTTGTCTGTTTTTATTGGATTGTCGATAGATAAAATTTTAAACATAAAAAAAAATTATTCATTAATTATATTTTTAATTAGTTTATTTTTCTTAATAGAATTAGCTAGTGCCAGAAAAGTAACCACAAATATCAATGCTGAATTTAAAAGAAATAAAGATTATATAGAATTCTTTGAAAAAGCGTCTAAGGATGAGATTCTAGTATTCAAAAATGATACTGATGATCCCAATTATATTTTAAACGAGTTTGATTTATCATTTTTAAGTAATTTTTATGGAATTAAAACTCTTAATGGATGGTCTTCTTACATTCCTGGAAATTATCATCCATTGAATTCGTGTGAAAAAGTTGCTCAAAATTTAGAAAATATAAAAAATTTTTATAAAAAAAATAACAAATATTATGAGTTTAAAAAAAACAATCTAACCTTCGTTGGCTTTGACAAAGATTGTAAAATATAAATTAATATTAAAAATCTGATTTAAATAATTGCAAAATAAAATTATTTTAATTTGGTAAAAATTTTCCAATAAAATTATCGGCAATCACTTGGTGTCCAAACTTATTAAAGTGAACGTCATTTATGATATAAAATTTTTCTATAGTTTCCCATTTGCCATACTCTTTTGAGTAATCAAAAAAGAAATCAAAATTATTAAAATAATAATCACATTTATTTACACAGAAATCATCCCAAAATTTTGCTTGTAAATTATTTTTATCATCCCATAATATTTGACCAGGCCAAGGATAAACACCTACAGAAAGTTTTATATTTTTTGATTTTAGAAGATTGTAAAGGGATGTCATATAACTCTCACTTTTATCCAACATTTTTTTAACTGTGATATTTTTCCTAAATTCCATATCTTTATTATATGTCCAAGAAGATCTGGGATATTTTTTTTGATAAATTATATTACCTTTATCAGTATTTTTAAAATATTCTGTTTCGTGAGCATTTGCAGATTTAATTTTATAAATTTTTGAATACAAAAAAGGAAAATTGTACATTATAAAATTTTTGATCTTTCTTATAATACTAATCTTTTCAATTTGATGAAATTGTGCATTTAGTTTATATTTAGAAATTATTCTCCCTTTTTTTTCTTCATAGATCGCCTCATCTTGAATATCACTTATATCTATAAAAACTATTATATGCTTAAAGTTATAACCCTCATTTAATAGATGTTTTATTTTAAAAAAATAAATTGATGGTGAGTATGAGGCAACACCGAGATTTGCAATTTTTAAATTTTTGTATTTTTTTGAAATTAAACCAACAAAAGAATCTTCGTAAAATTGTGCCTCAGTAAAACTATCTCCAATAATGCCAATATCAAATTGTTTATTTATTTTTTTATCATTAAAGTCATCACAGCTAATTTTAAAACCATTACCATCAGTGCAAACATTAAATAATTCGACACCCCAATTTTTATAATTTTTAATATTATCATTTAGTTTATGATGGAAAGTTTTATCTGTAGTTCTTAATGTTTTAAAATTAATAATTTTTTCAGCAAAGAATATTAACAATATAGTAAAGAAAAATATTATTAATAAATTTTTAAACATTTTAGATACTAAATTTGTAGTATAGTTTTTTGACATTTTGAATATTAATTTTTCAATCTATTTATTATTAAAGTATAAAGAAATATTTGTACTAAAATGAGAAAAATTGTAACATCATTAAATATATTATCTAAAATTATTGGCACAGAAATTAAAAGAATATAAAAAATTAAAACTTTTTCTTGTGAATTTTTTTTTTTTAAATAATGATGTAAATGGTTTTGATCCCTTGTTAATGGGTTTTTCTTATTTATAATTCTAAAAATAAATAATCTCAACATATCTATACCTGGTATCATTAGCATTAAAAAAATTCGATCAGTATCGAATCTGATGTTTGACAAACTTTCATTGTAAAATTTTATTAAAAATACACCTATAAAAAATGAGATTAAATATGCCCCGTTATTACCTAAAAAAATTTTATTTTTGAGATTAAATATTAAAGAAAAAAAGAGGATAATAATAAAATTTAAAACAATAAAATGATCAAAGTCATTTAAATTGAATATTAAAAAAATACTAATAAAAATAATTAAAGCATAAGATATTGCAATACCATTCAGGCCATCTGTTAAATTAAAAGAATTCATCAGTAACCAAAAACAGAGAATAGTAAAAATATACGAATAAAAAGTGCTTATTTCATATACTGAATTCACAAATGATATATTTATTTTTTTTATTAAAATTTCCTGATTGAAGAATAAAAAAATAAAAACTATTAAAATAAATAAAAATGATTTTAAATAAGGATTATTATCATTTAAATCATCAAAGTATCCTATGAGAAATATTAAAAAAGAAAAAAAAGTTAAATAATGATAAAAATCGTCTAATTTAAAATTTAAAAAAAGCTGGAAATAAATACTCAAATAAATAAAAAAAAATATTAGCCCACCAACGGCAGGAGTTGGCTCTGAATGATTTTTTATTTTTGTGGGATAGTCTATTAATCTCAGTTTATTAGAAAAACGAGTAGATATTACCAAGTATATAAAAAAAAGAACTATATTTAATATTATTAAATTTAAAGACATTTTGTTAAATTTACATAATTTACTTTATATATTTTTTACATATAAATAAATAACAAAAGATTTTATAGAGTATAATTTTAAACTTTCTGGTATTTGAAATGATTAAGAAAAATTCTAAAATTTTTATTGCAGGTCATAATGGCATGATTGGTTCGGCCATATTAAAAAAATTAATTTCTCAAGGCTATAAAAAATTATATTTTAAATCTAAAGCTTCACTAGATTTAAGAAATCAATCAAAAGTAAAAAATTATTTGAAAAAAATTAAGCCCGATGCTGTTATATTAGCCGCAGCAATAGTTGGAGGCATACATGCTAACAACTTACGCAAAGGTGAGTTTATATATGATAATATTACTATTCAAGGTAATGTGATTCATTCTAGTTATCTAGCAGGTGTTAAAAATTTAATTTTTTTAGGTTCAAATTGTGCTTACCCAAAATTTAGTAAGCAACCTATAAAAGAAAAATATTTACTGTCAGGATATTTAGATAAAACAAATGAAGCATACGCAATTGCAAAAATAGCAGGAATCAATTTATGTCAAAGTTATAATATGCAATATAATTTAAATTACAAAATCTTAATGCCATGCAATACTTATGGAATAGGTGATAATTATAATCCAAAAGAATCTCATTTTTTACCATCGTTAATCAAAAAAATTTCAGATTCAATTAATCAAAATAAAAAAAATATACATATGTGGGGTGATGGTAAAGTAAGGAGAGAATTAATTTATGCTGATGATGTAGCAGATGCATCAATATTTTTTCTTAAAAAAAAAACTAAAGATACAATAATCAATATTGGCACAGGTATTGATAGAAGCATCAATGAGTATGCAAAAATAATTATGAAACATTTTGGTGTAAAATTAAAAATCATTCATCAAAAAAATAAATTAATCGGAACACCGAGTAAGCTATTGGATGTGTCATTGGCTAAAAAATATGGTTGGAAGTATAAAACTTCGTTAAAAAAAGGTTTATCAATAGTAGTCAAGGATTATTTAAAAAAATTATCTCATAAATAATTGACATTATCCAATTTTCAAATATACATTCTTTGCCTGGTGATTATTGCGAAAGTGTAATACCCGATCCCATTCCGAACTCGGAAGTCAAGCCTTTCTGCGCCAATGGTACTTTGTCTTAAGACATGGAAGAGTAGGACATTGCCAGGCTACATTCGCAAATGAAAAATATCATTATCGTTACTGGTGGAGCTGGCTTTGTTGGTTCAAATCTTATCGAATACTTTTTGAAAAAAACAAAAAAAAAAATTATTAGTATAGACAATTACTCAACCGGACATAAAAAAAATCACATAAAAAATAAAAGAGTAAAATATTTAAAATTAGATACTTCAAAAATAAATAAACTTCTTGTTTATAAAAAAAGAATTCACACCATATTTCATTTTGGAGAATTTGCCAGAATTTATCAAAGTTTTAAAAATTTTGATAAATGCTTTGACTCAAATACTCTAGGAACAAAAGCTGTATTTAAATTTTGTTTAGATAATAAAATAAAGTTGATTTATTCAGCAACATCAGCAAGCTTAGGAAATAGTGGTGAAGACAAGAGTCTTTCACCTTATGCTTTTACAAAAGCAAAAAATTTAGAATTACTCGAAAATTTAAAAAAATGGTTTAATTTTAAGTTTGAAGTAATATATTTTTATAATGTCTATGGGCCAAGACAAATTAAAAAAGGAGAAATGGCAACTGTTATAGGAATATTCGAGGATCTTTATAAAAATAAAAAACCTTTGACGATTGTAAGACCAGGTACACAGACTAGAAGATTCACTCATATTAATGATACTATTAAAGTTTGTTATGAGGCATGGAAAAAAAATAGATGTAAATACTACAGCATTTCTCACAAAAAATCTTACTCTATCAATAGTGTTGCAAAAATGTTTGGCACAAAGATAGTATATGTAAAATCAAGATTAGGTGAAAGATATGCATCAGCTTTAACTAAAATCTCTCAAAATAACCAAATTATTAGTAAATTTGGAAAAATAAATTTGAAAGATTATATAACATCGTTTATTAAGAATAAAATTTATGAAGATTAAAAGCTCGTTAAAATCAATAAAAAAAAGAGACCTTAATTCTAAACTTGTTAGAAGAAGAGGGAGAGTCTACATCATAAATAAAACAAACCCCAAATTCAAAGCTAGACAAAAATAATTTTTATGGACAATCAAGACCATAAAAATACCTGGAATAATTTCACAAAGTTCGTTTTATGGGGAACTATTGCTGTGATTGTTGTTTTAGTCTTAATGGCATTATTTTTATTGTAGGATTTTATGAGAATTGTTTCCGTCTCCGAAAATAAGGATAAAGAAAAGAGAATTTCTATAACTCCTGAAACTGCAAAAAAATATTTAGCTAATGGATTTGAAGTTTCTTTGCCGGAAAACTATGGAGATCACTTAGGTTTTAAGAATAAAGAATATTTAGATCTTGGTGTTAAAATTGTAAAAGATAAAAAGGAATTAATCGAAAGTGGAGACATAGTTATTCAATTAGGCCTTTTATCTAATGAACATTTGTCAGAATTTAAAGAAAACCAAATACTTATTGGTGTTTTGGATCCATTTAAAAATCAAGAAATAATTAATGATCTTAACAAAAAAAAAATTAAATGTTTTTCATTAGAAATGTTACCAAGAATTACAAGAGCACAATCAATGGATATACTTTCTTCACAAGCAAATTTGGCTGGTTATAAAGCAGTAGTAGACTCATTTGCAGAATTTGAAAAAGCAATACCAATGATGATGACTGCGGCAGGGACAGTGCCAGCAGCTAAAGTTTTAATTGTCGGTGCGGGTGTAGCAGGTTTACAGGCTATTGCTACAGCAAAAAGAATGGGAGCAATTGTTTATGCAACAGATGTTAGGATGGCATCAAAGGAACAAGTTGAAAGTTTAGGAGGAAAGTTTCTGACAGTTGAGGGTGCTGAAAATTTAGAAACCGAAGGTGGTTATGCTAAGGAAGCCTCTGAGGATTTTAAAAAAAAACAAGAAGACTTACTAGCAGAGACATTAAAAAAAATTGATATAGTAATATGTACTGCTTTAATACCAGGAAAAAAGGCTCCAAAAATTATTAAAGAAGAAATGATTAAAAATATGAACGCTGGTTCAGTTATATATGACTTAGCTGCAATTCAAGGTGGAAATAGTGCACTGACAGAATTAGATAAAGTTGTAGAAAAGAACGGAGTTAAAATAATAGGTGAGACAAATATTCTTAATAAATTACCTACTTCAGCATCTAATCTTTACTCGAAAAATGTATTTAATTTTGTTTTAAATTTATATGATAAAGAAAATAAAAAGATTAATATCAATTTAGAAGACGAAATTATTGAAAAAACATTATTGAAATAGTTTTATGGAAATAGACCCTTTTATATTTAGACTTAGCATTTTTATTTTATCTATATTTGTTGGATATTATGTTGTCTGGAGTGTTACACCTTCTCTTCATACACCATTAATGTCAGTGACAAATGCTATATCCTCAGTAATAATTGTGGGAGCTATAATAGCAGCTTTAGCTGGTTCAACAGACAAAATTTTTGAAACATCAAATTTATTTGGTTTTTTAGCAATAATATTAGCAGCAGTAAATATTTTTGGTGGTTTTTTAGTCACCCAAAGAATGCTTCAAATGTATAAAAAAAAGAAAAAATAAATATGATGACACCAAATTTATCAGCATTGTTTTATTTAATATCTGGAATATTGTTTATCTTGGCTCTAAGAGGATTGTCTTCACCAGAGACTTCAAGACAAGGAAATTATTTTGGAATTGCAGGTATGACAATTGCAATAATAATTACATTTTTATCTGTAGATAATTTTGGGGCAGGATTTATTTATGTGTTGGTGTTTTTATTAATTGGTGGATCAATAGGTGCATTCATAGCATTTAGAATTCCAATGACTGCAATGCCAGAATTAGTTGCGGGCTTTCATAGTCTTGTAGGTTTAGCAGCAGTTTTTGTTGCTATTGCAGCATTCTTAAAACCCGTGGCATTTAATTTAGGAAGCGTAGGAAATATTAAGTTAGCAAGTTTAATTGAAATGTCACTAGGAGCAGCAATCGGTGCCATCACCTTTTCAGGATCGATAATTGCCTTTTTAAAATTAAGAGGAATTATGTCTGGAGCGCCAATAACATTCAAGGGACAGCATTTGATAAACCTTATTTTAGGTCTAGGTATTATTTTTCTGATTTACTATTTATGTATATCTCAATCTTCTAATATTTTTTGGTCAATAGTAATTATTTCTTTTTTAGTTGGAGTGTTATTGATAATTCCAATAGGTGGAGCTGATATGCCAGTGGTTATATCTATGTTAAATTCATATTCTGGTTGGGCTGCTGCCGGTATTGGTTTTACTTTAGAAAATACAGCTTTAATAATTACTGGCGCACTTGTCGGTTCATCTGGAGCGATACTTTCTTATATAATGTGCAAAGGAATGAATAGATCATTTTTTAATGTTATTTTAGGTGGCTGGGGTGCAACAGATCATACTTCAACAGCACAAAACAAAGAACAAAAACCAGTAAAAAATGGTAACGCAGATGATGCTGCTTTTTTAATGAAAAATGCATCTTCAGTAATCATCGTTCCTGGTTATGGAATGGCAGTTGCTCAAGCTCAACATGCATTGAGAGAAATGGTTGATTCACTTAAAAAGAATGGAGTAAAAGTTTCTTATGCAATTCATCCAGTTGCTGGAAGAATGCCCGGACATATGAACGTATTATTGGCCGAGGCGAATGTACCATATGATGAAGTTTTTGAACTAGAGGAAATAAATAATGATTTCGCTAACTGTGATGTAGCTTACGTAATTGGGGCAAACGATGTGACGAATCCTGTAGCTAAATCTGATCCACAAAGCCCAATTTATGGTATGCCAGTTCTTGATGTTGAAAAAAGTAAGTCTGTTCTTTTTGTTAAAAGAAGTTTATCACCTGGATATGCTGGAATCGATAATGATTTATTTTATAGAGACAACACACTAATGTTATTTGCTGATGCAAAAAAAATGACAGAGGAAATAGTAAAAAGTTTATAAAATTGACTAAGATTTTTTGTGACATTGCTGATATTAATTTAATTAGTAGATTTAATAAAAAAAAAATTGTTAAAGGTTTTACTACTAACCCAAGCTTAATGAGAAAAGCTGGAGCTAAAAATTATTCAAATTACTCGAAAGCCATTTTAAGAAAAACTAACAAACCTGTTTCATTTGAAGTTTTTGCAGATGATGCAAAAAATATGATTATTCAAGGAAAAAAAATCAATGATTGGGGCAAGAATGTTTATGTGAAAGTTCCAGTGACAAACTCTGATGGAAAATTTATGGGTCAAGTAATCAAAACCTTAAACAAGAAACAGATTAAGTTAAACATAACTGCTGTTTATACAGCTAAACAAACAAAGCAGATTTTAAAAAAAATAAATAAAAAAACTCAGGTAATAATCTCTATTTTTGCTGGTAGAATGGCAGATACTGGTAAAGATCCAATACCTGAGCTCAAAAAAAGTTTAGCAGCCTCAAAAAGTTATAAAAATGTTAAAATCCTTTGGGCCAGTGTGAGAGAACCATATAATTTTATTCAAGCTAAACAACTTGGATGTCATATTATAACTGTACCACCTGAGATAATCGAAAAAATTGAAAAATTTGGAAAATCGTTTAATGAATTAACAATAAACACAGTTAGAGGATTTTTAAAGGATAGTAGAAAATCTAATTTTCAAATTTAAGTAACTATAAAAATTTTAATAAAATAATAAATACTAAATTGGTTGCGGGGGACGGATTTGAACCGCCGACCTTCAGGTTATGAGCCTGACGAGCTACCAGACTGCTCCACCCCGCGTTATTTTAAATTCTGTTTTTTAATTTATTGAGTTTTTTAACTCTTTTTATATTTTCCTGTAGAATTCTTTTCTTTTTTTCTGATGGTTTTTCATATGTATTCTTAAGTTTGATAACTTTAAAAAAACCATCTCTTTGAAGTTTTCTTTTTAAAACTCTAAGAGCTTGTTCTACATTATTATCTTTAACTTCTATTTTAATAATTACCTCCAAAAAAAGTGAGTTGTTAACACTTTTATAATTTCATGTCTATTAATATTATCCATATTTTATTTAGCAATTTTATTTTTTTCTTTCTCTTTCTCTCTTTTTTCTCTTTTTATTCTTCTCTCAGCTTTTGCTATAGCTTCAACAAGATCCTTTTGTGAGAATAAATTTAGTGCAACGGGGTCTTTTGGATTTAAACTATTGTAATTCCAATAGCTTTTATTTCTGATCGCTGTTACTGAATTTTTAGTAATACCAACTAACCTTGCAATTTGAGAGTCTTTTAAAATATTATGCTGCCTGATTAACCATAAAGCAGAGTCTGGTTTATCTTGTCTTTTTGATAATGGTATATATCTTTTTATTTTTTTTTCAGAATTAGATATTTCTACATCAGAATTTATGATTTGCAGCGGCCTGTTCTCATCTTTAGACGATAGGTCTATTTCTTCTCTTGAAAGTTGTCCAGTTATAATTGGATTATACGCTTTTATGCCTTTAGCAACCTCACCATCTGCAATACCTTGAATTTCAACTTCATGAAGATTACAGAAATCTGCAATTTGTTTAAATGTTAATGTTGTATTTTCAACAAGCCATACAGCTGTGGCCATTGGCATTAAAGGTGCATTTGACATCTAATTTTTTTTATTTGATTTAAAATTTTGAAATTTTTTATTAAATTTACTAATTCTTCCTTTATCTAAAAGTTTTTGCTTTCCTCCAGTCCAAGCAGAATGAGATTTTGGATCGATTTCCAACTTTAAAACCTCACCTTCAGATCCCCAAGTAGATCTAGTTTCAAACTGAGAGCCATCAGTCATTTCAACTTTAATCATATGATAGTTAGGATGTATTTTTTTTTTCATTCGGAGACTTATAACAAAAGAATTTTTTAAAACAATTAAAAGTTAGTAATTTTTTTAATTAATTTACTATTAATATCAGGAGTAGATGTAATAACTTCAATATCATTATGATTATTGAGGTTTATTTCATTAATTATGCCTCCTGCTTCTTTAACAATTATTATTCCAGCCGCAATATCCCAAAGGTGTAAATTTTTTTGAAAGTAGCCGTCATATCTACCACAAGCAACATAAGCCATATCCAAGGCCGCTGATCCAGATTTTCTATAAGAAAAATCTATTTGTATTTCATTTTTTCCACTTGTTGCAAATAAACATTCTTCAATATTAATTTTTTTTGACACCCTTATTCTTTTGTTGTTTAAATAAGCACCATTATTTTTTTCTGCGTAAAACATCTCATTTTTGATTGGATCAAAAATAAGACCTGATATTATTTCATTGCCATTTTTAAGTGCGATTGAAGTTGAAAAATGTGGTATACCGTGCAAAAAATTTACAGTACCGTCAATTGGATCAATTATCCAAGTATTTTTTTTATCTTTGTTAACCTTGATACCAGTCTCTTCACTAATAATTGAATAATCCGGTCTAGCTTTTAAGAGCTCTTCGATAATAATTTTTTCTGTTTTTAAATCTGAATTTGTGACAAAATCTGAAGGTCCTTTTTTGGAAACCTGAAGTTTTTCCAGTTCACCAAAATCTCGGATAAGTATTTTTGATGCCTTTTCACATGCTTTAATCATTAGATTAAGATTTGCTGAAATAGAATTCATATTTTAAACTTTTTTTATGTATTCTAAACTTCTTGTATCTAAAATTATATCATCACCAGACTCAATAAACGGAGGAACCTGTATATTTAGTCCATTGCTCAGAACTGCAGGCTTATATGAAGAAGAAACTGTTTGACCTTTTATAGCAACATCTGTTGTTTCAATTTTACACTTTACTTGATTGGGTAAATCTATCGCAATTGGATTCTCATTGTAAAAACTTAAATCAACCTCAAGATTTTCTGTTAATAATTTACCTTTTTCTCCAACAATATTTTTTTTTATTTGAACTTGTTCAAATGATTTTGGATTCATAAAAAAATAGTTATTTTCATCTTCATAAGAATAATTAAATTTAATCTCTTCCAAAGAAGCTTTTTCTACAGTCTCATTGGATCTAAATCTTTCATTTAATTTTGTATTTTTATTTACACTTTTCATCTCTACTTGCGCAAAAGCACCTCCTTTTCCAGGCTTTACATGTTGAGTCTTTAGTACTTGCCATAAATCATTTTTGTATTCAAGCAACATACCCACTCTTATTTCGCTAGCATTTATTTTCATCTAAATTTCTTAATAGCATTTAATGGTTTAAGTTTTTTATTTTTCCAAATGTAGCCTGAGATAGCTAATAAGTCGGCTTTATTCAACAAAAGTTTTTTATAATTATTAGAATTTATACCACCAATAGCGACTATTGGTTTTTTTGTCATCTTTCTAGCTTTTTTTAATAGATCAAAAGATGCTTTATATTTTGTTTTTTTAGTTTTTGATAAATTAAAAGCACCAAAGGCGATATAGTCAGCTTTATTTCCTAAAGCAACTTTTGCTAATTTAATTGAGTTGTGACAGGTTATACCAATTATTTTTTTCCCGATTAATTTTCTTGCTTTTATAATACTCATATCTTTTTGTCCCAAATGGCAACCATCAGCACCTAATTTTTTGACTAGATATACATTGTCATTTATCAAAAATTTAACTTTAAATTTTTTACAAATTTTTTGAATTTTTTTTCCTACCAATAATTTTTTTTTTAAATTTTGTTTTTTAAGTCTTAATTGAAAATAACTTACTTTTTTTTGACTTAAAACGCTCTCGAGATGGTTGTAAAAACTATCGTTTATATTTAGCGGTGAAATCAGATAGATGAATTTTTTTTTATCAAATCTCAAGGTTTTTGGACCAATTTCCCTGAGCTGCTAATGTATTCATTTTGGCTCGGTGGTTAAAAATTTTTTGAGTACCCTCAACATTTTTTGTGTCCTTAGACCAAAATTTTAATGCACTTTGTTGAAGGGCACGCCCATAAGAATAACTCATTATAAAATTAGTTTTGTTATGCTTATTAATTAAATTTAAATTTTCTGTAGCTTCCAATTCTGACTGTCCACCAGATAAAAAAGCAATTCCAGGCACCTCTGATGGAACCGAGTTCTCTAGACATTTTAAAGTTAACTTTGCAACATCATCATTTGAAATTTTATCTTTAGATTTGTTTCCAGCTAAAATCATGTTTGGTTTGAGAATAATTCCTTTTAAATCAACTTTATGCAAAATTAATTCTTCAAAACATTTTTTAATAACCTCTGAAGTTTTTTCATAACACTCTTTTGCAGAATGCTCACCATCCATCAAAACTTCTGGCTCAACTATTGGAACCATGTTGCATTCCTGAACTAATGCTGAGTATCTTGCAAGTGCATGAGCGTTAGATTGTACTGAAAGCTTACTAGGATAATTTTTGGATATAGTATAAACACCTCTCCATTTAGTAAATTTTGCTCCAAGTTGATAATACTCCTTTAATCTTTCTCTGAGACCGTCTAAACCTTCTGTAATTTTTTCATCTGGTGATCCAGCTAAAATTTTAGCACCTGTATCTACTTTAATTCCTGGCGCAGAACCCATTTCAGAAATTAATTCAGGGATTTTATTTTTTTTGGAAGTTTCTTGTTTTATTGTTTCATCGTATAAAATCACACCACCAATGCATTTAGTCATGCTTGAAGAACTAAAAAGTATTTCTCTAAATAACAATCTATTTTCAGGGGTTGATACAACATTTACACTGTCAAGCCTTTTAGTCATTGTTGCAGTGCTTTCATCTGCTGCTAAAATTCCTTTTCCATCTTTGAGAATTTTTAGTGCTATGTTATTTAATTCTGACATTTTATTTTAGGGCTTTTATACCAGGAAGTTCTTTTCCTTCAAGATATTCTAAAAATGCACCACCAGCAGTTGAAACAAAGTTGAAATCTTTAATAGCATTGATTTGATTTATAGCAGCTATTGTATCTCCACCTCCTATGACGGAATAGATTGACTTAAATTTATTTTTTTTAATAATTTTTTTTGCAATTTCATAGCTACCGTTTGCAAAATTTGGGTTCTCAAAATAACCTGCTGGACCATTCCATAAAACTGTTTTACTATTTTCAATGATATCTTTTATTTTATTGATTGTTTTAGGTCCAATATCCAAGATAAAATCATCACTCGCTATTTGATTAAGATCTTTAATTTTTGATTTATCATCAAAACTTTTTCCAACCATAACATCCTCAGGGTAAGTAATTATACATGAGTGTTTTTTTGAAGTATCGAAAATGTCTTTAACTATTTTTTCACATCTTTCTTCTTTGACTGATTTTCCAATGTTAATACCATTAAAGTAAAGAATATTATTGGCCATTCCTCCAACAATTATAATGTTATCAAATTTAGGTATTAAATTTTTTATTATTCCAATTTTGGTTGAAATTTTTGATCCACCAATAATGCAAGTAATTGGTTTTTTGATCTCTGTAGTAACTTTTTTTAATGCATTTACCTCCGTTTCTAGCTGCAATCCAGCATAAGATGGGATAAATTCAGTAATTTTAGATACAGATGCGTGAGCTCTATGCGAACAAGAAAAAGCATCATTAACAAATAAATCTGCAAGCCCAGCTAAATGCTTTGAGAAACTTAAGTCATTTTCTTCCTCTTCTTTATAAAATCTGATATTTTCTAAAAAAATAATTTGATCTTTGGGATCTTTAAATAAATCTTCTTTTTTTAATTTAAAAATATCTTCATAGATTAATTTAATTTTTTTATTAATTTTTTTCTCTAAATTTTTGCAAATTGGATTGAGTGACAGATCTTTATTAACTTTTCCTTTTGGACGTCCTACATGAGAGATTATTAAAATTTTGGAATTTTCCTTTAATAAAAATTTAATAGTAGGTATGATTTTGTCAATTCTAGTTTCATCAGCTATTAAACCTTGTTTTAAAGGGACATTCAAATCTAATCTTAACAAAATTTTTTTTTGATTAAGATTTTTAAAATCTTTAATGTTATTCATTAAGATATCGTATGAAGATATTCTGCTATGTCACACAT
This sequence comes from uncultured Pelagibacteraceae bacterium, assembly GCA_902627565.1. GTDB lineage: Bacteria > Pseudomonadota > Alphaproteobacteria > Pelagibacterales > Pelagibacteraceae > Pelagibacter. The sequence goes on from CACOJM010000004.1 coordinate 41,205, forward strand.
CCTATTAGAAAAACCCCACTCATTATCGTACCAGGCAGAAATTTTACCCATATTTTTACCAACAACATTTGTTAAACTTGCATCAACAATTGAAGAAGCAGAATTATGGTTAAAATCTATGGACACAAGTTTTTCATTGGTTATTTCTAAAACTTTACTTTTTTCACTGAATTTTTGAAATGCTGAGTTAATCTTTTCAACACTTAAATCTTTTTTTGTACAAAATACAAGTTCTACTAACGAAACATTTGGAGTTGGGACTCTCATAGCAACTCCCTCAAGCTTTCCTTTGAGGGAGGGAATAATTTCGCCAATTGCCTTTGATGCACCTGTTGAAGTGGGAATGATAGATTGGCTTGCAGACCTGGCTCTTCGAGGATCTTTGTGAGAGTTATCTAAAATTCTTTGATCAGTTGTAAAAGCGTGAATTGTTGTCATAAAGCCTTTTTCAATTTCAAAATTGTTGTTTAAAATGTTAGCAACTGGTGCAAGACAATTTGTTGTGCATGAAGCAGCAGAAATTATATTATCACCTATTTTCAATTTTTCTTCATTTACTCCAAATACAATAGTTTTATCAGCATTTTTACATGGAGCTGAAACTATAACCTTTTTAGCTCCATTGTTTATATGAGGTAATAATTTATCTTTAGAATTAAATTTACCAGTGCATTCAAAAACATACTCAACACCATATTTTTTCCAATTAATATTGTCTAAATCTGTTTCCTGACTAAACGTAATTTTTTTTTTATTAATTATTAAATGCTTTTCATCAAAACCAACCTCAGCATTAAATTTTCCATGAATAGAGTCATATTTTAAAAGTGTTGAGCAGGCCTCAGAGTTTACTCTATTATTTATATGTTTTATCTCTAAATTATTTTTGTTATTTTCAACAATAGATCGAACAATCATTCTTCCTATTCTTCCCATACCATTTATTCCAACTTTTATTTTCATAATTTTTTTTTAATTTTCTTAACTATATTTTCTACGTCTAATTTAAAGTGATTATATATTTCTTTATAAGGAGCACTTTTTCCAAAATCATTTATTCCAAAGTTTAGTCCATTATTGCCTGTGTATTTTTTCCAATAACCTGTTTCTGAGGCTTCTATTGATACAACAAGATTTGTTTCGGCTAAAATTTCTTTTTTATAACCTTCACTTTGTTGATCAAATAATTCGTGACAAGGCATTGATATTACTTTGGAATAAATCCCATCTGTGGCTAATTTATGACTAACCTTAGCTGCTAAACTAGTTTCTGATCCTGTTGCAATAATCGTTAAATTAATGTTATCACCGGTTCTTAAAATTTCATAAGCTCCATAAGATGACTCTATTCGCGCTGAATTTTTTAGTCTTACTGGATCAATTCCTTGTCTAGTAAGTGCAATTACACTTGGGGTATTTTCACTTTCAAGAGCTAACTGCCAACACTCAAAGGTTTCAATAAGATCTGATGGTCTAAAAACATTTAAGTTAGGAATAGATCTTAAACTTGTTAATTGTTCAATTGGTTGATGTGTCGGACCATCTTCACCTAGTCCAATTGAGTCATGGGTAAATACATATATCACTTTTTGTTTCATCATGGCTGCTAGTCTTATTGATGGTTTACAATAGTCACTGAAAATTAAAAATGTTCCACCATATGGAACTAAATTACTGTGCAATGCAATGCCATTCATTATTCCACACATTGCATGTTCTCTAACTCCATAATGAATATAGTTTCCAGAAAAATTTCCAGGCTTTATAATCTTATGATCTTTTGTTTTGGTATTATTTGATCCTGCTAGGTCAGCTGAACCACCTATTAAGTTTGGTAATTTAGATACAATATTTAAAAACATTTCAGACGATTTTCTCGTAGCAAGGGGTTTAGGTCCTTTTAAATAGTTATTTTTTTCTCTTTCAATTAAATTTTTAAAGAATTTTAAATTCTTAAAATTAGAAAAAGTTTTTCTATATTTCTGCTCATATTTTTTTGACACTTGTAAATTTTTTTTACCAATCTTTCTCCATTGATTTAATAAACTGTCTGGAATTTCAAAAGAGTTGTAATTCCATTTTAATTTTTTTCTCACTAATTTAATTTCATCTTCACCCAATGGACTTCCATGGGATGAAGCTTTGCCACTTTTATTTGGGGATCCATAACCAATTGTTGTTTTACAAGAAATTGCTATAGGTTTTTTAGTTTTTTGTGCTTTTTTCAAAGCTTTTGATATTTCCTTATAGTTATGTCCATTAATTTTTAAATAATCCCAACCATAACTTTTAAACCTGTTCTCGTGATTATCAGAAACTGCCAGACTAGTAGGACCATCAATTGAAATGGAATTATTATCAAAAAGTAAAATTAGATTTTTCAACTTTAGGTGTCCTGCTAGACTTAGAGTTTCATGACTAATTCCCTCCATTAAACAACCATCACCAGCAAGTACGTAAGTTTTATGATTTATAATTTTTTTTCCTAATTTTTTTTTTAATATTTCCTCTGAAATTGCAAAACCAACTGCATTAGATATTCCTTGTCCTAAGGGGCCTGTTGTAGTCTCAATGCCACTATTAGGATGATATTCTGGGTGTCCTGCACAGATAGAGTCAAGTTGTCTAAAATTTTTTATATCTTGTAAGGAAACACTTTTATAACCAGTTAGATAAAGTAGTGAATAAAGAAGCATAGATCCATGGCCTGCAGACAAAACAAATCTATCTCTATTCATCCAACTAGGATTGTTTGGATTAAAATTTAAAAAATCTTTAAATAGTACAGTTGCTACATCCGCCATACCCATAGGCATACCTGGGTGACCTGATTTGGCTTTTTGAACAGCATCAATTGATAAAAATCGAATGCAATTAGCTAATTCCCTATATTGTTTACTCAAAATTATCCTGTCTAGACTAAGAAGATTCTATTTAATATTATAATTATATATATATGAATTTTTTAAGTGAAAAAGAAAAAAAGCTAAATGAAGCGTTAACTAAATTAAAAAATTTAAACTTCAAAGATCCTAATATAAAAAAAAACATCGAAAATCTTAAAGATCAAAAAAATCAATTAAAAATTGAAAAATGTGAATTAGAGGAAAAATACAAAGATTTAGTTCATGAACATGAACAATTAGGTAAAAAATTGAGTGCATTTGAAAGTCAAGAAAAAATAGAAAAAGAAAAACAATTAAAATTTTCAGAAAAAATTGATGAATTAAATCAAGAAACAGATATTTTAATTGATGAAATTGATAAATGGCAAACGTAAGTATTAAATTTAATGGTAAGGAATTTTTATTATCTTGTGAAGATGGACAAGAAGAACATTTAGAAGAGCTATTAATTCAAATTAATCAAAAGTTCAATAATCTTAAAAATGATCTTGGAAATTTAGGTGAAAATAAACTTTTGTTGATTACAGCAGTAAAAGTAATGGATGAATATTATGAAACAAAAAAAAAAGTAGAACAAAAAAAAAATGAACTTAGAGATCTCTCTAATAAATTTAAGGAGCTAAAATCACTGATATATGAATATAAAGATAAAAAAGAAAATGAAATTGACGAGTTAAATTTAAAACATACTGATTTAAAAAATGAAATAGCGCTCAATCAACAAAACTATGAAAAATTGATTGATGAAGCGACTAATGAAATTTCAAGCTTTATAAAAAAAGCTAACCAAGAGAATCTATCCTAGTAAATTTGTGAAAAAATCTCAAATCAGAAAATCAATTCTTAAGTTAAGAAAAAAAACTATTGATAAAAATATTTTTGTCAATTTTAAAGATATATTTAAAATATTAAAGAATAGAAATATTAAGGGCAAAATAATTGGAGGATACTATCCATACAATAATGAATTAGATTGTTCTGAAATTTTAAAAAAATTTGAAAACAAAAAGTATTTGATAACTTTACCGAAAATCAAAAATAACTTTAAAATGAATTTTTTTGAATGGACATCAAAAGACCCTTTAACAATTAACAAATATGGAATACCCGAACCAAGTTCTAATAAACCTAGATTTCCAGATATTATATTTGTTCCATTGTTAGCTTTTGATAAAGATTTGAACAGAGTGGGTTATGGAGGAGGCTATTATGATAGATATATTCAAAGAATAAAAAGAAAAAAAAAATTTCTTTTAATTGGATTAGCTTATTCTTTTCAAAAAGTAAAAAAAGTTCCAACAAATAAACATGATATGAAATTAGATTTTATAGTGACAGAAAAAAACGTGGTGAAATGAAAATATTATTTTTAGGAGATGTTGTTGGAATTTCTGGTTGTACAAAGTTAATTGATAATCTTCAAATCCAAATCAAGCAAAAAAATATTGATTTTGTGATTGTAAATGGAGAAAATGCTGATGATACAGGGGTAGGTCTTACCAAAGAAATTTGTGAAAAATTTTTTAATTGTGGTGTTAATGTTATTACCTCTGGAAATCATGTTTGGGATCAAAAAGATATTATGAAATATATTGAAAATGAGAATAGACTTTTGAGACCAAAAAATTTGTTTGAACCTGCACCTGGAAAAGGATTCGAAGTGTATGATACCTCGGAGAAATTGAAAATAGGTGTATTAAATCTAATGGGAAATGTTTTTATGAAAAAAAGTAATGATGTTTTTGATATAGCCAATCAATTTATTAATAAGTTTAAGCTAAAAAAAGATTATGATTTTTTGATTGTTGATTTTCATGGAGAAATTACAAGTGAAAAAAATGCAATTGGACACTTTTTTGATGGCAAAGCAACTCTTGTCATTGGTTCACATACTCATATTCCCACTAACGACGCCAGAATTTTAAATAATGGAACTGCGTATCAAACAGACGCAGGAATGTGTGGTGACTATGATTCAGTAATAGGCATGAATAAATATAATTCATTAAATAGATTTTTAAAGAAAGATTCAGTTAAACATTACCCTGCAGTTGGGGAGGCGACTTTAAGTGGAGTTATTGTTGATTGTAATATAGAAACAGGATTAGCAAATAAAATAGAAAGTTATATTTTTGGTGGTCAATTAGATAGAAATAATTAATTTATGGCAGGACACTCACATTGGGCAGGTATAAAACACAAAAAAGGAAAAGCAGATAAACAGAGATCTAAGATTTTTTCCAAACTATCAAAAGAAATTACTGTGGCTGCAAAGTTAGGAGATAAAGATCCAGCTATGAATCCGAGATTGAGATCTGCAATTCAAGCTGCGAGATCTGCCAATATGCCAAAAAATAATATAGAGAGAGCCATAAATAAATCATCATCAAATGATGTATCTAATTTTGAAAATTTAAGATATGAGGGTTTTGGGCCAGATAAAGTCGCAGTAATTGTTGAGACATTAACAGACAATAGAAACAGAACTGCGTCAAATATAAGAACTATATTTCAAAAATCTGGAGGTAGTTTAGGAACTCAAGGCTCAGCATCTCATAATTTTAATCAACTTGGAATAATTAAAATAGATAAAAATGAGATATCTGACGAAAAAATTTTAGAACTAGCTATTGAAGCTGGTGCGGATGAATGTAAATCTAATAAAACTTTTCATGAAATTCAATGCTCGATGACTGATATCTATAATGTTAAAAAAGAATTAGAAAAAAAAATAAATAATTTTATATCCACTGAAATAGAGTGGATCCCATTAAACAGTGTTCAAATCACAAAAGAAAAAAATGAAGATCTAATCAATTTTTTTGAAACATTAGAGGATGATGATGATGTTCAGTACGTATATTCAAACGCTGAGTTTTTAAATTGAATATGTTGATAATCGGAATAGATCCTGGCGTCTCTGGTTCAATTTGTTTTTTTAAAGATGGTAAAATTTTAGATGTAATAGAAATGCCAACTATGAATGAAGGCAAAAAAAACAAAAAACAAGTGAATGGATCTCAAATATATAATGAAATAGCTAAAAGAATTGATAAAGACAAGATATTTAATACAAGAGTGGTTATAGAGCATGTAACTGCAATGCCTGGACAGGGTGTAACCAGCATGTTTAATTTTGGCCAATCTTTTGGAATTTTAAAAGGCATTTGTTCAGCAATGCAATTACCTATGTATTTTGTTAGACCTGCAAAATGGAAGAGATACTTTAACTTAATTAATTCTGAAAAAGATGCTAGCAGAACAAGAGCGATTGAAATTTTTCCTTATTTTTCTTCACAGTTATCAAAAAAAAAAGACTCAAATAAAGCTGATGCTATATTAATTGCAAGTTTTTATTATGAAACTTATAAAATTGAAGATTAATCTCAACAAACTTAGACAAATTCATGACACATTTAAGTGTGAGAAGATCCTATGGAAGCAGATATATCGACTCAAGCAGTAGGTCTAGCATCAAGTGCAGATTTTTCGTTATTTAATTTATTTGTAAGAGCAGATGTTATAGTTAAATCTGTGATAGTATTATTAATTGCATGTTCAATTTACTCGTGGGCAGTAATTATAGAAAAATTCAAACTATTTAAAAAAATAAATATTTCAACTGAAGAATTTGAAACAAAATTTTGGAATTCAAAATCAGCTGAAACATTTTATAATAATCTACCCGCAAATGTTGAAGATCCAATGGCATTGATTTTTAAGGATGCGATGCAAAATTTACTGAAAAGAAGATCTAAATCGGATTTAAATAACAGAATGACCACTTTGCTAGAAACAGGAATTGAAAAGCAAATGTCAAAAATTAGTAAGGGCTTTACTTTTTTGGCTACTGTGGGATCTACTGCACCTTTCATAGGTTTGTTCGGAACAGTTTGGGGTATTATGAATTCTTTTCAATCAATTGCTATTTCTAGAAATACTAGTTTAGCAATTGTAGCTCCTGGAATTGCTGAAGCATTATTTGCAACTGCCCTAGGGTTATTAGCTGCAATACCAGCGGTAGTTGCTTATAATAAATTTAACAATGATTCTATAAAATATTCGCAGAAGCTAGAAAATTTCTCAAGAAGATTTTTAACTATAATCTAAAATGGCATTTAAATTAAATCGTTCATCTAAAGAACCATTGAGTGAAATCAATGTAACTCCATTTGTTGATGTGATGTTGGTTTTATTAATTATATTTATGGTTACAGCTCCATTATTAACAGTTGGTGTTCAAGTTGATCTACCTGAAAGTTCTGCCGACTCTTTGCCAGAAGAGGCTGAGCCACTAACACTAACAATAAATTCTAAAGGAGAGATATTTATTCAGGAGTCTAAAGTGGAATATGAAAAAATAATTGCAAAAGTCTTAGCAGTTTCAAAAAATAGAACTGATACAAGAATATATGTGAGAGGTGATAAAACTATAAATTATGGCAGAGTTCTTGAAATAATGGGTTTGTTATCTGGATCAGGTTTTACAAAAGTTGCATTAATATCTGAGCCTTACAAAGAGAGGTAGCAAAGTTGAATAGAAGCATAATCATATCTTCTTCTTTACATTTGCTATTAATAATTATCACTGCATTAAGCTTACCTTTTTTAGCTAAAAAACCTATAGATCTTCCACCGATTGTATCTATTGAATTAATTCAAATTACTGATCAAACAAATATTCCTTTTGCTCCAAAAGCAAAAAAGATAATAGAAAAAGTAAAAGAGAAAGAAAAAAAATTAGTATCAGAACAAGCACCACCTAAAAAGGTAAAAAAAATAAAGCCTGATGCAATACCTTTGCCTGATGATAAAGTAGATAAAATAAAAGAAATTGAAGACGATAAACAAAACCCTGAAAAAATAGATACTGAAGTAAAACAGGTTTCTGAATTTGAAAAAGATGAATTATTTGATCCAAACAATATTGCTGCTCTAATAGACAAATCAAAAGAGGAGAGTGCCGAAACAACAAATAAGAATGATAAAATTACTCAAGATCAGCAAAAAAGTGTAGAAAATGTTGGTCTGTCTCTAAGTGAGGAAGATGCTTTAAAGGCACAAATATTTGCATGTTGGAGCATTCCATTAGGTTTACCCTATAATGAAAATTTGTTAGTAAGAATAAAATTAAAATTAAAACCTGATGGTACAGTTATGAAATCAGAAATATTAGATCATGCACGTATGAACAAACCTGGTCAAGGTTTTTATAAGGTTTTAGCCGAAAGTGCACTTCGTGCTGTCAAATTGTGTCAACCACTAAGAGTTCCTACAACAGGTTATGAAAGGTGGAAAGAATTACAACTTAATTTTGATGCAAGAGAGATGTTAGAAGGGTAATATAAATTATGATAAGACTATTATTGATACTATTTTATATTTTAATTCCTTTTAAAAGTTTTGCATTAATTGAAGTTGATATAACTAGAGGTAACTTAAATCCACTACCAATAGCAGTTTCACCTTTGTCTATAGATGAAAATTCGAAAAAAAATTTTGAAAAAATTTTAAAAAAAAAGAATATAGGAGAAGAAATTTCAATAATTGTAGAAAATAACCTCAAAACATCCGGGCTATTTAATCCATTAAATAAAGATGCATTTTTACAAGCTCCAGATATTGCAAATTTGAAACCAAGATTTGAAGATTGGAATCTCATAAAAGCTCAAGCTTTAATAACTGGGAAAGTGTCATTTGTTGAAGAAAAGCTTAGAGTTGAATTTAGATTATGGGATGTTCTTGCTGGCAAAGAAATGATAGCACTTGCTTTTACCACAGTTCCCAATAATTGGAGAAGAGTTGGTCACATAATTACTGATAAAGTTTACCAGCGTTTAACAGGTGAAAAAGGATATTTTGATACAAGAATTATTTATGTTGCTGAGGAGGGTCCAAAAACAAAAAGAATTAAAAAACTGGCAATAATGGATCAAGATGGCGCTAACAATAAATTTTTAACTTTAGGTAACGAATTGGTTTTAACACCGCGTTTTAATCCCTCAAGTCAGATGGTAACATATCTATCTTATTTTAGAAATTTACCAAGAGTGTATCTTTTAGATATTGAAACAGGAATGCAAGAAGTTGTAGGAGATTTCCCAGGTATGACTTTTGCACCAAGATTTTCTCCCGATGGAAAAAAAATTATTATGAGTTTTGCGAAAGATGGTAATTCAGATATTTATACAATGGATTTAGAAAACAGAATTGTAGAAAAAATTACTAATCATCCATCCATAGATACATCACCATCATATTCACCTGATGGAAAGTTTATTTGTTTTAATTCAGACAGAAGTGGATATCAACAAATTTATGTTATGAAAAGTAATGGCAGTAATGTTAAAAGAATATCTTTTGGCAAAGGTCTTTATGGAACACCGGTCTGGTCACCTAGAGGAGATTTGATAGCATTTACAAAATTACATAAAGGAAAATTCTACATTGGAGTTATGAGAACGGATGGAAGTGGAGAAAGATTATTAACTGAGAACTTTTATCAAGAAGCTCCATCCTGGTCTCCTAATGGTCGAGTATTGATATTTTACAGAGAAACCAAAACTGATGAAAAGGGTGAGGGATTTTCAGCTAAATTATGGTCAATAGATTTAACAGGCTATAATGAGAGAATGGTTGATACCCCAACTGATGCTTCGGACCCATCATGGTCATCTTTATTAAGTAATTAAGGTAAATTAACTTGATTTTTTAACTTGAAACATCTAATTAGTTGTGAAAAAGTTAAGAATAAGAAATATTGATCAAGGAGCAATAATGAAACTAAACAAAATTCTAAAAAACACATTCTTGGTAATTGTTGCGTGTTTAGCACTATCGGCTTGTGCAACTTCTAAGAAATCAACAGGACAAATGCAAGGAGATGTTTATACTGGTACTGATACAGTAGAATATTTAGCTTCAGGTGTTCCTGATAGAGTTTTCTTTGCAACAAATGAGTCAGTTTTAACAACAGCATCTCGAGAAACTCTGAGAAAACAAGCTGCGTGGTTAAGAAAAAATTCTGATATAACTATTGTGCTAGAAGGTCATGCTGATGAAAGAGGAACAAGAGAATACAATTTAGCATTAGGAGAAAGAAGAGCTAATGCTGCTAAAGATTATTTGATGACTTATGGAATTTCCTCTGACAGAATTTCAGTTTTAAGTTATGGAAAAGAGAGACCAGTTGATTCAGGATCTAATCCTTTAGCTTGGTCAAAAAACAGAAGATCTGTTACTGTAAAAGCAAATTAATTAAAAAATTTATAAGACCCTTAACCATCATAAATGTTTAAGGGTCTTTTTTCTGCCATTATTTTAACCATAAATAATTATCATGAGTTTTATTAGTAAAATTTTTAAACTAAATTTTATTTTTTTTATTATTTTTTTATATTTTTCAAATTCATTTGCAGACAATCACAATATCTATGAAACATTAGAAAAAATTCAAAAAGATATCAAAACCTTGGAGAAAGCAGTTTATTCAGAGTCAGCTAGTGCTAATAATATCACGGGAAGTTCTGAAATTATTTCTGAAAATAATTCTGAGGATGTTCTAACAAGACATCTTTTAAAACTTTCTGAAATAGAAAGTCAATTTCAACAACTAACAAATAAGTTTGAAGAAATTAATTTTAAGTTAGACAAGTTATCAAACAGGTTGTCAAAAGTTCAAGCTGATAATCAAATAAGATTTCAAGATTTAGAAAATTCATATTCATCAGAAGAGGGAATAAAAAAAATAACAAAAAAAAATAAAAGTGATGAAAATGAAATTTTACCTGGAAGTTCTCAACCACAGGATTTAGGATCTATTTCCTATAAAGATACAACTACTCAAGAAACAACTCAACAAACACAATCGATCGATACAACCGCAACAATCATCACAGAAAATTTTCAATCAGAGGAAAAAATTCTTCCTAATGAGCCGCCAGAAAAACAATATGAGTTTGCAACAAGTTTTTTGAAAGTTGGAGACTATTCAACTGCCGAAAGAGCTTTTAGAGAATTTGTTACAACAAACCCTGAGCATAGCTTAGCTGGTAATGCGCAATATTGGTATGCGGAAACTTTTAGAATAAGACAACTTTATACAGATGCAGCTTCAGCATACTTGGAAGGTTATCAAAAATATCCTAAAGGAGAAAAAGCTCCTGTAAATTTATTAAAGCTTGGTGTATCTATGGTACAGATAGGAGAAAAAGATCAAGGTTGTAAAATGATTAATGGTGTAGAAAAACAATACCCAAACGCAAATCAATCTGTGATCCAAAAAGCAAAATATGAGTCTAAGAAATTTGAATGCAAAAATCAAAATTCCTAAACTATTAAAAAATAAATTAAAAAATAAAAAAATAAAAAAAATTTACGATAATTTTGTTAGGACCCTTAAAATTAATCAAGATTTTATCGTTGGAGTTTCTGGTGGTCCTGACAGTCTAGCATTGGCCTTTTTTGCAAAGGTATACTCTATCGAAAATCAACTAAATGTTAAGTTTTTAATTGTTGATCATAAACTTAGAAGAGAGTCAACTCAGGAGGCAAAACATGTAAAAAAAATTTTAAAAAATTTTTCTATTGATTGTGATATTTTAACTTGGAAAGGAAAAAAGCCAAAAAATAACATTCAATCTTCAGCAAGGAAAAAAAGATATGATTTATTAATCTCAGAATGTAAAAAATTGAGATTTAAAAACATTCTTGTAGCACATCACCAGGATGATTTATTTGAAAATTTTTTTATTAGAATTTTGCGAGGAAGTGGTCTTAAAGGCTTAATTTCTCTAGATACAAAAACTACATTCAATGATATCAATATTTTGAGACCTTTGCTTTATCAAAAAAAAGATGATCTGTTATTTGTTTCAAATTTTGTATTTAATTTTTTTATAAAAGATCCGTCTAATGATGAGGAAAAATTTAAAAGAATCAGAGTAAGAAAACTATTGTTTGAATTGAAAAAAGAGGGTTTAGATGAAAAAAAATTTACTGATACAATAAAAAATCTTAAACATTCAGATTCTGTCATTAATTTTTTTGTTGATAAGAATATCAAACAAAACTCTTTTTTTTCCAAAAAAAATGGGTTTATTTTAAATCAGGATTTTTTTTTTCAACCCTATGAAATAATTTTTAGATCTTTCTCTGATTTAATTAAATTAACTGGTAAAAAGTATTATCCGGTAAGAGGTAGAAAATTAGATCAAATTATTAATCAAATTATTCAAAAATCTTTTAAAAAGGGAACTTTAGGTGGTTGTGTCATAAAAAAGGTGAGTGAAACAATAATAATCTCAAAAGAACACCAAAACTAAGCTACATGAAGCAAAATAGACACTTGTCAATTTGATAATAATTCTTATTTTATAGTAATGAATTTCAAAAATTTAGCAATGTGGGCAATAATAGTTTTTTTAACTATAGGCCTTTACAATATGTTTAAAAATCCACAATCGAGTGTAAGAGGAGGAAATCAAATTATATTTTCAGATTTTTTAACCTCAGTCGATAATGGTGAAGTGTTAAAGGTCGAAATTCAAGGAAATAACATTAAAGGAGTTTATTCAAATGGAAATAACTTCTCTACATATGCTCCAAATGATCCAAATTTAATTGAAAAGCTATCTGATAAAGGAGTAAGTATTTCAGCTGCACCTTTAGATGAAAAGATGCCCTCGTTATTCGGAGTTCTTCTTTCATGGTTCCCAATGTTGTTATTAATTGCAGTATGGATTTTCTTTATGAGACAAATGCAAGGCGGCAAAGGTGGTGCAATGGGCTTTGGTAGATCAAAAGCTAAGATGATGAATGAGTTAAAGGGTAAAGTGACATTTAATGATGTTGCAGGAGTTGAAGAAGCGAAAGAGGAAGTTGAAGAGATTGTAGAGTTTTTAAAAGATCCAAAAAAATTTAGTAGGCTTGGAGGAAAAATCCCAAGAGGTGCATTATTAGTAGGACCTCCAGGAACTGGTAAAACATTATTAGCAAGGGCAATAGCAGGTGAAGCTGGTGTGCCTTTTTTTACAATTTCAGGGTCGGACTTTGTTGAAATGTTTGTAGGAGTTGGAGCCTCAAGAGTAAGAGACATGTTTGAACAAGGAAAGAAAAATTCACCATGTATAATTTTTATTGATGAGATTGATGCAGTTGGGAGAAGTAGAGGAGCAGGTCTCGGAGGAGGAAATGATGAGAGAGAACAAACACTTAACCAGCTTCTGGTTGAAATGGATGGTTTTGATACAAACGAGGGTGTAATAATCATCGCTGCAACAAACAGACCTGATGTTTTAGATCCAGCATTATTAAGACCAGGTAGATTTGACAGACAAGTTGTAGTTTCAAATCCAGATATTATTGGTAGAGAAAAAATCTTAAAAGTACATGTTAAAAAAATTAAGATGGCCCCAGATGTGAATTTAAGGACTATAGCTAGGGGAACTCCAGGTTTTTCAGGTGCAGATTTAGCCAATCTTGTAAACGAAGCAGCTCTGTTGGCAGCTAGAAAAAACAAAAGAATTGTTACATTGATGGAGTTTGAAGAGGCCAAAGATAAAGTAATGATGGGTGCCGAAAGAAGATCTATGGTCATGACTGAGGATGAAAAAAAATTAACAGCTTATCATGAAGGCGGTCACGCTTTAGTATCATTTAACATGCCAAGTTATGATCCAATCCATAAAGCTACAATTATTCCAAGAGGAAGAGCTTTAGGTATGGTCATGAATTTACCAGAAAGGGATAAGCATGGTTATTCAATTAAATATCTTAAAGCAAGATTAGCTGTATGCTTTGGAGGTAGAGTAGCTGAAGAACTTATCTATGGAAAAGATGATATTACTACTGGTGCTGGCGGGGGGAGTGGATCAGATATTAATCAAGCGACACAACTTGCAAGAGCTATGGTAACAAAATATGGAATGAGTGAAGAAATGGGTCCAGTTGAGTACGGAGAAAATCAAGAGGAAGTATTTTTAGGAAGATCAGTAACTCAAACTCAATCAGTATCTGAAGCAGTTGCTCAAAAAATCGATAAAGAAATTCGAAAACTAGTCGATGAGGGGTACAATCAAGCTAAAAAAATATTAACAGAAAAAATAGATGATCTTCACAAAATTGCTAAAGCTTTAATGACTTATGAAACCTTAACTGGTGAAGAAATTGAAAATATAATTAATAAAAATGTCTATCCAAAAGACAAGATATTAGAAAAACCAGAAGATAAAGATGATAAGAGCTCAGCTTTGGGTGCGATGGGTTTGAAACCTAAAATTGTTCATTAACAAATAATGCAAAGATATTACACAAGAGCGTGTAATTTCTACTTTGGTAATCAATCTAAAATTTTAGTAAATAAAAAAAAATCTATTCCTTTACATCAGATTAAAGAAATATCTTTTGACCATGTTGAGATTATTACGAGAAAAAACATCAGAAGAATTTCTATAAATCAAATCAAGAAATTACCAAATAACTTAAAAAAAAAAATAAATTTGGATCTTAGAAACATAAATTCAAAAAAAATAAATTTTTCTAATTTTAATTTTAAAAAAATTCCAAATATTTTAGGAGTATTAAATCTTACACCTGACAGTTTTTCAGATGGAGGAAAATTTAATAAAAAAAATAAAGGCATTACTCATGCTATTAGTTTATATAAAAGTGGCGCATCCATAATAGATCTTGGTGGAGAGTCTACAAGACCAGGATCGAAGGCTGTAAATGAAAATCAAGAATGGAATAGAATTAATAAGATATTAAAATTTATTGTAAAAAAAATACCAATATCTTTAGACACGAGAAAGTCTGTGATTATGGAAAAAGGTATTAGAATGGGAGCAAAACTTATTAATGATGTTTCAGGATTAAGTTTTGATCCTAAAACAATAAATATTTTAAAAAAATATAAAATTCCATTTGTAATACAGCATTCAGTTGGGACACCAGAAAATATGCAAAAGAACCCTAAATATAAAAATGAATTATTAGATATATATGATTATTTTGAAGATAAGATTAAGTTAATAAGATCTAAGGGTATTAAACATAATAATATAATTTTAGATCCCGGAATTGGATTTGGAAAAAATTTGAAACATAATATGAATCTTATAAGACGTATTAGTATTTTCCATTCATTAGGTTTTCCTATACTAGTAGGTAATTCAAGAAAAAGATTTATTAAAGACATATCAAAAAAAAATGATAGCAATACGAGAATCGGTGGAACTATGGCATCTTCACTTTATCTTATGATGCAAGGTATTCAGGTTTTAAGAATTCATGATGTCAATGAAGTTATACAAGGTATTAAAGTTTTTAATGAGATAATTAAAAATTAATGACAAAAAAATATTTTGGAACAGATGGAATAAGAGGAGCAGTTAATAGTAAATATATAAATGGAGATATGTTCTTTAAATTTGGACTCGCTTGCGGAACATACTTTAAGTCTCAAAAAAAAAGAAAACAAACAGCAATAATTGCAAAAGATACGAGATTGTCTGGATATGCACTTGAGCCAGCTCTTGTTTCAGGTTTAGCTTCAGCTGGTATGCATGTTTATACCTTAGGACCTTTGCCAACCAATGGGTTGGCTATGCTAACAAAAGAAATGAAGGCTAATATGGGCATAATGATCACCGCCTCTCACAATCCACATTTTGAAAATGGTTTAAAATTGTTTGGCCCTGATGGAATGAAATTATCAGATAAAATAGAAAAAAAAATTGAGGGACTTATAGATAAGAAAATCTCAAAAAACTTTTCGAATTCTGAAAAATTAGGAAGAGTTAAAAGATTAGAAACAGGTACTAAAAAATATATTAGAATATTAAAAAAAAATTTTACTAAAGAGTTCAATTTAAGAGGACTAAGAATAGTAATTGATTGTGCAAATGGTGCTGGTTATAAGGCAGGTCCTGAATTATTGAGATCATTAGGTGCTAAAGTTATACCAATAGGTGTTAAGCCAAACGGTTTAAATATTAATAAAAAATGTGGATCAACTTTTCCAAAAAAAATTAGATCTGCTGTAAAAAAATATAAAGCCCATATAGGGATATCTTTAGATGGAGATGCTGACAGAATTATAATGTGTGATGAAAAAAGCAATATAATAGATGGAGATCAAATTATAGCTGCTTTAGCAACAAGATGGAAAAATAAAAAAATGTTAAAAGGGGGAGTTGTTGGAACATTAATGTCAAATTATGGGTTAGAAAAATATTTTAAATCAAAAGGAATAAAATTTTTAAGGTCAAATGTTGGAGATAGATATGTGAAAGAAAAAATGCAAAAATATAATTTTAATTTAGGTGGTGAACAATCGGGACATATTATTTTAGGTAAATTTGCAACTACAGGAGATGGTTTATTAGTATCTTTAGAAGCTCTTTTTGCTTTAAGAAAAGGAAAAAAGGCGAGTGAATTTTTTGAACAATTTAAGAAAACACCTCAGCTCCTAGAAAATATCGAAGTAAAAGATAAAAATGTTATTAATAAACCAGAGATAAAAAAAATTATAAAAAATGCAGATAAATTAATTAAAGGTAAAGGAAGAATTTTAGTAAGAAAATCAGGAACAGAGTCTAAAATAAGAGTAATGGGAGAAAGTGAAAACAAGGCTCTTCTATATAAATGTGTGAAAATGATTACGAAAAAAATTAAATAATTTGAAACCTAATTCTAAAATTTTAATTATTGCAGGATCTGACTCATCTGGTGGAGCAGGAATTCAAGCTGATATAAAAACTATCACTTCTCTTGGTTCTTATGCAATGACAGCAATAACTGCGGTTACATCACAAAATACCACAGGTGTAAAATCAATTGTTGGAATTAATCCAAAAGAAATTTTTAATCAAATTATTTATAGTTGTAAAGATATAAGACCTGATGCAATAAAAATTGGTATGTTGCATTCCTCAGAGGTTATTAAGATGGTACTAAAAGCTTTGGATATAATTAAAGTTAAAAAAATCGTATTAGATCCAGTGATGGTTGCTAAAGGAGGGGCTAAACTGATAGATGGTAAAGCTATTCAATTATTAAAATCTAAATTAATTAAAAAAGTATCACTTATTACACCTAATATCCCCGAGGCAGAAATCTTGACTAAAACAAAAATTATAACAAAAGAAGATATGATTTTTGCTGCAAATAAACTTATAGGTTTAGGAGCTAAAAATGTACTTATGAAAGGTGGCCATTTAAAACATAAAGATGTAATAGATATTTTAATAAACTCAAAAGATATAAAGATCTTCAGAAGTGAGCGTCACAAAACAAAGAATACTCATGGCACAGGTTGTACTTTATCTAGCTCAGCCACAACTTTTTTTTCATGTGGAAAAACAGTAAAGAAATCTTGTGAGCTTGGAATTAAGTATGTAAATTCTGCAATTAAATCAAACCCTAAATATGGAAAAGGTCATGGTCCAATTAATCATCTTACTTCCCTAAAAGTAAACAGAAAATTTAAATAATGAAAAATATAGTCGTTGTTGGATCTCAATGGGGTGATGAAGGTAAAGGAAAAATTGTTGATTGGTTATCTGAACAGGCCGATGTGGTAATAAGATTCCAAGGAGGTCACAATGCTGGCCATACTTTAGTGATTAATGGCGTAACATATAAATTGAGATTACTGCCATCTGGAATCGTTAGAAAAGGTAAAATATCAATTATTGGCAACGGAGTTGTCGTAGATCCATGGGCTTTATTAGAGGAAATAGAAGAAATAAAATCTAAAGGCGTAGAAGTAAATGTAAATAATTTTATTATTTCGGAGTCTGCAAATCTAATTTTGCCTTTTCATAAAGAAATGGATGAGATTAGAGAGGATGCAGCAGGAAAAAGCAAAATAGGAACTACAAGACGTGGGATTGGACCAGCATACGAAGATAAAGTTGGAAGAAGATCTATAAGAGTTATGGATCTTAGATCTGAAAAAAATTTAGATCATAGACTCGACTCAGTATTAGTTCATCATAATGCGATTAGAAAAGGCCTAGGAAAAAAAATTTTTGAAAAAGATCAGCTTAAATCTGATTTGCTTAAAATAGCACCAAAAATATTAGAATTCTCTAAGCCAGTTTGGCTAAAGATTGATCAATTTAAAAAACAAAAAAAAAAAATTTTATTTGAAGGAGCCCAAGGCATTTTACTTGATGTAGATCATGGCACTTATCCTTTTGTAACCTCATCTAATACTGTTGCTTCAAGTGCAGCAACAGGAACTGGTTGTGGCCCTAATTCGATAAATTATATTCTTGGCATTACAAAAGCTTATACAACAAGAGTTGGAGAGGGACCTTTCCCTACTGAGTTAAAAGACGATATTGGTGAACTTTTAGGAACACGTGGAAAGGAATTTGGAACTGTCACAAGTAGAAAAAGAAGATGTGGATGGTTCGATGGTGTTTTAGTGAGACAAACTATTAAAATCTCTGGGATTGATGGTATCGCTTTAACAAAATTAGATGTACTTGATGAATTAGATGAAATTAAAATGTGTGTTGCTTATGATCTTGATGGCAAAAAATTAGATTATTTACCTGCCGCTGTAGAAGACCAGTTAAAAATAAAACCAATTTATGAAACTTTTCCTGGCTGGAAAGTTTCTACAACTGGAGTTAAAAATATGGATTCATTACCTGAAAATGCAAAAAAATATATTTTTGCTGTTGAAGATTTTATTGGTGCAAAAGTGTCAAGTGTCTCAACTAGTCCAGAAAGAGATGATACTATTTTAATTGAAAATCCTTTTGAAGTTTAATTTGCGGGTAAAAGATTTTTTGATTTAGCTAAAAGAAGCATATGCTTTTGGAGTTTTTCAAATGCTTTATTTTCTATTTGTCTAACTCTTTCTCTGCTAATTTTATATCTTTTGCTTAAATCTTCTAGTGTAGTTGGGTCATCATTTAGTCTTCTTGAGTATAAAATTTCTCTTTCTCTATCGTTAAGAACTTTAATAGAGTCTTTTAATAAATCTTTTCTTTGTTCTATTTCCTCTTGGTGAGCAAATTTTAAGTCGTGATCAAGTTCCTTATCAGCCAACCAGTCTTGCCATTCATCGCCATCTTCCCCGACTTGAGCGTTTAGCGAGAACTCCTTTCCAGAAAGTCTTCTATTCATTGAAACGACCTCTTCTTTACTTACATCGAGCTTATTAGCTATATGATCAACGTGTTCATCTCTTAAATCTCCTTCAGTTTCTGGAGAAATTTGGTTTTTAATTTTCTTTAAATTAAAAAATAATTTTTTTTGAGCAGTAGTAGTTCCAATTTTGACAAGACTCCAGGATCTTAAAATATATTCTTGAATAGAAGCCTTAATCCACCACATCGCATAAGTTGCCAATCTAAAACCTTTTTCTGGTTCAAATTTCTTAACAGCTTGCATAAGACCTACATTTCCCTCTGAAATCATTTCATTAATAGGCAAACCATATCCTTTGTACCCCATAGCAATCTTTGCAACTAATCTTAAGTGACTAGTGACTAGTTTTTCTGCAGCTTTAATATTACCTGTCGTTTTCCAATTTTTTGCCAGCATATATTCCTCTTCTGCATCTAACATTGGAAATTTTTTAATCTGCTCTAAATATGCAGATAGTCCACCTTCATTAGAAAGGATTGGCAGATTATTGCTCATTGTTGTGCTCATAGCAGTGTTTATTTAATTAATTATACCTAATTTTCAATAATTTATTTTTCAGTGTTTCTAAGCATTTTTAGAATATTATTTAGATCCTTTGGTAAAAGTGAGGAAAAAATCACCTCTTTCTTAGTACGTGGATGTATAAATCCTAAAGTTTTTGCATGCAGGAATTGTCTATTTAATTTAGTAATTGAATTTTGGATATCTAAATCAATATTTTTTAATTTTTTATATTTTTTTTTATATTTATCATCTCCAACTAGACTATTGCCTTTATAATTCATATGAACTCTTATTTGATGTGTTCTTCCTGTTTCTAATTTACATTCAACTAAACTTAAAGTTGGTGTTTTCTGATTTTCAAAAATTTCAAGTGTTTTATAATTTGTTATAGCTTTTTTACCTTTAGAACTACTAACTTCCATAAGTTGTCTATTTTTTGAACTACGAGTTATAAATGTTTCAATCCTTCCTGAAGATGGTCTTAATTTTCCCCATATTAAAAGTTGGTACTCTCTTATAATTGTATGATCACTAAATTGTTTTGATAAATTTTCATGAGTTTCGTTGTTTTTTGCAATTACAACTAAACCAGATGTGTTTTTATCAATCCTATGAACAATACCAGGTCTTAACTCATCACCTATATTTGATAAAGAATCTTTATCATAATGCATCAATGCATTAACAATTGTTTTATCATAATTTCCAGCCCCTGGATGCATGATTATCCCGGCAGGTTTATTAATTACTAATAGATCATTATCTTGGTATATTATTTCTAATTTAAATTTGTAAGGTTTAAGGGATGCTATTTCAGGCTCTGGAATCTTAAGATTTATAGTATCACCAATCGAGACTTTTTTTGATGGACTTTTAATTATTTCATTATTTAGTGTTAACTTTTCTTTTAAGATTAAATTTTTAATTCTAGTTCTACTAATTAATTCCTCTCTTTTGTTAATTAAAACATCAATCCTTAAATTCTTCTCATCATCTTTAACTATATAATTAATGTTTTTTTCCATAAAATATAATATTAATACTATATGCGCTTGTAGCTCAACTGGATAGAGCGCCTGACTTCGGATCAGGAGGTTCTGGGTTCGACTCCTAGCAGGCGCACCAATTATTCACCCATATTTATCAATGTTCCTTTTACTCGAGCTTTTAAAAAGGATAAGTAAAATAATCCTATCCCAAAAACTAAATAAATAAAATTCAGTAAATAAGCTTGTTTTATATTTTCGTAATTTACCGAACTATTTAAAAGAATATTTCTTGTCTCATCAAAAATGTAAACTAAGGGTAAACCTTTTGCAATTGTTTGAAAAAAATTAGGGAGAATTTCTATTGGATAATATATGCATCCCAAAGGAGCAAGCAAAAATAGAGATGACCAAGCGATATTTTCAAAAGAGGGTCCAAATCTAATAAGTCCAGAACTAACAAATAAACCTAATGTTATTCCAAAAATATACAAACTTAAAAATAATACAAGCAGTGGAAAGCCTAATTTTAAAATTGAAACCCCAAACAATGGAGATGTTAAGATAATAGCAGGAACTAATCCGATCAATGTTCTTATTAAAGCTGTGAAAATTAATGATGTAATAATTTCTTTTAATTTTATGGGAGCTATAAATAAATTTGTGAAATTTCGACTCCAGATTTCTTCTAAAAAGAGCATATTAAAACTAATACTGGATCTAAAAAGAATATCATAAAGTATGGCACATGTAAGAATTACCCCTAATGTATTGTTATAGTAGCTGCTATAAATTGTAAAAAATTTAGAAATAAATCCCCAAAGTATTATTTGTATTGTTGGCCAATAGATTAAATCTAAAACTCTTGGTAAAGAACTTTTAATAAGATAAAAATGTCTTAAAAAAAGACCGTACATCTTATTTAAATTCATATTGTCTCTCTTGTAAGTTTTAAAAAAACTTCTTCCATATTTTTTCTTCCATGTTTTTTAATTAGTTCGCTAGGAGTTCCTTGATCAATAATAGCTCCTTTATTCATCATAAGTACTGATGAACATAATCTCTCAACTTCTGACATATTATGTGAGGCAAGAAGAATAGATGTCTTTTTCTCTCTTTGATATTCTTCTAAAAAACTTCTTACAAAATCCCCTGTCTCAGGATCAAGAGAAGCGGTTGGCTCATCTAAAAGTAAAACTGTAGGATCATTTATAATTGATTTTGCTAAACTAACTCTATTTTTTTGACCAGAAGAAAGTTCTCCGGTAATTTTATTTATAAATTCATAAAGTCTTAATTTTTCACAAAGGTAATCAATTTGTAATTTGAGTTTTTTAACATCGTAAAGTCTACCGTAAACTTCAAGATTTTGTTTTACAGTTAATTTTTTTGGAAGCTCTATATAGGGTGAGATGAAATTTAATTTATTTAATAGATCAACTCTTTGACTTTCAATTTCTATTCCGTTTATTAATATCTTGCCCTTTGTAGGTTTAAGTAAACCTAAAATCATTCCTATAGTTGTAGTTTTACCACAACCATTAGGACCAAGAATTCCAATAATTTCATTTTGACGTAGTTTAAAAGAAATATTTTTAACAGCTTCTTTTGCATCATAAGCTTTTGATAAATTTATTATTTCAAGAGGATTTACCATTAAAATTTTGATGCCCTTAATAGCCTGTCGTTAATAGTTTTACCCAATCCTACATTAGGAATTTTACTTACCGCTATAGATTTATATTTATCTTTTCTAATCTTTCTTAGAGTACTGTATAAATTCTTTGCAGCTTCTTTTAAATTACCTTTTTTTGATAAAAAATAGTAATTAATCTTATTCACTTTTTTTCTTCTAACCATTAAGTATGCTTCGCCTTTTTTAATTTTTTTAACATTTAATCTTATTGGGATACCTGGTGAGTAATGGGTTTTAAATTGACCTGGTGCAGAGACTTTAGCAGGATTAATATTAATAAGTATTTTTTTTCCCAATATTTTTTTGATAACATTTATATCTAAACCACCTAACCTTAAAATTTTTGGATCTTTCCTTAGATCTATAATCGTTGACTCAATCCCAATATTTGATCTTCCACCTTCAAGTATATATTTAATTCTCTTTCCAAAATCGTCTTTCACATCATTGGAAGTTACAGCACTAACTCTTGAAGAAATATTAGCACTAGGTGCTGCAATAGGAAATTTAAGTTCTTTTAATAAAATTCTTGTTACTGGATGTTTTGGAAATCTTACTGCAAGTGTATTCTTTTTATTCGTTGCAATTTTTGAAATCTTTGAATTTTTTTTTAAATTTAGAATAAAAGTTATAGGTCCAGGAGATAACTTTTTATATAGTTTTAAAAAATTATTATTCAAAATACAATCCTTCTTAACTTTTTTTAAATCATAGTAATGAACTATAAGAGGATTGTTTTTTGGTCGTTTTTTTAATCTAAATATTTTCATGCATGCTTGATCAGAATAAGCATTTCCAGCCAATCCATAAACTGTTTCAGTTGGTATAGCAACACACTCACTTTTATTAAGGAAATTTTTTGCTTTTTTAATATTTGAAAGATTAATTTTCATGTATTATTTGAGAGTATTATATGAAAGATAAAAATTTACCAAATAATTATAATTCTTTATCTCTTGAGGAATTAACCGATGAAGCTAATAAAATGATTGAGGATTTAGAAAATCAAAAAGATCTAGAAAATTCTATTGAGAAATATCAAGATTTAATAAAGCTAAATAATATCATTGAAAAAAAGTTTCAAAAAAGTGTTAAAAAGATAAGTGAAAAAGCAAAAGAAAATATATTTAAGATTAACTCAAAAAAGAATGCAAAAAGAATTAAATAAAATAGCTAAAGATACAAACATCTTTTTAAAAAAATTTATAAAAAAACAAAAAAAGTCAGAATTGATAATTCCTATGCAGTATGGTTTATTTTCTGGAGGTAAAAAGGTTAGATCAAAAATTTTAATTGATGTTGGATCGTTATTCAAAATTAATTATATGTCATTAATAATGATTGGTTCTGCTGTAGAATGTATACATGCTTACTCATTAATACATGATGATCTTCCATGTATGGACAATGACGTTATAAGAAGAGGCAAGCCGTCAACACATATTAAATTTGGTGAGTCAACAGCTGTCCTTGCGGGCAATTCACTCCTAACTATGGCTTTCGAAATTTTAAGTCATAAAAATTTAAAAATTTCAGATAAAAATAAGAATAATTTGATTAATAAAATTTCCGAATGTTCAGGACATCTTGGTATAGCTGGAGGTCAATATTTAGATTTAGATTATGAACATAAAAAAGTATCACAAAAAAAAATTACCCAAATGGAAATAAAAAAAACCGGAAAACTTTTTAGTTTTTGTTGTGCGGTTCCATTAATATTAAAAAATAGAAGTAAAAGTGAAATCAAAAAATTTGAAGATATAGGAGCTGATATTGGTCTATTGTTTCAAGTTGCTGATGATTTAATAGATTATAAGGGAAATTTAAAAGACGCAGGAAAAAAAACTGGAAAAGATAAAATAAAAGGTAAAGCAACTTTAATTAGCTTATTAGGATATAAAAATACTATTAATTATGCTAATAATTTAATTTTAAAAATAGATAATAAAGTAAAAAAATATGGTCCAAGATCAAGCAATTTGTCTAAAACGTTAAATTATATTTTAAATAGAAATAAATGAAAAAAGATTACGAATTTTTAAATCAGATAAACTTTCCATCAGACTTAAAGAAGATACCTGAATCAAAATTACAAAAAGTATCTGATGAATTAAGAGAAGAATTGATTGATGTAGTTTCGGTTACTGGTGGACATTTGGGAGCAAGTCTAGGTGTTGTAGAGTTAAGCGTGGCTCTTCATTATATCTTTAATACACCTAATGATAAATTAATTTGGGATGTGGGTCATCAATGTTATCCCCATAAAATTTTAACTGGAAGAAAAGATAAGATTAGAACATTGAGACAAGGAAATGGTCTCTCTGGTTTTACAAAAAGATCAGAGAGCGAATACGATCCTTTCGGTGCCGCACATAGTTCTACTTCAATTTCGTCTGCCTTAGGTATTGCAGAGGCAAATAAATTATCTAATAAATCAGAAAACGTTGTAGCAGTCATTGGTGATGGAGCTATTAGTGCAGGTATGGCTTACGAAGCCATGAATAATGCTGGTGCTTCGAAAACTAAAATGATTGTTATTTTAAATGATAATGACATGTCGATCGCTCGGCCAGTAGGGGCTATGAGCACTTATTTAGCTAAAATTTTTTCTGGGAGAATTTATTTCAGTTTTAGAGAAACAATAAAATTAATTACCTCAGCTTTTTCAAAAAGATTTAGTGCAAAAGCAGGTAAAGCAGAGGATTTACTCAGATCAGCCGTAACTGGTGGAACTTTATTTAGTTCGCTGGGTTTTTATTATATTGGCCCAATAGATGGACACGATTTAAGTTCTTTATTACCAATTTTAAAAAATGCGAGAGATTCAAAGCACGAAGGACCAATTTTAATTCATATAAAAACAAAAAAAGGAAAAGGCTATACTTTTGCAGAAGAAGCAACTGATAATTATCATGGAGTATCAAAATTTAATATAAAGACAGGCGAACAATTTAAAAATTCAAGTAAAAAACCATCATATACAAAAGTTTTTGCTGATACTTTAATTCAACATGCCAAAAAAGACAGTAAAATTGTTGCTATTACTGCGGCTATGCCCGATGGAACTGGCCTTGATGCTTTTCGTAAAGAATTTCCAGATAGAACTTTTGATGTTGGTATCGCTGAACAACATGCAGTTACATTTGCAGCTGGTTTGGCTACTGAAAACTTCAAACCATATGCTGCTATATATTCTACGTTTCTTCAAAGGGCTTATGATCAGGTGGTGCATGACGTGGCAATACAAAGCTTACCAGTGAGATTCGCAATAGATAGAGCAGGCCTGGTTGGTGCTGATGGGCCAACACATGCTGGAAGTTTTGATACAACATATTTATCAACATTACCAAATTTTGTAGTAATGGCTGCTAGTGATGAAGCTGAACTAGTAAGAATGATCAATACTTCAACTGAAATAAATGATCGACCTTGTGCATTTAGATACCCGAGAGGCTCAGGATTAGGGTCAGTTCTGCCAAATTTAAATGAAAAAATTGAAATAGGTAAATCAAAAATTATTAAAGAAGGAAACAAATTAGCTATTCTAAATTTTGGTGCAAGGCTTAACGAAATATTTAAAGCATCCGAAAACTTAAAAAAAAAAGGGATCAACATAACAATTGTAGATGCAAGATTTGCAAAGCCTTTAGATGAAAATCTAATTTGGCAATTAGCAACTACTCACGAGGCAATTGTGACAATTGAGGAAGGCTCCATAGGAGGTTTTGGCTCTCATGTTGTTAATTTCTTATCTAAAAAAGGTTTAATTGACTCAAATTTAAAATTCAGATCAATGACACTACCTGATATTTTTATAGATCAAGACACACCAGATAATATGTATAAAATTGCTAATTTAGACTCTAATTCAATTGAGGAAAAAGTTTTGGATGTTTTAAATTCAAATATTGTTTTACAAAAACAAAAATAGATTTACTTAATCACACTGTGCTTTATTCATTAAATAATGGTCTAATAAAACACATGAAAGCATAGCTTCGCCAACCGGGACTGCTCTAATACCAACACATGGATCATGTCTACCAGTTACAGATATCGTAGTATTTTTTCCAAATTTATTTATTGTTTTTCTACTTTTTAAAATTGAAGATGTAGGTTTTACAGCAAAAGAAACAATTATTTCTTGCCCAGAAGATATACCGCCAAGTATTCCACCTGCATTATTTGAACTAAATTTCATCTTTTTATTATTTTGTGAAATTTCATCTGAATTTTCTTCACCAGATAATTGAGCAGAATTCATACCTGAACCAATGTTTACTCCTTTAACTGCATTTATACTCATCATCGCAGATGCAATATCAGAGTCCAATTTTGAATAAATGGGTGCACCCAAACCCGCTGGAATCCCTTTGGCTCTTACTTCGATTACCGCTCCACAGGAAGATCCTGCTTTCCTGATACTTAATAAATATTTTTCCCAGATTTTTAACATTGATTTATCTGGACAGAAAAATGGATTTTTGTAAATTATTTTCTCATCCCATTTTGTTGTGTCACATCCAAGAATTCCAAGTTGGGTAACTGCAGCAGAAATTTTGAATTTTTTACCTAATTTGTTGTTTAAAACTTTTTTTGCTATAGCCCCTGCTGCAACTCTTGCCGCTGTTTCTCTTGCAGAAGATCGACCTCCACCTCTATAGTCTCTGATTCCATATTTTTTGAAATAAGTAAAATCAGCATGCCCAGGTCGAAATTTATCTTTAATATTTTTGTAATCCTTTGATCTCACATCCTCGTTATAAATTATTAGAGATATTGGTGTGCCAGTCGTCTTACCTTCAAAGATCCCAGATAAAATTTGAACTTTATCACCCTCTTTTCTTTGAGTTGTAAACTTTGATTGACCAGGTTTTCTTTTATCTAATTCTTTCTGAATATCTTGTTCTTTTAGCTGAATTAATGGGGGACAACCATCAATTATACAGCCAATAGCTGGTCCGTGAGATTCTCCCCAGGTAGTGAAGCGAAAAAACTTTCCAAAAGTATTAAATGACATTATTTATATTGTATAGATTATTTTGTTTAAATTATGAATCAAAAAAACTCATTAGGGCTGAATAAATGCTTTTTAGATCTTGATGATCCATTTAAATTATTTGAAAAATGGTTTGATGAGGCCAAAAAGAAAGAGATTAATGATCCTAATGCTTTAGCCTTAGGAACAGCAAGTAAGACTGGCATCCCATCTGTAAGAATGGTTCTCCTAAAAGGCTTTGATAAAAATGGATTTATTTTTTATACGAATTTGAATAGCCAAAAAGGTAATGAATTAAAAGATAACCCTAATGCTACAATGTGCTTCCATTGGAAAAGTTTATTAAGGCAAATAAGAATTGTTGGTACTTTAAAGTTGGTAGATGACAAAACAGCGGATGATTATTATAATACTAGAGGTTATGAAAGTAGAATAGGTGCATGGGCATCCAATCAAAGTAGTATTTTGAAAAATAGAGAAGAACTTTTAAATTCTTTGGAGAGATTTAAAAAAAAATATAGTGATAAAGATAATGTGCCTAGACCAGATCACTGGTCTGGTTGGAATTTAAAACCATCAAGTATTGAATTTTGGCTAGATGGAGATAATAGAATACATGAAAGATTAAAATATACTTTGAGTGAAAGTAATAATTGGGTCAAAAGTCTTCTAAGCCCTTAAAAATTTCTTGATAGACTAAAAGAGGTTAAACTTTCAAGGATATTTTTTTCTTCACAATCGTTAAAAACTGATAGCGAGTTGGAGGCTAAATTAATATAGTGCTGAGCTTTTTGATAACAAGCATTAATAATATTATATTTCTTAATTAACGATAAAGAATAATTCAAATCTTTTTCATCTCTAGTATCTTTTGAAAAAATATCTTTTAATTTTTCTTTTTCTTCAATACTGGCTTTTTGAAATAACAATATAATTGGGAGTGTAACTTTGCCTTCATAAAAATCTTTACCAATTTTTTTTCCAAATAATTTTAATTCTGAATTATAGTCTAAAGTATCATCTGCAATTTGAAAAGTTAAACCAAGGTTTCTACCATAAAACTCTAAAGCTTCTTTCTTCTTATTATCCATATCAGATAAAATTGCTCCAACTTTTGTTGATGCTGCAAATAATTCTGCGGTTTTAGCTGATATTATTTTAAGATATGTCTCCTCTAGCATATCAACTTCACCCTTATGTTGAAGTTGTAGTACTTCGCCTTGAGCAATCTTTGATGACGTTGATGATAGTAATCTTAAAACTTCTAAGTTTCCATCTTCTACCATCATTTCAAAACATCTGCTAAGAAGATAGTCTCCAACTAGCACAGATGAATGATTATCCCAAATTTTATTTAAAGTTTTTTTCCCTCTCCTTATGCTACCATTATCTATCACATCATCGTGCATTAAAGTTGCAGAGTGAATTAATTCAACACAAGCTGCTAAATTAATATCTCTGGTTCCTTTTGAGTAATTACACAATTTTGCTGAACCTAAAGTTAGCAATGCTCTTAATCTTTTACCACCAGTATGAATATGGTAGTCAGTCATTTTTCGGACTAATTCAACATCACTTGATAATTTTAGTTTAATTTTTTCCTCGACTAAAAATAATCTGTTCTCAACTGAATCTTTAAGCTGAAAATAAGAATTATTTATTTGATTTTTAAGTTGTATTACAGTTCCCATATATGTGAACAAACTAGTATAATAAGTTTATATTTATTACTTATCAATTGACGCACCTAAATCTTCAATTATAAGGTGTCTTTATATTCAATTAAAAATTCTATAAAGATTAAAAATGTTCTCTTTTTTAAAAAAGAAAAAAATTGTTCCACATATTAAACTAAGTGGAGTTATTGGAAATGTAGGAAAATTTAAGCAGGGAATAGATTTTTCAGGTCAAGAGGAGATTATTTCTAAAGCCTTTGCATTAAAAAAAGCTCAATGCGTTGCAATTACTATTAATTCACCTGGAGGATCTCCAGTTCAGTCGCACCTAATATATAATTTTATTAGACATCAGGCTGAAAAAAATAAAAAAAAAGTCATTGTTTTTGCTGAAGATGTTGCGGCTTCAGGTGGTTATTTGATTGCGTGTGCTGGTGACGAAATATACGCAAACTCAAGTTCGATTATTGGATCTATAGGAGTTATTTATTCTTCATTTGGTTTTACTGAGCTAATAAAAAAGATTGGCGTTGAAAGAAGAGTTCATACAGCAGGAAAAAATAAAAGCACTCTAGACCCCTTTCTTGAAGAAAAAAAAGAAGACATAGAAAGATTGAAAAATATTCAACTTGATTTACACAAAGACTTTATTGATGTTGTTGAAAAAAGTAGAGGTTCTAAACTTAAAAAATCGGAGGTTGAATTATTTTCTGGAGAGTTTTGGTCTGGAAGTAAAGCTAAAGGTCTTGGATTAATTGATGAAATTGGAGATGCTAATCAGGTTTTAAGAAAAAAATTTGGAGAGAATGTGGTAATCAAAAAATTTGAAAAAAATAAAAGTTGGTTAAGTAAAAAATTATCAACATCAAAAGATCATTTAGATCAAATAACAAATATATTAGAGGAAAAATCTGTTTGGCAAAAATATGGTCTCTAAAAAAAGTGCAAAAAAGATTAAATTTCAAACTTTTCAAGATACAATTTTAAATTTACAAAAATTTTGGAGCAAACAAAGTTGTATTATTTTGCAACCTTATGATGTTGAAGTTGGTGCTGGAACATTTCATCCAGCAACCACCCTAAGGTCTCTTGGGCCCAAACCATGGAAAGCTGCATATGTTCAACCATCAAGAAGACCAACTGATGGAAGGTATGGAGATAATCCAAATAGACTTCAACATTATTACCAATTCCAAGTAATAATCAAACCTTCTCCATCAAATATAAAAAAACTATATCTAAATAGTTTATCAGTAATTGGTATAAATTATAAAGATCATGATATTAGATTTGTAGAAGATGATTGGGAAAGTCCAACACTTGGGGCAGCAGGACTTGGATGGGAAGTTTGGTGTGATGGAATGGAGATAACCCAATTTACATATTTTCAACAAATGGCAGGTTTCGAATGCAAACCCATTTCAGTTGAAATAACTTACGGTTTAGAAAGAATTTGCATGTTTACTCAACAAAAAAAAAATGTTTATGATTTAATTTGGAATAATGATGGTGTTCTATATAGAGAAGTTTTTCATCAAGCTGAAAAAGAATTTTCAGCATATAATTTTGAACATGCAAATATAGAAAATCTTTTCAAGATTTTTAATATGCACGAAGATGAAGCAAAATCACTAGTTGAAAAAAAAGTACCTTTACCAGCTTATGACCAATGCTTGAAAGCAAGTCATGTTTTTAACATATTAGATGCAAGGGGTGCTATTGGTGTTGCACAGAGAGCTGAATATATTGGAAGGATAAGAGAGATAACAAAATCAGCTGCAGCAATTTGGATAGACACACAAGTATAAAATGTCAGAATTTTTTTTAGAGCTTTTTAGTGAAGAAATTCCGGCTGGACTTCAAAAAAACCTCAGGGAAAGAATTTTAGACGACTTTAACAATTTATTTGAAAAAAAATTAATTAAATCAAAAAAAAATTTTTCTTTATCTACACCTAATAGATTGGTGGTAATTTTTGAGGGTCTGGACAAAAAAATAAATATTAAATCTGAGGAGATTAGAGGGCCTAAAACTGATGCATCAGAGCACGCAATTGAGGGTTTTATTAGATCTAATCATATTGAAAAAAAAAATTTATATAAAAAAAAAAGTGAAAAAGGAGAATTTTATTTTTTTAAGACAAAATCAAAAAGCCTTGAGACTCATGATCTTTTAAAAGATTTTATTCCAAAAATTTTAGGAAATTATAAGTGGAAAAAATCAATGAAGTGGGGCGAATTCGATTTAAATTGGGGAAGACCTTTGAAATCAATTTTATCAGTTTTTGACAAAAAGATTATTAATTTTAAATTTCATCATCTGGTTTCCTCAAATTCAACGTTTATAGATAAGGATCTTGAGGAAAAGAAAAAAACTTTCGAAAACTTTAAAACTTATGAAAAGTTTTTTGAAAAACAAGGAATATTTGTTGATCAAAATAAAAGGTTAAAAATAATTAATAACAGTTTTTCTAAAATTCTAGAAAAAAATAAATTAAAAATAAATGATAATTCCAAGCTAATTAATGAGGTAGTAGATTTAGTGGATAGCCCTAATATTCTACTTTGTAATTTCGATAAAAAGTTTTTATCAATCCCAAAAGAAATTTTAATCCTAACAATGGAGTCTTATCAGAAATATTTTCCAACTTTCAATAGTCAAAATGAAATTACAAACGAGTTTTTAATTGTTGCCAATAGAAAAGATAATAAAGGACTTATCAAAATTGGGAATGAAAGAGTAGTTGATGCAAGGTTAAATGATGCAGCTTTTTTTTGGAATAAAGATAAAAATCAAAATTTAGTCAAAAAAGTATCAGATTTAAAATATATGAATTTTTTCAAAGGACTTGGTACTTATTTTGATAAAGTACAACGAATGAGAAAACTTGGAGGAATTATTTCAGATGAATTATTAATCAGTAAAGAAAAAGTTGAATTATCAGCATCGATTTGTAAAACAGATTTAACATCAGAATTGGTAGGTGAGTTTCCTGAACTTCAAGGTTTAATGGGTGGATATTTTTCGGCTTATCAAGGATTTGATAAAGAAATTTCGTTAGCTATAACCGAACAATATTTGCCTATCGGGTTAAATTCTAGGGTTCCTAAAAGACTATATAGTTTTGCACTATCGATCACTGATAAAATAGATACTATGACCGGATTTTTTGGTATTGAAGAAAAACCAACTAGCTCTAAAGATCCATTTGCTCTTAGAAGAATCGCCCTTGGAATAATTAGAACTATCATAGAGAATAAAAAAGACTTAAAAATAAAAGATTTATTAAACTATTCTTCTAGTTTGTATGAAGATCAGGGCTTTAATCTAATTAATAAAAATCTTCATAAAGATTTGTATGATTTTTTAAAAGATAGATTTATATATTACTTAAAAGAAAAAGAAATACGTTACGATATTATTGAAGCCTCAATTTCAACATTGTCACTCAACAAATTATATTCAACTTTTGAAAAAGCTCGATGTCTTAATAAAATTATTAATAATAAGATTGGAATTGATATAACATCAAGTTACAAGAGAGCATCAAATATTCTAGCTAGTGAATTGAAAGATAATAAAATAGAAATAGAAAATACAACTGATCCTGGTATTTTTAAAAGTGAATTTGAGAAAAATTTATATAAAAAAATTACTGAAATCAAAAAATACTATTCTACCATTAATAACGATGAAAATTATGAAAAATCCCTTCTTATTTTAGCAGAAGCAAAAAAAGAAGTTTTTGAGTTTTTTGACAATGTAAAGGTTAATGAAGAAAACGAAACTTTAAGAAAAAACAGATTGGAACTTATTAATATGTTATGTAAAACATTTCAAAATTTTACAAATTTTCAATTATTAAAAGCAAGTAATGAATAAGCTAATTTTTAATTTTAAGTCAAAAGACTCAAAAAAAATAAAAAACTCCAAAAATTTTTTAGGTGGTAAAGGTTATAATTTGTCTGAAATGGGCAGAATGGGCTTACCAGTCCCACCTGGATTTACAATATCGACTAAAGTTTGTGAAATTTTTTATAATGATAAAAAAAAATTAAATTTTAGATTAATAAATCAAATTAAAAAAGAACTTAGAATAATAGAAAAAGATGTGTCTAAAAAATTTGGAGATTTAAAAAATCCATTACTTTTATCGGTTAGATCAGGTGCAAGAGTTTCAATGCCAGGCATGATGGATACAATTTTAAATCTCGGTCTTAATGACAAAACAGTTATTGCACTTGCAAAAAAAACCTCAAATGGAAGATTTGCCAAAGATAGTTATAGAAGGTTTATTCAGATGTATGGCAATGTAGTAATGGGAGTTGAGAATTATCATTTTGAGGAATTAATTGAAAATTATAAACTTACTAAGGGTGTTTTATTAGATACTGATTTAGAAGAGGATGATTGGGATGGATTAATAAAGGATTTCAAAAATACCATTAAGGAAAAATCAAAAAAAGATTTTCCACAAGATGTTTATGATCAATTATTTGGAGCTATTAGCGCTGTCTTTTTATCATGGGAAAGTAATCGTGCTAAAGTTTACAGAAAGCTTAATCAAATTCCATCTGAATGGGGTACGGCCGTAAATGTTCAATCTATGGTTTTTGGAAACATGGGAAACGATTGTGCCACGGGTGTTGTTTTTACTAGAAATCCTTCCGATGGCTCAAACGATATTTACGGAGAGTATCTTATAAATGCTCAGGGAGAGGATGTTGTAGCAGGAACTAGGACGCCGCAATATATAACTAAAAAAGCGAAAAAAGATGCAAAAGTAAAAGAGCTATCAATGGAAGAAATGATGCCAAAAGTATATTTCGAATTACAAAAAATTTTAAAAAAGTTAGAGAAACATTATAAAGACATGCAAGATGTAGAATTTACAGTTGAAAATAATAAACTTTGGATATTGCAAACACGTTCAGGTAAAAGAACATCAAAGTCAGCAGTCAAGATTGCTGTTGATATGGTTAAGGAAAAATTAATTTCTAAAAATGAAGCAGTTCTAAGGATTGATCCAGATTCTTTAGATACATTATTACATCCAACTTTAGATGAAAATAGTTCCTTAGTAGTAATTGCAAACGGTCTTCCAGCATCTCCGGGTGCCGCGAGTGGAAAAGTTGTTTTTACTTCAGAGGAAGCTGAAAGATTAAATGATATGATGCAAGACACAATTTTAGTTAGAGTCGAAACATCACCAGAAGATATTCAAGGTATGCATGCTGCAAAAGGAATTTTAACTGCAAGAGGTGGAATGACTAGTCATGCAGCAGTAGTCGCTAGAGGTATGGGTAGACCCTGCGTTTCTGGATCAAGTGAAATAGATATAAGTTATGAGAGAAAGATATTTAAGACATCCACTATTGAAGTGAAAGAAGGTGACATGATTACTATTGATGGATCTACTGGAAGAATAATTTTAGGTACAGTCCCAACGGTAAAACCTGAGATATCAGGAGATTTTTCTAAATTGATGAGCTGGGCGGATAGTATAAGAAAATTAAAAGTCAGAACAAATTCTGAAACGCCCTTGGACACAAAAACAGCAAGAGATTTTGGTGCAGAAGGAATAGGCCTTTGTCGAACAGAGCATATGTTTTTTGATGAGGAAAGAATTTTATCTGTAAGAGAAATGATTTTATCAAAAACTCAAGATGATAGAGCAAAAGCTTTAGAAAAACTTCTGCCACACCAAAAAAAAGATTTTGTTAAAATTTTCAAGATTATGCATGGTCTGCCAGTTACAGTAAGATTATTGGACCCACCTTTGCATGAGTTTTTACCAAAATCAGAAAAAGAAATTTCAGAGGTTGCGAAAGTTCTTGATGTAGATAAGAAAGAGCTTGATTCAAGAATAGATGAGCTACATGAGCAAAACCCAATGCTTGGCCATCGGGGTTGTAGACTAGGTATTTCTTTTCCTGAAATCTATGAAATGCAATGTAGAGCTATTTTTGAAGCTTTATCTGATTTAAAAAAACATAAGCAAAAATCGGCATTTCCAGAAATAATGATACCACTTGTCTCTACTGAAGCTGAGATTAAAATAATGAAGGATTTAGTAATTAATATTGCAAAAAAAGTTCAAGATGAAAATAAAGTAAAAATTGAATTTTTGGTTGGCACAATGATAGAATTACCAAGAGCAGCTATTAAAGCAAAAGATATTGCTAAACATGCTGAATTTTTTAGTTTTGGAACGAATGATCTTACACAAACTACTTTTGGTATAAGTCGTGACGATAGTGGAAAATTCTTGAATGATTACATAGAAAATAAAATATTTTCTATAGATCCATTTGTTTCAATTGATGAAGGGGTAAAAGATTTAATCGAAATTGCAGTAGCTAAAGGAAAAAAACAAAATAAAAAAATTAAATTAGGAATTTGTGGTGAGCATGGGGGTGATCCAAAAAGTATTCGATTTTGCTCCAAGGCTGGATTAAATTATGTTTCATGTTCTCCATATAGAGTCCCTATAGCGAGATTAGCAGCAGCACAAGCAGAGTTGCAAAAAAGAAATTAAAGGGGCGTTCTGTTGCCAGGTGCCCCAAACCCCGTTTACTTAATTAACAAAGCTAATTAAGCAGCAAGTGCGTAACTTTCGTTAGCAATTATAAATTAGCCCTTTACGGAGGAACAATTCCGAACGAAAGAATAGCTTTTAGACATCCGTCGAATCTAGTTCACCCCCATAAGTTGTAAATGGTGGAGGTGGTGGGTACTGCCCCCACGTCCGTAATGGTTATTACGAAATTCGTTTATCGTCATAGTTGGAAAACCAACTTTATTAATATAAAAGGAATTACAAGAGATTCAATAACAATCATGAAATTAACTAAAGAACAATCACAAGAAATAAAGAGTCAACAATCACAAAATAATCAAACTAAGAGAGTAATTGCTCCTGAATTAGAAAAGATAATGTATGAGGCAATGCCAGCTTTGGACCACGGTTTTGTGAGAGTAGTAGATTATATGGGTGATGATACCTCAATAGTTCAAGCTGCGAGAGTTTCCTATGGGAAAGGGACTAAACAAGTTTCAACAGATTCTGGGTTGATAAAATATTTAATGCGTCATTGGCACAGCACACCTTTTGAAATGTGTGAAATAAAATATCATGTTAAGTTACCAATATTTATTGCTCGTCAATGGATTAGACATCGGACAGCGAATGTAAATGAGTATTCTGCCAGATATTCAATTTTAGATAAAGAATTTTATTTACCTTCATCTGAAAATTTGGCAGCACAATCTATTAGTAATAGGCAAGGAAGAGGCGATGTATTAGAGGGTGCTCAAGCAAAAGAGGTTTTAGAAATCTTAAAAAATGATGCGGAAAGAACTTATGCAAACTATGAAAATATGCTAAATGAGAGATATGATGGATCTACAATCAACGAAAGTAAAAAAGGACTAGCAAGAGAACTTGCAAGAATGAATTTAACCTTAAATACCTATACCCAATGGTATTGGAAAACTGATTTATTAAACTTAATGAATTTTTTAAGATTAAGAGCAGATCACCACGCTCAATATGAAATAAGAGTTTATGCAGATTTAATGTTAGATACTGTGAAAAAATGGGTCCCTATAACTTACGATGCATTCATGGACTACAGAGTTGGTGGCACTGAAGTTTCATCCAAAGGAAAATTTGTCATACAAAAGTTAATAAAAGGAGAAAAAGTTGACCTTGAAAATTCTGGCTTATCAAAAAGAGAGTGGAACGAATTGATGGTTGCTTTTAATCTTAAAGACAAGTTAATTTAATGAAATTATCATTTCCTTACGTAAATTATCCATCATTAATCAAACCAGATATTTGTAAAAAAATAATTGATTTAGGGATTTCAAAAATTGAAAAAAATAAAACAGAAGGGTTGGAAACCAAAGGCAAAACATTAAATGAAAAACAAAAAAGTAATATTAATCTTGAAAGAAGCAGAGCTTTAGAAAATAATACTACTTCAGACAAAACTACAGAGGAATTAAAAAAGGCAAATAAAGATTTAGATAAACTTATAATACGTGATAGCGAGATAAGTTGGTTAAATGAAAAATGGATATATGATATTTTTCTACCCCTTATTAAAGATGCAAATAAAAAAGCGGGTTGGGGTTGGACAATAGATACAGCTGAAACTTTTCAATTTACTGTTTATCATGGAGACAAGAATGAAGGTGGATTTTATGGATGGCATAGTGATGGATCCTCAGATCATATTAATGCTTATAGGTCAGCAATAAAAATAAGTGATAGCCCCATTAGATATAAACCAGCAAAAATAAATGAAAAAAATTTATTTGTAACTGATACTAATGGTGAACCTGTTCCAGATATGGATGCTGAAGATTTGCCATTAAGCAAAGATGGCAAAAGTCTTGTCCCTGTTTTTACAGAAGATAAAAAAAAATGGGGTAAAGTAAGAAAAATTAGTATGACAGTAAATTTAAACAACCCTCAAGATTATGAGGGAGGAAATTTAAAATTTGATTTAGGTCCACATTTTAAAGGTGAAAGATTTAAAGTTTTTGATGATATGCGAACTCAGGGATCAGTAATTATTTTTCCATCATTCATGTATCATTGTGTAACTCCTGTTACTTCAGGTACTAGATTTTCTTTGGTTCTTTGGTTATTAGGAAAACCTTGGCAATAAATTTTATTTAATAAATTCTGATTTAACTTTAGAAGCTAATTCAATATAAATTTTCGATATTTTATTATTAGGATCTAACTCAACTATAGGCATGCCATCATCTGCTGCTTTACCAACTATTGGATCTATCATTATTTCACCTAAAAATTTTTTTTTAAATTCTTCTGCGGTTCTCTTAACACCACCCTCTCCAAAAATATTATGTTTTTTTCCGTTATCTCCAAGAAAATAACTCATATTATCAACTAACCCTAAAATTTTGACACCAAGTTTATCAAACATTTTAATTCCTCTTTTAACATCCAATAAAGCAACTTCTTGAGGAGTAGAAACTATAATTGCACCATCCATCTTAATATCTTGCGAAAAGGTAAGCTGTGTATCACCAGTGCCTGGTGGCATATCAATAATTATAAAATCTAAATCTTTCCAGTTTACTTTTTGTGTAAATGTTTTTATTGCACTTGTCACCATAGGTCCTCTCCAGATCATTGGAGTTTCTTGGTCTGTCAAAAAACCAATAGACATACATTGAATATCATACTTCAAAATAGGTTCTAATTTTTGACCATCACTTTTTGGTTTTTCTTTTATTCCAAACATTTTTGGAATGGATGGACCATATATATCTGCATCTAATAAGCCGACTTTACAACCGATTTGCTTCAATGCTAGAGCTAGATTTGTTGCAAATGTAGATTTACCAACTCCACCTTTGGCACTAGAGATAGCTATGGTAAATTTTGTTCCAATAATTGGATTTTTTTTAAAAACCTTTGGTTGCAGCTTTCTTTTCATTGCGGCACTAAGTTCGGGCTTTTTATCGGTCATAAATTGATCTTAACTTGTTTTTAATAAATTAGACACTATATAGATAGTGTATGTCTGATGATTTTCAACAAAGAGGAGGAAGCCCTTGGGGATCACCACCTAGTGGTGGTAATGGAAATGGGTCTGGTAGAGGCCCGACACCTCCAGATATTGAAAAAATAATAAGAGATATTCAAGAGAAGATAAAAAAATTTTTACCCGGTGGAAGTTCATCAGGTGGTAAGCAAGCAATTTTAGTTTTAATTGTTTTGGGCTTTGTCTGGTTAGCTAGTGGACTTTATAGGGTCCTACCAGATGAACAAGGAGTTGTTTTAAGATTTGGAAAGTTTGTTAAAACAACACAACCTGGATTAAATTATCATATTCCTTTTCCTGTAGAAAGCGTTCTGACGCCAAAAGTTACAAAAGTAAATAGAATAGATATTGGTTTTAGATCTGAAAGAGATAGTGGATTTTCCTCTTCTGGAGGGGTTGCAGACGTTCCACAAGAAAGCTTAATGTTAACTGGAGATGAGAATATTGTTAACATAGATTTTTCAGTATTCTGGGTAATTAAAGATGCTGGGAATTTTTTATTTAAAATCCAAGATCCAGAAGGGACTGTAAAAGCAGCTGCAGAAACCGCAATGAGAGAAGTTATTGCAAGATCTAATATTCAGCCAATCCTTACAGAAGGTAGATCGGTTATTGAGACGGACACACAAGAAATTATTCAAAAAATTTTAGATGAGTACACCAGCGGTATTCAAATTACACAAGTTCAAACTCAGAAAGCAGACCCACCCGATCAAGTTATTGATGCATTTAGAGATGTGCAAGCTGCAAGAGCAGACATGGAAAGATCTAAAAACGAAGCAGAGGCATATGCTAATGACGTAATTCCAAGAGCTCGTGGGGAAGCACAAAAAATTTTACAGGCTGCTGAAGCTTACAAAAAAGAAGTTGTTGCAAAAGCAGAGGGTGAAGCTAGTAGATTTTTAGCAATATATAATGAATATAAAAATGCTAAATCTGTAACTCAAGAAAGAATGTATTTAGAGACAATGGAAAAAGTATTAGCAGATATTGATAAAGTTATAATCGAAAAAAATGCAGGTTCAGGTGTAGTTCCTTATTTACCTTTACCTGAATTACAAAAAAAGAAAGTGACAAACTAAAATGAATTTTGGAAAAATTACAGCTGGAATATTAGTTGCAATTGCTGCAACACTTTTCTTTTCTATATTTATTGTAAAAGAAGTTAACCAGGCAATTGTCCTTCAATTTGGTGATCCAAAAAGAATAATTTTAAAACCTGGATTGAATTTTAAGATTCCATTTATTCAGAATGTTGTTTTCCTAGATAAACGAATTTTAAATCTAGATACTCCACCAGAGGAAGTAATTGCTTCTGACCAAAAAAGATTAATAGTAGATGCTTTTGCTAGATTTCAAATAGTTGATCCTCTAAAATTCTACATATCTGTTGGAAACGAAAGAGTTGCAAGATCAAGACTAGCAACAATTATAAATTCAAGGATAAGGAACGTTTTAGGTCAACAAGAATTACAAACTCTTCTTTCAGAAGATAGAACTAAACAGATGGCCTTAATACAAGAAGGTGTAAATACAGAGGCTGAAAATTTTGGAATTAAAATTGTTGATGTTAGAATTAAAAGAGCTGACCTTCCTCAAGCAAATAGTGATGCAATCTTTAGAAGAATGCAAACAGAAAGAGAAAGAGAAGCTAAGGAATTTAGAGCAAGAGGTGCTGAGATGGCTGTAACAATTACTTCGACTGCAGATAAAGAGGTGACAGTTATATTAGCTGATGCTCAAAAAAAATCGGAAATTATGAAAGGTGAAGGTGATGGTAAGAGGAACAATATTTTTGCCAGTGCATTTGGACAAGATCCGGAATTTTTTGCTTTTTACAGAGCAATGCAAGCTTATGAAAAAGCTTTGATTGGTGGTGAAACTTCTTTAATATTATCACCTGATAGTGAATTTTTTAAATTCTTTGGAAATATAAAGCCTAAAACAGAGTAAGTTTACATGAAAGAATTGATCATTGCATTTGGTCTATTCTTGTTCATTGAAGGAATTTTGTATGCCATATTTCCATCAAAAATGAAAAGTATGTTAAAAAAATTAGATTTAATACCTGCTAATCAATTAAGATTGGGTGGATTAATTTTTGCAATATTGGGATTTGTAATAATTTATTATGCTAAAAATTAAGATGAGTAAGATTAAAATATTAATAATTACTGTATTACTAATCGTAAGTTTTTCTAAAAATTCCATATCAAAAGAAATACCCGCATCATTTGCCGACTTAGCTGAAAAATTAATGCCTTCAGTGGTTAATATTTCAACAACAACTATAGTTACTACTCAAGCTAATCCTTTTCCTTTCCAATTTCCTCCAGGGTCTCCATTTGAGGATATGTTCAAAGAATTTGGTACTCCTCAGGAAAGAAAGTCTTCAGCACTTGGATCTGGATTTATTATTGATGAAAAGGGAATAGTTGTGACTAACAACCATGTAATTCAGGACGCCGAGGATATAATAGTAAGATTGAATGATGAAAAAGAATTTAAAGCTAAAGTTATTGGAGCGGATCCTCTCTCTGATATTGCTGTACTACAACTAGATTCAAAAGAAAAATTTAAACCTGTAAAATTTGGAAATTCTGATAAAGCACGTATAGGTGATTGGGTGATTGCAATAGGTAATCCTTTTGGCTTTGGGGGCACAGTTACTTCAGGAATAATTTCAGCAAGAAACAGATCTTTAGGGTTATCTAGATATGAGGATTATATTCAAACAGACGCTTCAATTAATTCTGGAAATTCTGGTGGACCATTATTTGATATGAACGGAGATGTAATTGGAATTAACACTGCAATTTTAGGCAGAAGTGGTTCAATCGGTATTGGATTTTCAATTCCATCCAACAATGCAAAAATAGTAATAGATCAACTTATTGAATTTGGCGAAACAAAAAGAGGTTGGCTGGGTGTTAGGATCCAAGATGTTACAAAAGAAATTGCTGAAGTAGAAAATTTAGATAAACCAAGAGGAGCTTTAGTTGCAAGCGTAGCAGAAGGTAGCCCTTCAGAAAAAGCTGGAGTAAAAGCTGGTGATATAATTCTAGAATTTGATGGAAAAAAAATTCAAGAAATGAAACAACTACCAGCTATTGTTGCTAAAACAAAAGTTGGTAAAAAAGTAAAAGTTAAAATTTGGAGAAACAAAAAAGAAATTGAAAAAACAATCGTGCTTGGTAGATTAGAAACTTCAGAAGATTTTAAAGTAAGTGAAAAAAATCCTCCGTTAAAAGAGACATCTATTGAAGATTTGAAAATTACCGTAAGAGAAATTACAAAAGATGATATCAAAAATAGAAATTTACCAAATCAAACTTCAGGTTTAGTAATTACACAAATTGAAAATGACAGCCCTTTAAACAGTTCGGTTGATATAAATAGTATTATCATTGAGGCTCAAAAGAAAAAAATTAGAGATGTAAATGATTTAAATCAAGTTGTTAAACAAGTTCTAAAAAGCAATCAAAAAACAATATTATTAGTAATTTATAATAGCCAAAATCAAAGAAGATATATTGGTATAAAATTAGATTAATCTATGGATTTGAAATCCAAAATTATTTTAATTTATGGACCAACAGCTTCTGGAAAATCTTCATTTGCAATTAAGTTAGCCAAAAAAATTGATGGCGAAATTATTAATGCAGATAGCATGCAGGTTTACAAAGAATTAAGAGTTTTAACAGCGAGGCCTTTAAAAAAAGAATTTAAAAAAATCAAACATCATTTATATGGTTTTCAAAGTGTAAAAAAAAAGTTTTCTACTGGTGATTGGCTTAAGCTAGTAAAAGAAAAAATTGAAAATATAAAAAAAAAGAAAAAAACACCTATTCTTGTTGGTGGTACAGGTTTATACTTTAAGGCGTTAACAGATGGTTTAGTAAGTATTCCAAATATTCCAATTAGATTTAGACAAGATATAAGATTTTTACATAAAAAAATTGGATCTAAAAAATTTTTTTTAAGATTAGTAAAATTAGATCCTCTTTCAAAAGGTAATATTAATCCATCTGATACTCAAAGAGTTATACGAGCTTTTGAAGTTAAATCATTTACAAAAAAATCAATTTATAGTTGGTTTAGAGACACTCAATCAGAATTTGAAAAAAAAGATTTCTTTAAGATTTATATTGATTATCCAAGAAGTAGATTAATTAATCGAATAAATATCAGGGCTGTAAAAATGATAGAAAATGGAGCCATTCCAGAGGTTAGAAAGTTCATTAATTTGAAGGTTCCTCGAAGCAATACGGCTTCAAAGGCGATAGGAATTGATGAAATCAGAAACTATCTTAATAAGAAAATCACAAAATTAGATGTAATTGAAAAAATATCAATAAAGACTAGGCAATATGCCAAAAGACAGACCACTTGGGGAAGAGGCAACATGTTAGATTGGAATAAAATTGACTCAGATGCTCTAAGTAAATTTTTAAAAAAGATTTAGATATCACGTAGTTAGCCTTGACCAATCAGCACAACTTCAGCTAGATTGCATAAATGTCAAAATTATATTCAGGTGCTGAAATTGTTTTTAAATGTCTTGAGGATCAAAAAGTAGAATATATTTTTGGTTATCCTGGTGGAGCAGTTTTACCAATTT
Source organism: uncultured Pelagibacteraceae bacterium (assembly GCA_902627565.1). Taxonomy (GTDB): domain Bacteria; phylum Pseudomonadota; class Alphaproteobacteria; order Pelagibacterales; family Pelagibacteraceae; genus Pelagibacter. The sequence goes on from CACOJM010000004.1 coordinate 84,344, forward strand.
ATGATGAATTAAAAAATCATTCCACAATTAAACATATATTAGTTAGACATGAACAAGGAGCAGGTCATGCTGCGGAAGGTTATGCAAGATCTTCAGGAAAGCCCGGTGTAGTTTTAGTCACTTCAGGACCAGGTGCAACTAATGTTGTGACAGCATTAACAGATGCATATATGGACTCAGTTCCTTTAGTATGTATTTCTGGGCAAGTACCAACTCACTTAATAGGTACAGATGCATTCCAAGAGTGTGATACAACTGGAATTACTAGACCGTGTACAAAACATAATTGGTTAGTTAAGGACATTAAAGATTTATCAAAAACACTTCATGAAGCTTTTAAAGTTGCAACAACTGGCAGACCAGGACCAGTTTTAGTTGATATTCCAAAAGATATTCAATTTGCAAAATTTAATTATTCGAAACCAAAAATTGAAAAAAAATTAAATGGCAAATCATCAAATTATTTTTCACAAAAAGAAATTGATCAATTGATTAACTTAATGAATCAATCAAAAAAACCTATCATTTATTCAGGTGGTGGTGTTATAAACTCAGGCCCAGAGGCAAGCGAGGCGTTGAGAGAACTTGTAGAATTAACTGGTTTCCCAATTACATCAACTTTGCAAGGTTTAGGCGCATATCCTGGAGATGATAATCAATTTTTAGGTATGCTTGGTATGCACGGAACCTATGAAGCAAATAATGCGATGCATGATTGTGATTTATTAATTAATATCGGAGCAAGATTTGATGATAGAATAACAGGAAAAATTGATGAATTTTCACCTAAGTCAAAAAAAGTTCATATAGATATTGATCCGTCATCTATTAATAAAATTATTAAAGTTGATTTAGCATTAGTCGGAGATGTTAAAGAAATTCTTAGAGGAACAAATAAAACCTTAAAAAAGAAAAATATTGATTTGAAAAAATCTAATAAACCAAAAATATCAAAATGGTGGGAACAAATTCAGAAGTGGAGATCTAAGAATTCTTTACATTTTAAAAATAGTGATAAAACAATTAAACCACAACATGCAGTTCAAAGACTTTATGAACTTACAAAAGATAAAGATACATATATAACCACAGAAGTTGGTCAACATCAAATGTGGGCTGCTCAACATTATAAATTTAATAAACCAAATCGTTGGATGACATCAGGAGGTTTGGGTACAATGGGTTATGGTTTACCAGCAGCAGTTGGTGTTCAGATTGCTCATCCAAAAAAGCTAGTTATTGATATTGCAGGGGAAGCATCTGTTTTAATGACAATGCAAGAAATGTCCACAGCAGTTCAATACAATCTACCAATTAAAATTTTTATCTTGAATAATCAATACATGGGAATGGTAAGACAATGGCAAGAACTATTACATGAAAAAAATTACTCTGAAAGTTATTCTGAGGCTTTACCTGATTTTATTAAGTTAGCTGAAGCTTATGGTTGTAAGGGAATTTTAGCAGAAAAACCAGATGAACTTGATAAAAAAATAAATGAGATGGTTGAATTTGATGGTCCAGTAATTTTCGATTGTCGTGTAGATCCTAATGAAAATTGTTTTCCAATGATTCCATCAGGTAAACCACACAATCAAATGATATTAGGACCAAGTGAAAAAGAAGAAAATAAAATTACCGGTAAAGGGAAAACTCTAGTTTAAAAATGGCAAATCCAAAATCAGCATATAGTGTTTCTACAAAAAAGGAAAAATCTGATACACATATAATTGTTGTTTGGGTAGATAATGAATCTGGGGTATTAGCTAGAGTTGTAGGTTTATTTTCTGGAAGAGGGTACAATATTGAGTCTTTAGCTGTAGCAGAAGTTGATGCAAAAAGAAATATTTCCAGAATTACTATTGTGACGACTGGAACGCTCCAAGTAGTTGATCAAATTAAACTTCAATTAAAAAAGTTAGTTCCGGTTCATAAAGTAGCTGATTTTAAAAGAAATGATAAAAGTGTGATATTTAAGGAAATGGCCTTATTTAAAGTAGTTGGTAATGCTAATAAAATTAAAAAGGCTATTAATGCTTGTAAAAAATACAATGCTGTAATATTGGATAAAACAAAAAAATCTAATGTAATTCAAATTACTGCATTAAGGAGAGAGATAGACAAAATGGCAAAAAATCTGAAAAAATTTGGATTAGTTAGCATATCCAGAACTGGTGCAGTTGCAATGACAAGAGGTGATAAAGTATTCAACTAATTATTAGGAGAAAAATATGAAAATGTTTTATGAAAAAGATACTGATGTAAATCTTATTAAAGATAAAAAAATTGCAATCTTTGGATATGGAAGCCAAGGTCATGCACACGCATTAAATTTGAAAGATAGTGGTGTTAAAGAAGTTGTTGTTGCTTTGAGAGATGGATCCTCAAGTATTGCTAAGGCAGAGTCTAAAGGTTTGAAGGTTATGAATTTATCTGATGCAGCCGAATGGGCAGATGTAGTTATGATTTTAACCCCAGATGAGTTACAGGCATCAATATATAAGAATCATATAGAACAAAGAGTTAGAGAAGGTACATCAATTGCTTTTGCACATGGATTGAATATTCATTATGATTTAATAAAAGCCAGGAAAGATCTGGATGTATTTATGGTAGCTCCTAAGGGTCCAGGACATTTAGTTAGAAGTGAATTTGAAAAAGGTGGAGGTGTTCCATGTTTATTTGCAGTTCATCAAAATGGTTCAGGTAAAGCAAGGGATCTTGCAATGTCTTATGCTTCAGCTGTCGGTGGAGGGAGATCTGGTATTATTGAAACGACCTTTAAAGATGAAGTGGAAACAGATTTATTTGGAGAACAAACAGTTTTATGTGGAGGACTTGTAGAACTAATTAAGAATGGCTATGAAACTTTAGTTGAAGCAGGCTATGAACCTGAAATGGCATATTTCGAAACAGTCCATGAAGTAAAATTAATTGTAGATTTGATTTATGAGGGTGGAATAGCAAACATGAATTATTCAATTTCAAATACCGCTGAATATGGAGAGTACCAATCTGGACCTAGAATTATCAATAAAGAAGAAACAAAAAAAAGAATGAAAGAAGTTTTAGCAGATATTCAATCTGGTAAATTTACAAAAGAGTGGATGGATGAATGTAAAACTGGTCAAAAAAATTTTCTAGCAACAAGAGCTAAACTTGCAGAACATCCTGTGGAGAAAGTTGGGGCTAATCTTAGAGCTATGATGCCTTGGATTAGCAAAAAGAAATTAGTTGATAGCGATAAGAAGTAAATTTATCCTCATATTGGGTCTAAAAAGTCATTTTATTTTGCAATCTACACGAGAGACTGTATATTTAAGAATTAAATTTTTTTATGCCGCAAAAAGAAAAAGTATTTATTTTTGATACAACAATGAGAGATGGTGAGCAATCACCAGGAGCCTCAATGAGTGTTGAGGAAAAAATTCAAATTTCTCGAGTATTTGATGAAATGGGAATAGATATAATTGAAGCTGGTTTTCCAATTTCATCACCTGGAGACTTTGAGGCTGTCACTGCTATAAGCAAAAGCATTAAAAACTCAATTCCCTGTGGTTTAGCAAGAGCCACAAAAAAAGATATTGATGCTTGTTACGAGTCTCTTAAATTTGCTAAACGATTCAGAATTCATACTTTTATATCCACAAGTCCTGTTCATATGAAACACAAGCTTAACATGACTGATGAACAAGTTTTGTCAGCTATTAAGGAGAGTGTCACTTATGCAAGGAAATTTACAGATGATGTTGAATGGTCATGTGAAGATGGCACAAGAACAGATTTGGATTTTATGTATAGAACAATTGAACTTGCAATCAATTGTGGGGCAAAAACAATTAATATTCCAGATACAGTTGGTTATTCTATACCAGAAGAATTTGCAAAAACTATAACTTCAATAAAAAACAACGTACCCAATATAGATAAAGCAATAATCTCTGCACATTGTCATAATGATCTTGGATTAGCTGTGGCAAATGCTTTATCAGGTTTATCTGCAGGAGTAAGACAAATTGAATGCACTATCAATGGTATAGGAGAAAGAGCAGGTAATGCTGCACTAGAGGAAATAGTAATGGCTATAAAAACAAGAGATGATTTGCTTCCTTATGAAACTGGTATCAAAACTGAATTAATAAGCAAAGCTTCTAAAATCGTATCAAATGCTACTGGTTTTCCAGTCCAATTCAATAAAGCAATTGTTGGAAAAAATGCATTTGCGCATGAGTCTGGCATACACCAAGATGGTATGCTTAAAAATAGGGAAACATATGAAATAATGACTCCAGAAAGTGTTGGTGTAAAAAAAACATCGTTAGTGATGGGAAAGCATTCTGGCAGACACGCTTTTAAAGATAAATTGAGTGACTTAGGTTATACTGATGTAACTGATGATGTTGTTCAGGCAGCATTTGGAAAATTTAAGATTTTAGCTGATAAAAAAAAACATATTTATGATGAGGACATAGTAGCTTTAGTTGATGATAGTTTAATAATTGATAATAAAATAAACGCTATAAATCTAAAAACTTTAAAAGTTTTTGCAGGCACAGGCGAACCTCAAAGAGCTGATATGACATTAGATGTTTTTGGCGATATCAAAAAAACTTCCCAAACAGGTGATGGACCAGTTGATGCAATTTTTAAATGTATTAAAGAACTTTATCCTCATGATGTAAAATTATCTCTTTATCAAGTTCATGCAGTGACTGAAGGAACTGATGCTCAAGCAACAGTAAGTGTAAAAATTGAAGAAAATGACAGAACGACTGTTGGGCAATCAGCAGATACTGACACATTAGTAGCATCAGCAAATGCTTACTTGAATGCATTAAATAAAATGTTAATAAAAAGAGAAAAAAAATCTCTTTATAAGAATATTGAACCAAAAAAAGTAAAAGGAGTGTTTTAATGGGTATATTTGATAGAGTAAAAAAAATTTGGAGCCAGGATATGGCTATTGATTTAGGAACTGCAAATACATTAGTTGTAGTAAAAGGACAAGGTGTTGTTCTTAATGAACCTTCTGTTGTCGCAATTGTTGATCAAGGTGGAAAAAAACAAGTATTAGCGGTTGGTGATGAGGCTAAAACTATGTTGGGAAGAACACCTGGTAATATACAAGCAATTAGACCATTAAGAGACGGTGTAATAGCAGATTTTATTGTTACAGAGGAAATGATTAAACATTTTATCAAAAAGGTTCACAAAGGAAGTTCTTTTGCTAATCCAAGAATATTAATTTGTGTTCCAACTGGCTCAACTCCAGTTGAGAGAAAAGCTATACAAGATAGTGCATTAGCTGCGGGTGCCAGAAGAGTTCAATTAATTGAAGAGCCAATTGCAGCTGCAATTGGTGCAAATCTTCCAATATCAGAGGCTACAGGTTCAATGGTTGTTGATATTGGTGGTGGGACAAGTGAAATCGCAGTGATGTCTTTAGGTGGACTTGTTTATTCAAAATCATTAAGAGTTGCTGGTGATGCGATGGATGGAGCAATGGTTAATTATATGAGAAAAGAATATAATTTAATGATTGGTGACAGTACTGCGGAGAAAATAAAAAAAGAAATTGGGACTGCTATTCCTACAAATAATAATACTTATGCTGTTAAGGGAAGAGATCTAAGATCTGGAACACCAAAAGAGGTGAATATTACAGAGGAAGATACAGCAGAAGCATTAAATGATATTTTAAAACAAATGGTCAATGGAATTAAAGATGCATTAGAAAGTACACCACCTGAACTTTCAGCCGACTTGGTTGATATGGGTCTAGTTTTAACCGGTGGGGGAGCGTTGTTGAAGAATATTGATAAAAGATTTTCTAAAGAGACTGGATTACCAGTGCACATAGCTGATGAACCTTTATCATGTGTAGCAGTTGGAACAGGAAAAGCTTTAGATCAAGAACAAACATTCTCGACTATGTTGACTGAATATTAAGAACAATGGCATCAAGCAGAGATGATTTTATAATCGCAATTAGATCTGCTTTTTTAAAAAAAAGTACTCAGCAAAAATTTTCATTACTTAC